>JAJCYC010000254.1 GCA_029263115.1 Pseudonocardia sp. | reverse complement strand
TTCTTCTGGGCCACCCTGGTGCGGATCGCGCTGCTGCACCACGTCACCTGGTCGATCAACTCGATCTGCCACGTCTGGGGTGCCGAGCCGTTCGCCACCCGTGACCAGTCGCGCAACGTGTGGTGGCTGGCCATCCCGTCGTTCGGCGAGTCGTGGCACAACCTGCACCACGCCGACCCCACCTCCGCCCGGCACGGCGCGCTGCGCGGCCAGATCGACCCGAGCGCCCGGGTGATCCGCTGGTTCGAGCAGGCCGGCTGGGCCTACGACGTGCGCTGGCCCACCCCCGAACGCCTCGCCGCCAAGCGCGCCACCCCGGCCCCCGTCTAGTCCTCCAGGAGGTAGCCCTGGCCGCGCACGGTGCGGATACGGTCCGGGCCGAGCTTGCGGCGCAGGTAGCCGACGTACACCTCGACCACGTTCGACGAGGGCGGGTCGCGCCACAGTATCGAGGTGAGCTGCTCGCGCGACATCGGCCGGTCGGGGTTGCTGACCAGGACGCCGAGCAGCGCGAACTCGGTCGGGGTCAGCGTGATCAGCTGGCCGTCGACGCTGACCAGCCCGAGCGCGGTGTCCACCGTGAGGTCGCCGCGGCGGACCACCGTGCGGTCTTCTCCTGGCTGCTCCCGCACCCGCAGCCGCAGCCGGGCCACCAGTTCGTCGACGTGGAACGGGATGGTCAGGAAGTCGTCCCGGTCGCCGCGCAGCCGGGGCACGAGCTGGTCGCGCAGTTCGCGGGGGGACAGCACCAGCAGCGGGGTCTCCGGAGCCAGCCGGGCCAGGCCGGACAGCACCCCGGCGGTGTCCAGACCACTCAGCCCCACCTCCAGCAGCACCGCGGCGAAGGTGGCCGCCTGCGCGGCGTCCAGCACCCGGGCGCCGTCGTGGGTGAGGTTCGGGTCGAACCCGTGGGCCCGCAACGCGCGCAGCAGTCCCGGGGTGGCGCGCTCGGGGGACACCGCGAGCAGCACCCGGTGTCGATGGAGCAACGTGGTCGGTCGGGCCTGCACCCGCCCCAGAGTTACGCGCTGTGCGACCGATGACAATCGACGAGTGACGGGATGACCCGGGCGGCCCAGCGTCGCCGGGGGTCTCCTGAGCCCGGGCTGCTGCGAGCGGGCCAACAGGCTCACGCGGGTGGACGCATCGGCCGCTGTTGGGCGCGCCGGGTCGACCGCCGGGTTTGGACCCCTCTCAGTTTGCGCAACCTCGGCGGGGGTCCATCCCTAGGTTCGAATCGTGCGGGTCAGCTCCCCAGCTTCCCCCGCCCGCACGGGTAGGCCGAGGCGGTAACCGCTCCCCGCGAATTCCACGCCTCTGCGTCGGTGCGGTGCCCTGCGCGCAGTCGCGCGACGCCGGCTGCTGCCCAGGTTCCGAGGTTAGCCGAAAGGTGCTGTCCGCTGTGCTCCCCGAACCACCGCGGCTCGTCCGCATGACCGCAGTCCTGGCGGTCGCCACCGGACTGGTGGTGGCCGTACTCACCTGGTCGGCGCTGCCGTCCGCGACCCCGGACGCGGTGCCGTCCGGGTTCGACCGGGTCACCGACACCCCGTCCGGCCCGCTCACCCCGGCCGACCGCGCCATGCTCGTGGCCGTCCGGCAGGCCGGGCTCTGGCAGGCCCCGCTCACCCAGCAGGCCCGGCTGATGGCCGGCGCCGAGCCGGTGCGGGCGGTCGCCGCAGCCACCGCGGCCGACCACGACACGCTGGCACCCGAGGTGCTGGCGGCGGCCACCCGGCTCGGCGTGCTGGTGCCGAGCCTGCCCACCCCCCAGCAGCAGTCCTGGCTGGCCGAGCTGTCCGGCGAGACCGGCGCGGACTACGACCTCGCGCTGGTCAACCGGCTGCACACGGCGTCCGCGACCACCCTCGCCCAGGTCGACCGGGTGCGGGCCGGCACCGGCAACTCCGAGGTGGCCGCGCTCGCCGCGAACGCGTCGGAACTGCTGGACCGGCAGCTGCGCAACCTGGAGAGCACCGGTCTGGTGGTCCCCGCCGCGATCGACGACCCGACGGCCGCCGACCGCTCCTCCCCGCTGGGCGTGGTGGCACTGCTGGCCGCGCTGTGCGTGTTCGGCCTGATCCGGACCCACCGCCGGCCGCGCCGGCACCGCAACCTGATCCTCGCTCCCCTCAACCCGAGAAGAGAACTCTGATGGAACCCTCCGCCCGACATCGCGTCCCCCGACCGACCCGGCTGATCGCCGTCCTGGTCGCCCTGCTGGTCGCCGGCGGCGTGGCCATGGCCACCGGATCGGCGGCGGCGCACAACTCGCGCTCGGACTCGGTCAAGTCGGCGAGCGCGGACCGGGACTCCCGTGCGGAGCGCCGGGGTGAACGTGCCGAGTCCGACGGTGACCGCCGCGCCGGCCGCGACTCCGACGACGCGGCCGATGATCGGGACGGCCGGGACGGCGACGGTCAGGACCGCGACGGGGAGAACGGGCGCGGGAACGACAAGGGTGACGAGGACAAGGGCAACAGGGACGGGGACAAGGACGACAAGGGCAAGAAGAAGGACGAGGAGGCGAAGGACGAGGAGGACGAGGAGTTCCCCGGCCGGGACAAGGCCGGTCCGCCCGAGGACGACGACTTCGTCGACATCCAGCAGGTGGACGCCGGTGAGGACCTGACGAAGGAACGCCGCGACGGCTCGTCGGGCAGCTTCATCGCCCGCTGCGGCACCAACGCCAACCGGCACCTGAACTCGGACAACTTCATGGTCGCGCCCGGCAAGCGCAACGGCGCCCAGCACGTGCACGACTACGTCGGCAACCTGGACTCCGACGCGTTCTCCGACGAGGAGAGCCTGCACGCCGCCGGCACCACCTGTGACCGCAACAACCAGTCGACGTTCTTCTGGCCGGTGTTGCGCGACACCCGGGGCAGCGACGTCGACGCCGACCGCGACGGCGGCGGCAAGGACGGCAACGTCGGGCGGATCCTGCGTCCGCGCAGCGCCGAGCTGCGGTTCCTGGGCAGCAAGGCCGGCAAGGTCGAGGCGCTGCCCGACGACTTGACGATCATCACCGGCGACGCCAAGATCAAGAGCAACGGCGAGGCGAACAAGATGGCGCAGTGGACCTGCACCGGGTTCACCAACCGGATCACCGACAAGTACCCGCTGTGCCCGGCAGGCAGCAAGCTGATGCGGATCATCGACTTCCCGAACTGCTGGGACGGCGAGAACCTCGACTCGGCCAACCACCGCACGCACACCGCGTTCGCCGACGACGACGGCGGGTGCGAGGACGGGTTCACGTCCATCCCGCAGCTGCGGATCACCCTGTCCTACGACCGGCCCGACGGGCGGAACTTCGCGCTGGACTCGTTCCCCGACCAGCGCCACGATCCGCGCACCGAGCACGCCGACTTCATGGCGATCGCGCCCCAGGGCGTGCTGAATCTGATGGCGAACTGCATCAACTCGGGCCGTAACTGCTGATCAGGGCCTGATCATTCTGATCAGGCCGATCGGCACGGCCCCGCGCGACGGCGTGGCCCACCGGAGGTGCGATCGGTGGGCCACGTCGGCACGTTCAGCGGGTTTGCGCAGCCGCTCCAGTCCGGGAACGTCCACGTGCCGGGTCCGCTCAGCCCTGGCCCGGGGTCGCGCGCAGGCCGACCATGGTGCGGTTGCGGGTGTCCTCGGTGCCGGTGAACCCCTCATCCGGGGCGTAGCGGTCCTGGCCGAACCTGGCGCGCAGGTCGTCCGGGGTGCCGCCGAGCTGGTCCGCGCCGAACCCGAACGCGCCGACCACGTCGCCCGGTGCCATCAGGTCGTGTTTGCCGGAGTCGGCGTCGGTGTGCCAGCTGCCGAGTAAGTGGCCGGCCTCGTGCGCGGCGATGTTGCCCAGCGCTCGGCCGACGAAGTCGATCCGCGCGCCCCGGTCCACCGGGGTGCGCAGGTAGTGGTTCAGCGAGACCACGTTGTCGGCCGGCCCGGCGAGCCGGTCGAGCAGCACCATCGCGGTCTCCTCGCGGGCGAAGTTGCCAGGGTCGACCGACTCGGCTATGCCGACGGTCGGGATGCCGGCCTCCTGGGCGCTGCCGCCGATCACCACTCGGCTGACCCCCGGTTTGCCGAAATCGGAGCGGCCGCCGCGGGTGGCCTCCAGCACCTCGACCTGGCCGCCACCGGCGCCGGCCAGGTTCTCCCGGACGGTGGCGGTGATCCGGGTGATCAGCGCCGGCTCGTCGTCGGGTTGCAGACCCCAGCGGGCCAGGAACGTGCCCAGCGAGCTCAGCGCGGCGTCGGGGTTCGCGGTCTCGATGCCGAACCGACGCACGTCCACCGTCGCCCCGCCGTACTCCAGCACGACCTTCTGCGCCGGCGCGTCGGTGGGCCGGAACACCCCGATCTCCGCCCGGTAGGCCCCGTCGGACGATCCCGGCGCGGCACTCGGGCTCGGCGCCGGGTTCTGGTCGGGTGCCGGGTTCTGGTCGGGTGCCGCGCTCGAAGTCGGCGTCGCCGGTTTCGGTGCCGCGCTCGGGCTCGGCGTGGCGGCCGGTTCGGTCAGCGAGTTCGCCGACGCCGGCGGGGGTACCGGCACGGCCGCCAACGGCGTGGCCCGGCTCGGCGCGGAACCGGCCGGCCTCGGCGCGGGACCCGGGCCCGGAGCGGGCTTTGTGCCCGGAGCTGGGTCTGGTTTCGCGCCGGGTGTGGGTGCTCCGGCCGGCGACGGGCGGGGGGTGCGCCGGATGGTCAGGGTGTGCGGGCCGGTGACCGCGGCGACGTGGTCGACGCTGGCGTTACCCCCGCCGAGCAGCGGGGAGTTCTCCGGGAAGATGCCCGTGCGGTCGACCGCCGAACCCTGCACCAGGGTGCCGCCGGGGTCGCGCAGCTCCAGTAGCCCACCGGCCTCGCGCACCGTCGCGGCGAACACCTCGCCGGCGCGCAGGGTGAAGGTGAACGCGTTCGCGCTGTCCGGTCGGGTCAGCACGCCGGTCAACTTGCCCCGGGCGTTCTGCCCCGACCCGCTGCCGAAGTCCGGGATCGGCTTGGGCACCGGCTGCGCCTCGGGTGCCGCGGCCGGCGCGGGCGGGGGGAACGACGTGGCGCCGGGCGGAGTCGCGGCCGGCTGCCCGGGTGTCCCGGTGACCTCCAGCGGCGTTGGACCGCCCGGTGTCGTGCCGAGGAACCGGGCGGTCCGGTCGCGGCTGGGTGGGACGCAATGCCATGCGGCGGCTTCGGTCGCGGCGGCCAGCGACGACGCGAGGTCGTGCGGCTGGTGTGCCGGCGTCCCCAGCTGCGGTGCGAGCACCCCGAGGACGACGGCGGGCGCGAGGACCCACGTTCGTTGCATGTAGTGACTCCCCGCGGACCGAGCGGTCGAATGAGGCGTTGAACGTAACTCGGTGTCAGTGGAGACCGTCGACGACACACTCACTGGAGTCGGGTATCGCTTGATCGGGTGAGTCACGAGTCGGACGCGCTGTACTCACGGGATCTGCTGCTCAGCGCGCCCGATGTGGGACAGTGGCCGCCGACAGGGCACAACGCGTGCACGACACGACAGGGACGCGGAGAAGCGGGTCATGGCGGTCAAGGTTGTCAAGGGCACCGACGGTCGCACCTGGACGGTGCGTCGGCAGATGCAGCTGCGGATGCCGGCCATCGGGCAGGACTTCGAGCACGACGTGGACGGCGGCACCGTCGGCAAGTGGGTCATCCTGGGCCTGCTGGCGCTGTTCTACCTGGCGCTGTTCACCTGGTCGGGGCTGACCGTCAACGTGCCCGGATGGGCGGCGTTCATCGCGCTGATCGTGGTGGGTTTCCTGGTCACCCGGGTGATCAGCCGGCGCCCGTGGAAGATCACCGCGCAGACCCCCGGCGCGCACGACCCGGAGAACCCCGACCGACGCAACGCCGCGCACTGGGTGGCCACCGTGCGCGGGGTGTCCAAGTCGCAGGAGGAGATCACCAAGGGCATCCGACGGATCCGGATGAAGGGCGAGCCGAACGACGCCAAGGGCCTGTGGAAGGAGAGCAACTAGGCTCCCGGGTACCCGTCCCGATCGGAGAGGCCCGCCCAGATGCCGGAGTTGCCCGAGGTGGAAGCACTGGCCGAGCACCTGCGCACGCACGCGGTCGGGCGGCGGGTGGTCCGGGTGGACCCGGCCAGCATGAGCGCGTTGAAGACCTATCGGCCCCCGGCCTCGGCGCTGCACGGCCGGGAGGTCACCGGGGCCGCCCGGCACGGCAAGTTCCTCGACCTGGTCTGCGGCGGCGACACCGGCGGCGACACCGGCGGGCTGCACCTGGTCACCCACCTGTCCCGGGCCGGCTGGCTGCGCTGGCACGACACCGCCTCGGCGGCCCCGCCGAAGCCGACCGGCAAGGGGCCGATCGCGCTGCGGGTGCACCTGGACAGCGTCGGCGGCCCCGGGTTCGACCTGACCGAGGCCGGCACCCAGAAGCGGCTCGCGGTCTACGTCGTGCACACCGTGGCCGAGGTCCCCGGCATCGGCCGGCTGGGCCCGGACGCGCTGGGGCTGACCCGCGACGACCTGGCCGGCCTGCTGAGGGGCCGCACCGAGCGGATCAAGAACCTGATCACCGACCAGTCGGTGCTGGCCGGCATCGGCAACGCCTACAGCGACGAGATCCTGCACGTCGCGAAGCTCTCGCCGTACGCGGTGGCCGGGCGGCTGGGCGAGGACAGGCTGGACGCCCTGTTCGCGGCGCTGCACGGGGTGCTCGCCGACGCGGTCGCCCGGTCGGTCGGCCAGCAGGCGGCGAAGCTCAAGGGGGAGAAGCGCTCCGGCATGCGGGTGCACGCGCGCACCGGGCTGCCCTGCCCGGTCTGCGCGGACACGGTGCGCGAGGTGTCGTTCGCCGACCGCTCGTTCCAGTACTGCCCCACCTGCCAGACCGGCGGCAAACCGCTCGCGGACCGCCGGCTGTCCCGGCTGGTGAAATAGTCTCCGATCATGGCCGAGTTCCTGTCCTCCACCGCCGCGCTGCTGATCCTGCTGATCACGGTCGTGGTGAGCCTGGTGGTGGCGTTGGTGCTGTTGTGGCGTTCCAAGCGCCGCGAGTTCGCCTCCCCTCTGGAACGGGCCACCTTCTCCACCCTGCACACCGTCTCGCTGGCCGCGCCGGCGCTGCGCGAGGGGCTGTCCAAGCAGTCCGCCGCGTTCGCACTTCCGTACCTGCGAACCCTGCTGGAGACCTGCGGGCTCACCATGACCGACGCGCACGCCGAGCTGCTGGCCTGGGACGGCGAGAGCGACCACCACGCCCCGGACGTGTCCGAGCTGGCCCGCAAGGCACTGGCCACCGGCCGGTTGCAGGTGGCCTCGCACAGCGAGATCGACTGCGGGCGCAACGACTGCGCGGCGCGCGGGCTGGTGGTGTCGCCGCTGGAGATCGAGTCCCGGATCATCGGAACACTTGCCGCCGTGACCGAATCCACGCCCGGGCCGGTGCTGCTGCGGGCCACCGGGCAGGTCGCCCGCTACGTGTCCAGCCAGCTGGAGCTGGCCGAGCTCGACGAGTCGCGCAACCGGCTGGCCCGGGCCGAGGTGCGGGCGCTGCGCGCGCAGATCTCCCCGCACTTCATCTACAACGCGCTGAACACCATCGGCACGTTCATCCGCACCGACCCCGACCGGGCCCGCGAGCTGCTCTAC
>JAJCYC010000253.1 GCA_029263115.1 Pseudonocardia sp. | reverse complement strand
GGCTCGATCCGGATCTGGCAGCGCAGCGCGATGCTGTGCATCCGTACGCCGGTGGCCTCGGTGATCCGCAGCATGAACTGCATGCTCGGGCTGGCCGAGTACGGCTCGGGCCGGGCGTCGACGCAGGCGAAGGAGAGCTCGAGCACGGGTTCAGCCTCCTTCGGCCGGAGCCGGGAGATCGCGCGCCCTGTCCGCCAGGTCGGCGAAGAACCCGTCGATCCGCTCCCATGCCTCGCTGCCGCCGTCGAAGCCCTTCCAGTGCATCCGCACCAGCCCGACCAGCTCGTAGCAGACGTCGATCGGCACCAGCAGGCACTGGGTCTCCGACCGGCCCGACTCGTCGGTCACCTTGCGCAGCAGCAGTGCCTCGACGTCGAACTCGAGCTGGGTGGCCAACGCGGAGGCTCCCAGGCCGTCCCGCCAGGCGTCCATCGGCAGCAGGCTCTCCGTCGCCCCGGCCGGACTCGGATAGAACGCCAGCGGGCGTTCCAGGTCGGAGTTGTGGAAGAAGAACGCCATCCGGACCGGGATCTGCAGCTCGTCCCACTGCAGCTCGGTCATCCTGAACGCTCGGTCGCGCAGGTATCGATCCGGTACCGCCCGGTATCGGCCCCGGCCCGCTCCGCGCTCGGTGAACAGCAGCGCACAGGGCCGGCACGTGCACAGCAGCGACCGGTTCTCCAGGTGCACCACATGCGAGTGCAGCTGCTCGTTGATCTGCGCGGTGCACATCTCGCACCGTTGGAAGGCCGTTTCGGGCGCGGCCGCTGTGACCTCCTTGGGCCGCGCCAGCCGCCGCAGGGTGCTGCTCATGTCGCCGCCTCCGCGCCGAAAATGACGTCGGCGGTCACCGGGCCGCTCCCGCCGTAACCCTCGGCACCGCGAGCCGCCACCCGCCGGCCCGCTGCACCAGCGGCAGCGGCTCGAGGTGTCGGCCCGAACCGTCCGAATCGGACACAGCTCGGCCGGCCAGCCGCACGTTGTACGCAGCCGAGCAGGACGGGCAGGCCAGCTCGTCGGCGGTGAGCACGGCATCGGTGAGCGGGCGGTGGCACGACGGGCACTCGTCGCGGTAGGCGACCAGGCCGCCGGCCTCCGGCCGGTTCGCGCCCGCCGGCAGGGCCAGCAGCACCGGGATCCCGGCCACGTCCAGCTGCGCGCACTGACCGGGGCGCAGCTCCGGCGTGTCCAGTACGACCCAGCTGACCGGCACGTCCTCCACCGGTGGCCCGGAGCCGATCTGCAGTACCGGCAGCTCGCGGGTCAGCTTCCGATCGCTGACCATGCCCGCTGTGTCCTCCACATCCACCCGCAGCACCTCGGGGCAGGCCTCCATGATCCCCTTCTCGATGGCCAGCTTGACCGTGACGGCCGAGGACGGGCAGCCGTCGCAGCTGCCCTGCAGCCGCAGCCGCACGACCGCCCCGTGGGGCCGGTCGTCCACCCCGAGTAGTTCCACGCCACCGGCGTGCGAGCCGAGGTAGGGGCGGACCGACTCCAGCGCCCGGGTCACCCGGGCGGTGGTGTCCTCCGGGTGCAGGTCGTGCAGCACGAGCAAGCTGGCGACCAGGTCGTCCTCCACCATCGCGGCCAGCAGTCGATCCCCGCCGGGAACGGCGCCGGCGAGCAGCGCGACGATGCGCTGCAGGCCGGCGCCATACATCCCCATCAACAGCCGCGCCAGGTCCTCGGCGGCCTCACCGACCGTCGGGTCGGCGTTCGCCGAGAGGGCGGCGAGCAGCTCGGTTATCTGCTGCCCGGTTTCCTGGGGATCGGTCTCGATGTCGGTCGTATCGGTCGTTCCCATGAAGAGCGTCAGCCCAGGTTGAGCATGGCCGGCGACGTGGTCTTGTTCAGCGTCTTGCCGTTGCCCAGATACATGTGCACGCCACACGGCAGGCACGGGTCGAAGCTGCGCACCGCGCGCATGATGTCGATGCCCTTGAACTTCTCCGGCGGGTTCTCCTCGAAGATCGGGGTGTTCTGCACCGCGTCCTCGTAGGGGCCGGGCGTGCCGTACACGTCACGCACGCTGCCGTTCCACGGTGTCGGCGGGTACGGGTGGTAGTTGGCGATCTTGCCGCCGCGGATCACCATGTGGTGGCTGAGCACGCCGCGCACGGCCTCGGTCCAGCCACAGCTGACGGCCTCGTCCGGCACCTTGAACGGTTTCCAGGTCTTGGTGTTCCCGCCGCGGACCTCGGCCAGCGCCTTCTCCACGAAGTACAGCGCCTGAGCCGCGGCGTAGGCCTGGAAGTAGGTCCGGGCCCGGTTGCGTTCGATCGCGTTGGACCATTGCGGGATCTTCCACTCGAAGCTGACCTCGGGCTTGGTGAACGTCTTGGGCAGGTTGATCTGCACGCTGTGCCCGGTGGCCTTGACGAACCCGGTGTCGACGATCCCGGCCAGCGCGGTGATCCACAGCCGGGGCAGCGGGCCGCCGCCGGTGTCCAGGGCGAGGTGGTCCTTGCCGTCGAACCAGCGCGGCGACATCGTCCAGGAGTACTTGTCGTCGAAGTTGCGCTTCTGCGGCGCGGGGATGGTGTGCTGGTTCCACGGGTGGTTGCGGTCCACCGGGTTGCCCAGCGGGTCGTGGGTCACGAACATCTCCTGGTCTTCCCAGCTGCGGTAGTACGAGCTGCCGAGCAGGATCCGCAGGCCGAGGTTGATCTCCAGCAGGCTGGTGGTGACCAGCTTGCCGTCCACCACGATGCCCGGGGTGACGAACATCTTGCGGCCCCAGGACTCCATGTTCTCGTAGCTGAAGTCGCAGTGGTCCGGGTCGTTGAACGCGCCCCAGTTGCCCATCAGGATCCGGCGCCGGCCGACCTCCTCGTAGCCGGGCATGGCCTGGTAGAAGAAGTCGAACAGGTCGTCGTGCAGCGGCACCACCCGCTTCATGAACTCCACGTACCGCATCAGGCGGGTGTAGTAGTCGGTGAACAGCTGGTGGGTCGCCACCGTGCCGACGCCGCCCGGGTAGAGCGTGGAGGGGTGCACGTGGCGGCCCTCCATCAGGCAGAACATCTCCCGGGTGTACCGGCTGACCTGGAGCGCCTCGCGGTAGAACTCCCCGGAGAACGGGTTGAGCGCGCGCATGATGTCGCCGATGAACTTGTAGCCGTGTGCCTCGGCGTGGGGGCACTCCGTGCGGTTCGCGAGTTCCAGGACGCCCGGGTTGGTCTCGGCGACCATCTTCTCGCAGTAGTCGACCCCGACCAGGTTCTCCTGGAAGATGTTGTGGTCGAACATGTACTCGGCGGCCTCACCGAGGTTGATGATCCACTCGGCGAGGTGCGGCGGACGGACGCCGTAGGCCATGTTCTGGTTGTAGACCGAGCACGTGGCGTGGTTGTCCCCGCAGATCCCGCAGATCCGGCTGGTGATGAAGTGCGCGTCGCGCGGGTCCTTGCCCTTCATGAAGATCGAGTAGCCGCGGAAGATCGACGACGTGCTGTGACACTCGGCCACGCGCCGGTTACCGAAGTCGATCTTCGTGTAGATCCCGAGACTGCCCACGATCCGGGTGATCGGGTCCCAGGACATCTCGGTCAGGCCGTTGGCGTCGGGCTGGAACTTCGTGCTCTGTCCCTGAGTGGTGGCGGTCATGGCGGCGCCTGCTTTCGGGTCGGGGGGAAGGGGGTGAGTGCTGACTGCAGGGACTGCCGGACTACCAGACCTTGCGGTAGCCGGTGGTCAGCTCACGGCCCTTCTTGCGCCAGGTGGGCTCCTTGTCCAGCTTCTTCGCGGTGATGTTGCGCAGGCCGCGGATGATGCCGCCGTACGCGCCGCTGGCCGCGCCGGAGACCTT
>JAJCYC010000252.1 GCA_029263115.1 Pseudonocardia sp. | reverse complement strand
GTTCGAGGTGCCGGGAAGGCCCCAGGCGTCAGTCTCAGAAACGGGTTCACGCGCACCAAGCGAGAACGAGCTCAGCCGACCCCGCACCGATTCTCATCCTTCGAGGCGGCCTGCGGTAGGGCCATGGGATCTCAGAAGGGCTGCGGAGCCGGGTCCGATCCCGGCGAATCCGAGCGATAGTCGTGCGCTCGACTGGTGTAGCGGTGCCCGGTAGGCGTGGAGTAGGTGACGGTGGCGTCCCGGGATGCTGGGTCACCCGCCAGGCGGGCGCATGGGTCTTGGTCGTCGTCTGCGGTCAACTGCCCGGCGGCGTGGTAGCCGAAGTGGCGGACCACTTCCCGTTCACCGACCATCCACCCATCCGGGTCAACGCAGGGATCGGAGCTTGCCACGCAAGAGAGCCCGGGCGGCCGGGCCGAGGTCGTCGACCACCTCGATCAGGACGCCGAGCCGCGCGACCGAGGCCAGCGCCTGGTCCGCGCCGTCGTGATCCACCCCGTCGTAGAGTTCGAGACCGACGAACGCCGCCGCGAACGCCCGGGCCAGACCGGAGACGTCGAGGAACTCCCGGATCGGGGAGTCGGCGAGCACCCGGTCGAGCACCGGCTCCAGCTGCGCGACCCACATGCTCAGCGTGGTGGCGGTGGCCGGGGCGAGCTTCGGGTCGGACTGGGCGCCGGCCAGCATCTGGGCCAGTGCCAGCACGTTGCCCTCGGCGCGCTCGCCCTTGTGGATCTGCACGCCGAGGTCGAGCAGCTCCGGGAGCGAGCCCACCGCCGCGAACTGGGCCTGGTAGAGCGCCACCCGGCTCCTGGTCGCGTGCGCGCAGGCCTCGGTGAGCAGCTCGGAGACGCTGCCGAAGTGGTAGAACACCAGGGCCTGGTTGACCCCGGCCGCCGCGGCGATCGCCCGGGCCGACGCCCCGGCGATGCCCTTGTCCCGCAGGGTCGCGAACGCGCCCTCCACCAGCCGGGCGCGGGTGTCCGTCATGCCGGGCGCCCCGATCAGGCCGGGATCCGGCCGGCGGCGGGCAGCACCGAGTCGGGCACCAGGAAGGCAGCGATGCTGCGCAGCTTCTCCCGGGTCTCCTCGAACTCCCGCTCCGGCACCGAGTCCGCCACGATGCCGGCACCGGCCCGCAGCCAGGTCCGTCCGTCGCGTTGGAAGATGGTGCGCAGCGCGACGGCGGCGTCCAGCCAACCGTCGGCGTCCGCGGCCACCACCACGCCGCCGTAGAGCCCCCTGGGTTCGCCCTCGTAACGCCGGATCGCCCGGTAGGCCGACGGCTTGGGCAGGCCGGACACGGTGACCGCCGGAAACGTCCGGTCCAGCGCCTGCCACCCGGTACACGACTCGGCCAGCTTCCCGGTCACCCTCGAGGCCAGGTGCTGCACGCTGCCCCGGCGGGCCACCGCCATGAACTCCGCCACCTGCACCGAGTCGTCCGCACACACCTCGCGCAGCTCGTCCTGCACGCCGCGCACCGACACTGCGTGCTCGAAGACCTCCTTGGGGTCGGCGAGCAGCTCCTCCCGCAGCGCCGCGTCGCGGGACGGGTCCCCGGTCAGCGCCCGGGTGCCGGCCAGCGGCTGGGTGGACACGACGCCGTCAGCGCCCACCTCCAGCACCGTCTCCGGGCTGAACCCGGCCGCGCCCAGCTCGCCGAGGCGCAGCAGGAACGACCGGGCCGGGGTGTTGCCCCGGCGTCCGGCCAGGTAGCTGGCGGCGAGGTCGACGCGGGCGGCAACCGGCACCACCCGGGAGAGCACGACCTTCTCCAGCCGGCGGGCCCGGATGTCCTCGACCGCGCCCGCGACCGCACGGAGGTACTCGTCGCGGCCGACCGTGTCGTCGGTGAGCACGTCACCACCCGGCCCGGTCGCCACCTTCGGCAACCGCTCGAGCTGGCCGTGCAGCTCGGCGAGGTCGCTCCAGCGCCTGGCCCGCAGCAGGGCGTTGCCGGCCCCGAGCCGCACCTCACGGGTGGGCACCACGAGATGGCCGAGAGTCATGCCGTCGGGCGCGTCCGGCAGGTAGCTGAGCTCGAAGGCGAGCCAGCCGTACGCGCGCCAGCCATCGATCCCGCACTCCGCCAGCAGCTCGCCGACCTGCCGCATCGGCTGGTCGGACGTGCGCACCCCGCGCCAGCGGTCCCCCGGCCCGCCGAGGCCCCGGAACCGGAGCTCCGAGCGGGTCAGCACGATCTCGGCGGCCGCCCCGAAGCCGATGGAGACCTCGCCGGGACGCTCGTAGAGCACGAAGGGCTCCCGGGTCGCGCGGGCAAGCCCGGTGGCCGCGGTGACCGGGTCCAGCGCCAGCGGCACCGTCGCCTCGGCGTAGCGGATCCCGTCGAGCACGTGGGCGACAGGTTCGGGCATCCACATCCTCCGGTCGGGCCGCTCGCCTGATGGCCGGGGTGATCCTCGACGGCCCGCACCGGCGTTGAGCGACCGCTCAATAACCCGAGGCTACCACCCTGTTGAGCGACCGCTCAAGCGCAGGCTCCGCGCTCCTCATGTCCCCGGGCGCGCAGGATCGACGTAGGCAACATCGAGCTCCAGCATCTCGTCGACAGATCCGGCGGAGGAGGCAGCAGGCGACCGAGCCGCGTCCAGCCAGCGCGACCACGAACGGTGATCGACATGGTCGCCGACGGCGGTCGCGGCCCATCCACCATCGCAACGGTCAAGTCGCAGCGCCACCACGCCTGTGGCCGACTCCGTGATGTCGTGGTCGTACCTGATCAGCAGATCGGCATACGTGTCGTCCTCGTCACCGACCGGTGTGCGCAGACGGTTCTGGCGGCTCAGCTCGTCCCACACCCGACACGTCACACCAGCGAGGCGGGTGTGCGAACCACCGGACGCCGACACGACAACGAAAACCAGCGATTGCACCTCATCCGGCACATCCTGCGGCCGCACAACAACAGACTCGTCATCATCTATCTCGTTCTCGCCTTCGAGATCGCCCCACGAATGCACGACCGACCGGTTTGCGGTGGCCCCCGAGCCGAGTCGTTGCCCCTTCCAGCGGAACCCGACCTGATCGACGAGTGCACCGTCCGCGGCGAGCAGGAGACATCGAGCCGCCGTGTCGTACACCGGAGCGAAGCCGAAGGCTTCCCAGGGCCTGCTTCTCCGGCGCCGCCAGGTCCAGCCCAGGCCGACCCGGATCGGTGCGCCTGCGTCGACACCGGTATCGATCAGATCGCAGGTTTCGCCGGACCTGAGGACCACTGTGCCGGTCATGGCGTACGACGCCGTGGACTCAGCCGCTCCACCATGCGCGTCACCGCTCGTCACCACCCGGATCGACGAAGCCTGCGGTGTTCGGCACCGCCACGCGAACATGATGCTGGTCCGGTGGAGGCTGGTCCTTGGGGTAGGGAATGTGAGTGTTGTTGGCGGCGTCCACGTCGAAAACCGACGAATTCGGGTCGACCGATTTCCTCGTGTAGGAGTTTCCCTGGGCATCGAGGAAATGCTGACCGACCTGCGTCCGATAGATCGGGCCTTGACCTGCGTTGAAGGTATCCGGAACATCAGGATCGACACCGTGCGCACGGTACTTCACCCTCTTGCCCGTGGCCGGATCAATCCATTCGTATTTCTCGCCGACCTTGAACTTGTCGTTGGGTGTGAAGGGTATCTCTCGGGCATCACGGGGCACCATCGAGGGTTTTCCCTTGAGCCAGGCACTGGCGCCGCCGACGCTGCGGACCGCGCGGACACCCTTCACCCCGAACTTGCCACCGGTGGCGACCCAGCCGGCGAAGGGAATCGCGGCCGCGGCGGACAGGGCAGCCATGGTGTAGTCGCCTTCGGCGGCGTACCAGGCGGCGTTGGCGAGGTCTGCGGCCTCCCCGACGAAGGGGATCAGACCGACCACGTCGAGGGCGCCGTGACCGAGATCGCTCAGGCTCAGGCCCTGGTTGGCCTGGCGGTAGGCCTCCAGGTCGGCGTCGGTCATCGGGCGCAGGCCGAGCGGGTCGAGCAGGTTGAGCGGGTCGTTGTTGGCGTAGTGGTACGGGTTCGCCGCCACCGGGGTGCCCGGAACCGGGGGCAGCGGGTCGGGTGAGAGGAAGCCGCGGCTGGCCGGGTCATAGGCGCGGTTGCGCAGCCAGGTCAGCCCGTCGAGGTGCAACTCGCCGCGCCAGCCCAACCCCACCGGGCCGGGGGCGTCGGTGGCGCCCCACGGGTCGCGCGGGCCGGCCCCGAGACTGCCCTGCCAGTCGGCGTCCAACCACGACACCCGGCCGTCGGCGTCGGTGGTGGCCCAGCGGTGGCCGTCGGCGCCGATCACGGTGGACCCGCCGAGCCGGCGCACCTCGGGGACCACGCCGGTCGGGTCCCAGGCCAGCTCGGTGCCATCGACCGCGACCAGGTCACCGAACGCGTCGACGCTCAGCTCGGTGCGCGACTCCCCCGCCGGACCCGCGCGGTGGATACCGACCAGGTCGTCGAGCGGACTCCAGGCATACCTGCGGCTGGACCGGCCGCTGCTCTCACCGATCCGGCGCCCGGCCGCGTCGTAGCGATACCCGGTCACCTCCACCCCGGCGCGACGCTCGACCAGCTGACCGGCCGCGTCGTAGGCGTAGGAGACCTCGCCCGCCGGACCTGCCTCGACGACCAACCGGCCGGCCTGGTCGTAGCCGAAGCGTCGCTCGCCGGCGCCGGTCAGCTGGCCGGCGGCATCGTAGGAGTACCGGGCGACCACACCGTCGCGGGTCTCGGTGACCACCCGGCCGGCGGCGTCGCGTTCCAGATCGGTGACCAGCCGCCGCCCGTCCCGCTCCAGGACGTGCCCGACCAGCTGGCCGTCCCGGTAGGTCCACGACTCAATGCAGCCCACCGATTCCCTGGCCACCAGCCGACCCGCGCCGTCGCGGCGCAGCGACACGGCGCCCAGCAGCGGATGCTCGACCGTCACCAGCCCCCCGGCCTCGTCCCGGCCGAACACCGTCCCGGTGCCGTCGCCGTTGCCGGTGGTGACCTGGTGGCCGTCGGCGTCGTAGCGCCAGGTCAGTTCGCGCTCACCGGACCGCTTCGCGACCAGCCGGTCCAGCCGGTCCCAGACCAGGCGGTGCCGGCGGCCCGGCTCGTCCACCCCGACGACCCGAGCCAGGGCGTCCCGCTCAACGGTGACCGGCCCCGACCCGCCGGCCTGGTAGCCGGCCAACCGCCCGGACGGGTCGTAGGCCCAGCGGACCTCGTTGCCCGCCGCGTCCAGCCGCCGGGCCAGCCTGCCCGCCTCGTCGTACTCCCAGCGGGTGGTGCGCCCGAGCTGGTCGGTGCTCGCCACCGGCCGCCCGACCTCGTCGTAGGTAGTCGCGACCACCCCGCCGAGCGGGTCGGTCACCTCGGTGACCCACCCACGCGCATTGCGGGTGTACCGGGTCACCGACCCGTTCGCGTCCACCGCCTCGACCAGGTCACCGCGCGCGTCGTATCCGAACCGGGTCACGCCACCGGTCGGGTCGGTCACCTCGATGAGCCGCCCGGCCGCGTCGTAACCGTACCGGGTCTCACCACCGTGCGGCTCGCGACGGCCGGCCAACCGGCCCGCCGCATCGTAGCCGTAGGACCAGGCCTGCCCGCCGAACGTCATCCGGGTGACCCGGCCGTCGACATCGTGGCGGTACTCCCGGCGACGGCCACGCGGGTCGACCTCGGCGGTCAGCTGACCGACCCGGTCGTACTCCATGCTCACCTGGTGACCGAGCGGACTGGTCACCCGGGCCAGCCGGCCCGCCGCGGTGTAGGCGTACCGAGTCGTCCCGCCCAGCGCGTCGGTGACTGCCACCCGACGACCACGCCGGTCGTAGCCGACCCGGGTCCGGCCGCCATCCGGCCGGCGCCACTCCACCATCCGGCCCCGCTCATCGTGCTCGTACTCGGTCGAGGTGGCGCCGTCGTCGACCCGGGTGACCCGACCGAGCCGGTCCACGGCTGTCTCCCGGCGGGCGCCCACCGGGTCGATGCTCGCGGTGAGGTTGCCCTCGGCGTCGTGTTCGCGCAGCCAGCTCGACCCGGCCGGATCGTGCACCCCGACCAACCGGCACAGGGCGTCGTAGCTGAACTCCCACTTGGCGCCGTCCGGCGCGACCACACCGGCCAGGTTGCCCAGGGTGTCGAAACGGCGGGTGGTGACGTGGCCCAGCGGGTCGACCACCTGCTCGGCTTCACCGTCGGCGCCGTAGCGGGCCTCCGTGCGCGAACCGGTGGGATCGGTGATCGACGCCAGGCGCCCGGCGGCGGTGTAGCCGTACCGCCACACCGCGCCGCCGGGGTCGCGCCGCTCCACCAGCAGCCCCGCCCGGTCGTAACCCAGCTCGGTACGCAACCCGCCCGGAGTCACCGTGGCGGTCACCCGACCCTCGGCGTCCCGTTCCACCGTGGCGGTGTTGCCGTGCGCATCGGTGACCGAGGTGACGTCGCCGAACCCGTCGTGGCCGAACCGCACCTCGATCCCGTCGGCGTCCACGACACCGCCGACCACCCCGCCGGAAACCTGGACCCGGGTGACACCGCCCTCGGCGTCGACGACCTCGGACGGGATCCGATCTGCACCGTCGTAGCGGCAGCGGGTCACCGCAACGGCGGATGGGCCCGAACCGTTCGACGACACCTCACCGGCGGCCGGACCCAGAGTCGTCTCCACGACCCGGTCAGCCTCGTCGTAGACCACGGTGAGCGCGGCGCCGCCGGGCAGTACCCGACGGGTCAGCCGGGACCGCTCGTCCCACTCCCGCACGGTGACCGCGCCCAGTCGGTCGGTCACCACTGTCGGGTTGCCCCACAGGTCGTACTCGGTGGTCTGCTCACCCTGGTGACCGTCGATCGCGCTGACCAGCCGGCCGGACGCGTCGTGCAGATAGGTGTTGACCGGCCCGCCATCAAGGTCGTCGACGATGGTGATCCGGCCGGGCAGGTAACGGAAGCGGGTACGGCGCCCGTGCGGCGACACCTGCGTCAGCACCCGACCATCACCGTCATAGGTGTTGCGCAGCTCGGCCACCCCGTCGGCGTCGACCACCGCCGACACCCGGCCCGCGTCGTCCACCTCGTAGCGCCGCGCACCCCCGGGACCCTCGACCTCGACCAGGTGGCCCGACTCGTCGTAGTGGTAATCCACCCGCCGCCCGTCCGAACACACGAGCGCGCCGATCCGCTCGCCGGCCCACTCCATCTCGATCCTCGCACCCAGCTCGTGCACCAACGCCGACAACACGTCCCCGAGGTACTCGAACCGCACCCCGGTACCGGGCCCGTCCGAGACGACCGCCGGCCGACCCTGCTCGTCGAACTCCCAGCGCCGGCCGCCGAACCGGTCCAGGGCCAACCCATCACCGCTGCGCACCACCAGCCCGCGCACACCCAACACCCGCCGGTAGCGGGAACCATCCGCCGTCAGCGGAACGACCGCCCGTTGGCCGTCCGGGCCCTCCCAGTGCGCCCCGTCCGGCGCCGCCCGCAACCGGGCACTCGCCCACGACGCCCAACCCGGCCCGAACGGGCCCACCCGGTCGGAGCGGCTGTTGTACGTCCGGTCGAACCCCAGCGTGGCCAGCAGGCCGCCGAACCCCAGATCGCCCTCGACTTCCACGAAGTTGCCGTTCGCGGTGTTGATCGGGTCGTTGGCGAACCCGCTGGTCGGCGGCATGCCCCATGCGACGGCATCATCGAAGGTGACCGACTGCCGGGTACCGGCCAGTCCCGCCGCACGCAGCCCGGCCGCGATCACCGAGTCGGGCAGCCTCGATACCCCACCACCCGCGTCGGCCTGCCGGAACATGCCGGCGATCGCCGCCACCCACTGCACGTCGGTGGCGTTGAACCCGATGTACGAGCCGAAACCGTTGATCAACGAAGAGGCGTCGAACCCACCCCACTTGGTGGTCGACGAGAACTCGCCCTGCAAGCTCACCAAGCGGGAATGATGCGGCGGGAGCGCCCCGTTCAACGTCCGGCTGGAGTTCACCCACCCGTCGAGATCGTCGGGATCAGCCGAACTACGACCCGGCACGGGCCCTCCTCAACGCTGTTCGTGTCGCGAGATTCAGTGCGCGGCCGGCGCGGCGGGACCGCGCGCACCCGGCGGCGTGGCGTAGTCCCCGCCCGACGGCGGCTCGATCGGCGGACGGGGTGGCGGCAGGTCGTCCTCACCGAAGAAGAAGTCGCCCGCGTTGTCCCAGAAGCCGCTGTCGTCGTGGTTGGCCACCCAGTCGCGGGCGTACTCCCGGCGCTGCTGCTCCGCCCGGGCCAATTCCGCCAGCGAGTCCAGTTCGGCGGCCGCCCGTCGCATGCTGGCCGCCAGGCGGGTCGCGTCGCCGGTGCAGGTGCGCACCCGACCGTCGAACTCCCCGGCGTAGACGCCCTCCCAGACCCGGCGAGCCGTCGACGCCTGGCTGGTGCGCGGGCCGACCTGACCGTCCAGGGTGTCGGCGGTGGCCCGCAGCTCAGCGGCCAACTTCGTCGCGGCGTCCCAGTTGAACTGCACGTTCTCGTGGATCGCACCGAAATCAGCCATCGCTGCCCCCGGGGCGGACGGGTAGGGCGTTCATCTCAGCTCCGCCGAGTAACTCAGGCGTTGCCGCCCGCGGTCATGATGTCCGCGTTGATCGCCTGGATCTTGGTCCGCAGCTCCTCGAGCTGCAGCACCATGGTGTCCAACGTCTGGTTCGTCGCCGGCCACGTCGAACGGAAATCCGTCGCCAGCTTGCCGTCCCACACGTTCGGATCCATCAACCGCTGACCCTGCGCGTCCAGGCTCTTGATCTGGTCCACCAGGCCACCGCTGATGATGCTCTGCATCTGGGTGATCGCTGACCTGGCATCTTCACTCGACAGTACCCGCACGATCCGGTACCCCTCCCCGTCGGACTCGACCAATCGCACACAACCGATGTCGTGGCCCCATGCTTGCACGGCCGCCCCATGCGCCTCAGAGCCATAGGCGCAGGACCCTCGAAAGAGTGGTCCACCGCAGCGGGCCGCCGGTGCCGGCTACCGCACGGTGGCCGCCTGGACGAACTCCACCTCACCGCCGTTCACCAGCCAACCGCGCGCGGTGCTCATCGGCACCGGCGCATGCCGGGGCAACCGGGCGGCCAACAGGTCACCGTCGAAGTCGACGTCCGGGCGCAGCAGCAGGCCCGCCCCCGACCGCCGGATCGTCTGCGACCAGTGGCCGTAGGAGGTGCGCAGCAGGTCGGCGCGGCCGGCGGCGATCACGTGCACGTCCGGCAGCAGCCGTTTGATCAGGGCGTCCATCGCGCCGGACGGGTCGTCCAGCATCTCGGCGTCGTCGACCAGCACCACCTGGTGGCCGCCCGCGTCGAGCACCCGGGCCAGCTCGTCCGGCAGCTCCGCCGAGCTGGTGGCCAGGCCCGCGACGCCGGCCAGCTCCCGCAGCGGGGACGGTCGGGACGCCACCGCGGTGACCGGGACGCCGGCCGACATCAGCAACCGGGCCAGCCCGCACAGAATCCCGCTGCGGCCCGAGCGCGGCGGCCCGGCGATCAGCGCGTGTTCGGCCGGGTAGATCCGCAGCAGCGCCGGCTCCAACGAGCGCTCGGCCACCCCCACCGGCAGCAGCCACGGCTGACCGTCCAGCCGGACGGCGGCCACCAGCTCGTCCGGGTCGACCGAGGTCGGCAACCTGCCCAGGGACGCCGGTGGCCGCGCCGGGGTAGGAGTGGCGGCCGCCACCGCGGCGACCGCCGCGGCCAGGGTCGGCGCCGGACGCCCGATCTGCGTGATCCGACCGGTGTCCGCGACCACGCACCGCCCGGGGACCAGGCTGCCCGGCGAGCGGAACCGCACGCCGAACGTCGCGTAGTCGTAGGCGTCGGCCAGCCGGAACAGCCACTTCTGCTGCACCGTCGCGGACACCGCCGCCGGCACCGCTCCGGCCCGGTCGGCGGCGATCACCGTGCGGATGCCCAGTGCCGGACCCTCGGCGATCACCCGGGTCAGCTCGTCCTGCACCCACTGGTTGGTCGGCTGGTCGTACTCCGCCCGGAACGCCGCGAACCCGTCCACCAGCAGCACGATCCTCGGCTCGGACCGGCAGGCCGGTCCCAGCTCGCGTCGCCGGTCCAGCTCGCCGCGCAGCATCCGGACCAGCCGCCGCTGCCGCTCCCCCTCGGCTGCGGTGATCACCGCGCCGGTGTGCGGCAGGTCGGCCAGCGCAACCAGGTCCCCGGCCCCGAAGTCCAGCGCGTACAGGTGCAGCTCGTCGGGCGAGGCTGCCGCGGCCGCGGCGAGCGCGATCGCGCCGAGCGTGGTGGTGGTGCCGCTACCGGCCAGGCCGAACAGCAGCAGGTTGCCCTCGGCGGCGTTCCAGCCGGCCGGGTACTGGGCCTGGGCGTCCGGGTCGTCGGCCAACCCGACCAGCACGGTGCCATCCGGTCCACGGCCGTCACGGGCGTCGTCGGTCCCGGCCGTGCCTGCCTGCGTGCCTCCGGCGGCGGACACGTCGTCGAGGGTCAGCTCGGCGGGTAGCGGCTCCGGCCAGGGCCGGCGGGGCTCGGGCAGCCCGGATGCAGCGAACGCCGCCCGCGCGGCGGCCACCACCCCGACCAGGTCACTCGCCGCGTCTTCCGCATGCACCGGACGGGCCACCCGGGGCCGGCGGCCGAAGTCGAACCCGGCCACGTCGACCCGGCCGCGCTCCCGGCTGCTCACCCCGGTCACCAGGGCGGTCTGGATCGGCACCACCTCAGACGGGCCGAGCCGGACGAACGCCCGGCCGGGCTGGTCGCGGCCGATCCGGGCGGCGTCCGGCTTGTCGATCACGTCGGTGGAGTCGCCCGGGTCCTGCACCCGCAGCGCGATGCGCAGGTTGGTGTTGGCCCGGATGTTGTCCTTCACCGCGCCGGACGGGCGCTGGGTGGCCAGCAGCAGGTGCACCCCGAGGCTGCGGCCCCGCTGGGCGATCCCGACCAGCGCGTCCATGAAGTCCGGCAGCTCGGCGGCCATGGTGGCAAACTCGTCGATCACCACCAGCAACCGGGGCAGCGCGCCCTGTTCAGCCTCCGGCAGTCGCAGGTAGGCGCGCAGATCGTCCGCCCCGGCCGCACGCAGCAGCCGCTCCCGGTGGCGCAGCTCGGCCTCCAGGCAGCGCAGCGCCCGCTCGCCGAGCTGGGCGTCCAGGTCGGTGACCATCCCGACGGTGTGCGGCAGCCGGGAGCACTCGTCGAACGCGCTGCCACCCTTGTAGTCGATCAGCACGAAGTTGAGGTGCTCCGGTCCGGTGCACAGCGCGAGCGCGGCGACCAGGCTGCGCAGCAGTTCGCTCTTGCCCGATCCGGTGGTGCCGCCGACCAGACCGTGCGGGCCGTCGCGCAGCAGGTCCAGGGTCAGCACGCCGTCCTCGGTGACCCCGATCGGCGCGGCGATCCCCGGGTCCCGGCCGCCGGCCCGCCACAGCCCGGCCACCGCGGTCGGATCGAGCACGTCCTGGTCGAACAGCGTGGTGAGGTCCACCCGGGAGGGCAGCGATGCGCCCACCGTGGAGGTCTCCGGGTCCTCGAACCGGGCCAGCGCCAGCGCGCAGTCCCGGGCGGTGCCGGTCCCGAGCCCACCCACGAGCAGCCCCTCGACCACCTCGCCGAGCCGTGGCCGGGACAGCCGGGCGGTGCCGTCGGGGTCGAGCAGCTCCACCACCGTGGAACAGACCGCCGGCAGCCGGTCGGTGGTGGGGGCCAGCACGATCCCGGCCACCGGACCGACCGCGCCCCGCAGCATCGCCCGGGCCGGCGAGTTGCGGCCCTCGGTCAGACCCACCGCATCGAGGACCGCGAGCAGCACCGGCCCCTCCGGACGGTCCCGACCATCGGTCGAGCGCTTCGCCCGGCCCTGCTCGGCATCGAACAGCTCGCGCAGCAGTTCGACGGCCGGACCGGTGTCACCGGCCAGCAACCGGGCACCACCACCGGCTGCGGCGTCGCGGCTGTGCGGCAGCCACTTGGCCCACTCCCAGGCCGAGACGGCCTCGGGCTCGGTGAACACCGCGATCCGCAGGTCGGCCGGACCGTGGTGCACCGCCGCCTGGCACACCAACGACCGGGACAGGGCCAGTGCCGCGGCCCGCGGACCGGTGATCCCCACGACGCCGCCGTCGGTGAGGTCCACCGTCACCGGTACCAGTTCCAGCCGGGACACCTCGGAGATCGCCCTGGCCACCTCGGCCGGGCGCTCACCGTGCGGGTTGCCCACCGCCGGGCGCCAGTCGATGCTGCCGGTGCCTGCCGACAGGCGCAGGAAGTCGTGGTGACCCAGCCGCCGTTCCCACAGCCGCACGCTCGGCGCGGTAGCCCGGCGCAACACCTCGGAGGTCTCGGGCAGCTCCGCCCGCAGGGCCCGGGTCACCTCGACCCGCCGCTGCGCGAGCTCCTCCCGGAACGCCCGCAGATCGGCCGCGAACCGGACTGTCTCCTGCTTCGAGGTCCGCTTGCCCTGACGCCGGGACTCCGCCCAGTTGCCGATCAGCATCACCGGCGACAGCAGCGCGAACATCGCGTACAGGAAGCTGCCGGTGATCAGGACCAGGACCGCGGCCAGCCCCAGCGGCGCAAGCACCGCGATCCAGGAGAACGGCTGGCGGGCCGGCGCATCCCTCGGCGGTTTCGGCGGCCTGACCGGGCCGTCGTCGGCCGGCGGCATCGGCCGGGGTGGCCGGTTGAACGAGGTGTTGCCGCCGGCGGTGCGCCGGGCGCCGAGCAACGCGGGACGGTCCGGGCTCTGCTCCGCGACCAGGGTCAGCTGCACCGCGCCGAGCTGCACGATCTCTCCGGGGGCGAGCGCCCGGCGCCCGCGCAGCGGAACCCCTTCGACCAGCGAGCCGTTGCGCGAGCCCAGATCCTCCACGGCGACGCCGCCGGCCGGGTCGACGTGCACCGCGCAGTGCCGCGTCGACACGGTCGAGCTGGCCACCCGCACCTCGCACGACGGGTCCCGCCCGATCACCGACCGCCCGGGGCCGAGCGGGATCCGCCGGCCGGTGTCCAGCCCGCCCACCACGGCCAGAACCGGGCCGCCGGGAACCGCCGCGACGGCCGGCGCGGACCCGCCGGGCTGCACCACCGCGCCGTCGTAGAGGCCCGCTTCGGTCAGCCCGAGGTAGCCCTGCAGATACCGGCCGTCGACCAGGACGCCCGCCGCCGCGCTGTCGTGGCCAGGCTGGTGGCCCAGCGCGTCCAGCAGGTCGGCCACGGTGGCGTCCGGGACCTGGACGTTGACATCGACGTCGCGGGTGGCACCGGCGGATCGAATGACGAGCTGCACTTTCCGAAGGGTAGTCACCCACCTGGCCGCCACCGTTCGGAGCCGCCCACCGGCGTCGTTCGGACCAGTGGCCACCACCGGGAAGCCACCATCGGGTGATCGACGGCTTGATAACATCCCCACGCGTCCCGACGACCACACAGATAGCCGCCGGCCACAGGACGACGAGCCTGTCGATGGGCGCCCGACGCGGCGGGCCGCGGCCGGGGATGTCTTCGAAGCACCACGGGGGGACGAGGCAGATGGCTGGAGCGGGCGATCAGGCCGCACGGGTGGCGGACGGCATGCCCGAGGTGCCGGGCTACCGGATCGAACGGCAGATCGGCCGCGGCAGCATGGGTACCGTCTACCTCGCGCAGGACACCAAGCTGCGGCGCAAGGTTGCGCTGAAGGTGCTCACCCCCGCGCTGGCCGACGACGAGCTGTTCGGCAAGCGCTTCGACCGGGAGTCACGCAGCGCGGCCACCCTCGACCACCCCAACATCGTCCCGGTCTACGCAGCCGGCGAGGCCGGCGGCCTGCTGTACATCGCGATGCGGTACGTGCCCGGGGGCGACCTGCGGTCGCTGCTCGCCGACGTGGGTCCGCTCGACCTCGAGGTGACCACGGCGATCATCGGCGGGGTGGCCGATGCGCTCGACTCCGCGCACGAGCAGGGCATGATCCACCGGGACATCAAGCCGGCGAACGTTCTGGTCGACGACCTCAACGGGCGTCAGCACTACTACCTGAGCGACTTCGGCATCGCCAAGATGATCTCCAGCGGTCGCAGCCTCACCTCGGCCGGGCAGATCGTCGGCACCATCGACTACATCGCTCCGGAGCAGATCCAGGGCAGGCAGGTGGACGGTCGCGCGGACCTCTACGCCCTGGGCTGCGTGCTCTACCAGTGCCTGACCGACGAAGTTCCGTTCCACCGCGACGACACCGCCGCGCTGATGTGGGCGCACGTCAGTGACGACCCGCCGTCGGCAATTGGACGGCGCCCCGAGCTGCCGGCCGGGCTCGACCGGATCGTGGCCAAGGCGCTGGCCAAGGAGCCCGCCGAGCGCTACCAGACCGGCCGGGACCTGGTGGCCGACCTCCGGGCGGTGGCCGCGGACCCGGATGCCCCATTGACCGCCGACCGCGCCGGAATCGCGCCGGCCGGGCCCGCCGCACTGGCTACCGCCGGGCAGGCCACCCCTGCCGCCCCCGTCTCCCCGGCCGACAGCGCGCCCGAGGTCGACGGCACCACCACCTACACCCCGCCGGCCGCGTTGCTCGCCGCGACGCCGGAGACCGGCCCCCCGCCACCGCGGCAACAGCGCAGGAAGCTGCTGCTCGCCGCCGCCGGCGCCGCGACCTTCGCCCTGCTCGCCGGACTGGCCACGGCGGGTGTCGGCTACCTGAGTTCGCGGTACCCCAACGACGCCGAGGAGTCGCTGCTGCGCGACGTGCCGCTCGCCCTGCAGGCCAGCTGCACCCGCAACGACGCGATCATCGAGGGCAGCGCGAACGTCGATGCGTCGCTGGTCTGCACGCCCTCCGGCGGGGACGTCAACTCGTTCGTCTTCACCAAGTTCAGCTCACCGTCGGCTCTGGACGGCAACTACCGGGCCGCCGTCACCACCGCCGGGGTCTCCGACGGCTCCGGCGACTGCCGCAGCGGCGACCGCGCGGAGACCGATTACCACAGCGACAGCGAGGCCGCACACGGTCGGGTGCTGTGCTTCCAGCGACGCGGCTCGTCGTTCCTGACCTGGACCGACGAGAAGTCGCAGACGCTGGGCGTGGCCGTCCGGCACGACCCGGACAACGAGAAGCTGCGTGACTGGTGGGCCGGCGTCAACGACGTGAAGCTGCCCGAGACCGACCCCGCCGCGACCGCGAGCCCGCCGCCGGCCCCGGTGCCCGCGGCGGTCGTCTCCACACCTCCGGCGTTCGACCCGGGGGTGTTCGGCCCGGAGATGAGCATGTCGGCTTTCAGCTCGGACTCGGGCGACGAGGATTCCTCCGACGAGGGCTCCTCCGACGACGGGGACTCCGGGGGTGGCGACGGCGGCCTCGGTGGTTCCTCCGACAGCGGGAGCTCCGACGAGGGTTCCTCCGACGAGGGCGCGAAGGAGGGCCGGTCGGAGAACGTCCCGTCCGGGCTGGTCGCAGACAACCCGGCACCGGCCCCCGCCGCCGTCGAGCCCGGCAAGCCGGCCGAGCAGAAACCCGCCGAGCAGAAGCCGGCGGCGCAGGACGAGAAGAAACAGAACGAGAAGAAGCAGGACGACCAGGAGCGCAAGAAGCGCGACCAGGACGCCCGCAAGAGCATCGAGGATTCCTGGATCGAGAAGATCAAGGCGAACCCGACGCTGCGCCGCGAGGCCGAGAAGCGCTGCAACGGCGCCGACAAGGACAAGGACGGCCGGATCAAGGACGACGAGCTGCGCGGGCAGTGCGCGAAGTTCGACGACAAGTACAAGAAGTAGCCGGGTACGCACCCGGCCCCTGGCTGCCCCGCCGGCGACGCCGGCTGGAACGATGGACGGCGTGAGCGGCAGCATCGTCCTGGGTATCGAGACCTCGTGCGACGAGACCGGCGTCGGGCTGGTCCGCGACGGCGAGTTGCTCGGTGACGCGCTGACCTCGTCGATGGACGAACACGCCCGATTCGGCGGGGTGGTGCCGGAGATCGCCGCCCGGGCACACGTGTCCGCGCTGGTCCCATGCGTGCGGGAGGCGATGCGCAAGGCGGGCGCCCGGCCGGCGCACGTCGGGGCGATCGCGGTCACCGTCGGCCCGGGGCTGGCCACCGCGCTGCACGTCGGGGTGGCCACCGCCAAGGCCTATGCCGGCGCCTGGGGGGTACCGCTCTACGGTGTGCACCACCTCGCCGGGCACGCCGCCGCCGACCTGCTCGAGCACGGCGCCCTGCCGCCACGCAGCGTGATCCTGATCGTCTCCGGTGGGCACACCTCGCTGCTCGCGGTAGGCGACCTGGCCCGGGACGAGATCGTGCACCTGTCCGACACCATCGACGACGCGGCCGGCGAGGCGTTCGACAAGGTGGCCCGGGTCCTCGGCCTGCCCTACCCCGGCGGCCCGTCGATCGACAAGGTGGCCCGCGAGGGCGACCCGGACGCGATCGCGTTCCCCCGCGCACTCACCGGGCCGCGCGATCCCGAGCTGGGGTTCTCCTTCTCCGGGCTGAAGACCGCCGTGGCCCGGTGGGTGGAGCGTTGCGAGGCCGACGGCCGGCCGGTGCCGGTGCCGGACGTGGCGGCGTCGTTCCAGGAGGCGGTGGCCGACGTGCTCACGTCGAAGGCGGTGCTGGCCTGCAAGCGGGAGAGCGTGGCCGACCTGGTGGTGGTCGGCGGGGTCGCCGCGAACAGCCGGGTGCGGTCGCTGGCCGAGCAGCGCTGCGCCGAGGCCGGGATCACCCTGCGGGTGCCGCCGATCCGGCTGTGCACCGACAACGGCGCGATGATCGCCGCAGTGGGCGATCTGCTCGTCCGCTCTGGAGCGGAGCCCACCGGGCTGGCGGTGTCGGCCCGGCCGAGCGTGATCCTGGAGCGCGCGCAGCTGTCCTGAGCGGCGCCGCGGTGCGATCCCCGCCGCCGAGGCAGGATGGCTGGCATGGAATTCCGCTACCTCGGCCGCTCCGGGATGCAGATCTCGGCCATCACCTACGGTAACTGGCTCACCCACGGCTCGCAGGTGGAGAGCGACGTGGCCACCCCCTGCGTGCGGGCCGCGCTGGACCACGGGATCACCAGCTTCGACACCGCCGACGTGTACGCCAGCGGGGCCGCCGAGCAGGTGCTCGGCGCGGCGCTCAAGGGCGAACGGCGGGAGTCGCTGGAGATCTTCACCAAGGTCTACTGGCCGGTCGGGCCGGACCCCAGGGGCCGCAACGACATGGGCCTGTCCCGCAAGCACATCATGGAGGGCATCGACGGCAGCCTGCGCCGCCTCGGCATGGACTACGTGGACCTCTACCAGGCCCACCGCTACGACTCCTTCACCCCGTTGGAGGAGACCATGCAGGCTTTCGCCGATGTGGTGCGGGCCGGCAAGGCCCACTACATCGGGGTCAGCGAATGGACGCACGACCAGATCCGCGCCGGCCACGCGCTGGCCACCGAGCTGGGCATCTCCCTGGTCTCCAGCCAGCCGCAGTACTCGATGCTGTGGCGGGTGATCGAGGACGAGGTGGTGCCCACCTGCGAGGAGCTGGGCATCGGGCAGATCGTCTGGTCGCCGATCGCGCAGGGTGTGCTCACCGGCAAGTACCGGCCCGGTCAGCCGCTGCCGGAAGGATCACGGGCCACCGACGACAAGGGCGGCGCGGACAACGTCAAGCGGTTCCTGACCGACGAGACGCTGCTCCGGGTGCAGGCGCTGGCGCCGATCGCCGCCGACCTCGGGCTGTCCATGGCCCAGCTCGCGGTGGCCTGGGTGCTGCGCAACGACAACGTGTCCGCCGCGCTGATCGGGGCATCCCGACCGGAGCAGGTCGCCGAGAACGTCCAGGCCGCCGGGGTGCGGATCCCGGACGACGCGATGGCCCGCATCGACGAGGCGCTGGACGACGCCGTCACCCGGGACCCGGCGCTGGTCGCGCGCTCCACGCCGAGCCGACGCGCGATCTGACGCACGAGGGTCAGCGGACGTTGCCGAGCAGCCGCCGCACGGTGATCTCCAGGGTGACCCGCTCCGGGTTGGGCTTGGGCACCCGGTAGCGCTGTGCGTACCGCCGCTCGGCCTCGGCCACCGACTCCCGGTCCTCGCGCACCACGGCCAGCCCCTCGACGGTGCACCAGCGACCGCCGTCCACCTGGCCGACCGCCACCCGCGCGCCGTCCGGCCCGGCGGCCCGGATGTTCGCCACCTTGCGCGAACCCCGCCGGGTGATCACCCGGACCAGGCCGGCCGGCAGGTCGAGAACCGCGCCCACCGGCACCACGTGCGGGGTGCCGTCCGGGCGCAGCGTGGTCAGCAGGCAGATCCGCCGCTCGGCCCAGAACGCCTCGAAGTCCGGGCCGAGCCCGTCGCGCCAGTCACCCATGCCCGCATCCTGTCAGGCCGAGCCGCGCACCAGGTCGATCGCCCGGCCCAGGGTGGTCAGCCGCTCGTCCAGGGTGTCGCCGGCCGGATAGAGGCGCACGGTGGTGACCCCGGCCCGGCGCCACACCGCCAACCGCTCGCGAACCATCGCCTCGGTGCCGATCAGGGTGGTGGCCAGCACCATCTCGTCGGTCACCTCGGCGGCGGCCTGCTCGCGACTCCCGTCCAGCCACAGCGAGCGGACCCGGGCGGCCACCTCGGCCCAGCCCTGGCGGCTGTAGGCGGCGTGGTAGAAGTTCGTACCCCGCGAGCCCATGCCGCCCAGGGAGAACGCCAGCTCCCGCTTCCGGGTGGCCAGCAAGGCGGCCAGCTCGCGCTCGCCCTCGGCGAACGCCACCTCCGCGCCCTGGCGCAGGTCGAGGTCGGCGAGCGTGCGCCCGGCCGCCGCGGCGCCCTCGGCCAGCGGGTCGAGGTAGGCCCGCGCCCCCTCCGGGACGAAGCTGGTGCCCAGCCACCCGTCGGCCAGCTCACCGGTCAGCCGCAGCATCCTCGGCGACAGGGTGGTCAGGTAGATCGGGATGTCCGGGTTGGCCGGTAGCGAGGTGCGCATCGGCCGGCCCTCGCCGCCGGGCAGCGGAATCCGGAACCGCTCGCCGTCGTGGCGCACCTTCTCCCCGGCGAACACCTGCCGGACGATCTGCACGGTCTCGCGCATCCGGGCCAGCGGGTGCGCGAACGGCACCCCGTGCAGCCCCTCGATCACCTGCGGCCCGGAGCTGCCCAGCCCCAGGCTGAACCGGCCACCGGACAGCTCGGCCAGGGTCAGTGCGGCCTGCGCGATCGCCACCGGGGGACGGGTGCCCAGCTGGATCGCCCCGGAGCCCAGCCCAGGCCTCGACGGTGGTCGCAGTAAGCATCGGGCCCGTAGCATCGGGCCGGTGCGCATCATACGAGGGTGGGCAGCCGACCGGTCTCGGCCAGCTCCCGCAGCGCGGACAGGTTGCGCTCGATGCCGGCGCGGAACTCGCGGAGCCGACCCTCGACGATGCGCTCCTCCTTGTCGGGCATCTTCTGGATCACCTCGCTGAGGCCGGACCAGCCTGGCCCGAGCTGGGCGAACTGCCGTAGCTCGGTGCCCGCGTCGGTCGGGGTGAGCTCGAATCCCCACACCGCCGCCGGGTCGTCCACGTCGTGCACCGCCCAGCTGAACAGCCGCGGCTCGTCGCAGGCCACCACGTAGGACGTGGTGCGCCGCTGCCCACGGGCGGGGTGGAAGTTGGTGCCCTCGATCCGGCGTCCCACCTCCGGGCGCGACCCCGCGTCCAGCCACCGCACCGACTGCAGCTCCGTGCTCAGCGAGGCGATCAGCTCCAGATCGGTGACCAGTGGCCAGAGCCGTTGCGGCGGCGCGGCCACCAGGATGGTCAGCTGCACCGTCGGCGCCTCGCTGTACCGGGTCATGTCATGTCCTCCGCAGGCTGAGTTCTCTGTCGCAACCTAGTCGCCGGTCGGCCCGGTGCAACTCGAATCGCGCATGCCGGAGGTGAGGATCTCCGACACCAGCCCCGGCCGGGAGTTCGGAAGTGGCCGAGGCATCGACATCCATCAATATCCGGCCACCGATGGCGTTCACCGACCGGATTGGCCGACGTGTCGGCTCGCGGGCACGGACCCGGCGTGCGCAAGATAGCGGGGACGACATCGACAACGACAACAAGGAGGCTCGGTGAGTACGGACAACAAGGTGGCGATCGTGACCGGTGGGGCACGCGGCATCGGCGCCGCGACCGCACAGCGGCTGGCCCGCGACGGGCGGGCGGTCGCGGTGCTCGACCTCGACGAGGGCAGCTGCGAGGACGCGGTCAAGGCGATCACCGCCGAGGGCGGGACCGCGCTGGCGGTGGGTGCCGACGTGAGCAGCCCGGACGCGGTACAGGCCGCCGTGGAGCGGATCGCCGTCGAGCTGGGGGCGCCCACCATCCTGGTCAACAACGCCGGCGTCACCAGGGACAACCTGCTGTTCAAGATGACCGAGACGGACTGGGACACGGTCATGGGGGTGCACCTGAAGGGGTCGTTCCTGATGGCCCGCGCCGCCCAGGCACACATGACCAAGGCCGGCTGGGGCCGCATCGTGAACCTGTCCAGCACCTCCGCGCTGGGCAACCGGGGCCAGGCCAACTACTCCACGGCGAAGGCGGGCCTGCAGGGCTTCACCAAGACCCTGGCCATCGAGCTGGGCAAGTTCGGCATCACGGTCAACGCGATCGCGCCGGGGTTCATCGCCACCGAGATGACCAAGGCCACCGCCGAACGGATAGGCATGGCCTGGGAGGAGTACCAGGCCACGGGCGCCAAGCAGATCCCGGTGGGCCGGGTCGGCAAGCCCGAGGACATCGCCGCGCTGGTGTCGTACCTGACCGGTGAGGAGTCCGGGTTCGTGTCCGGCCAGGTGATCTACGCGGCCGGCGGCCCCAGGTCCTGAGCACGGGTGGGCCGGGCCGGGCCGTTCAGCGGGGGCCGGCGCCGATCCGGGGCAGGAAGCGGCCGGTGCGCTCGGCGTACGCGGTGTACTCGGCGCCGAGCGCGCCGACCAGCCCCGGCTCCCGGACCCGGCGCACCTCGATCTGCATCGCGAACACGAGCAGCACGCAGGCCAGCACCTCGAGCAGGGTGGGCACCATCAGCAGGGTGCCGGCCATCGCCACCACCATGCCCGTCGCGCCCGGTTGCCGGACCCACCGGTGCACCCCGCCGGTCACCAGCGGGGTGCGCTGGCCGGGCCCGGTCCGGGCCCGACGGGCCGCGTCGATCTCCCGGCGGGCCATCAGCAGCACGCTCACCCCGAGCAGCACCATCCCGGCGCCGACCACGACGATTCCGGGGTCCTCGAGCAACGGGATCGGCTGCAGAACGTCGGCCGCGACCAGCAACGGGGTGAGCAGCCCGACCGCCACCGCGGTCAGGAACAGCACCCTGGCCCAGCGCCCGGCCGCGCCGGTGCGGTGTACTCCGTCGGACTCCGACGACCGGGCGGCGGCGACCCGGAGCACCAGCATCGCGGCCAGCCCGAGTCCGAGCGCGGTCCACCCGGCGACGTGGTGGTCCAGCGCGGCCCACGGCGCGCCCCCGGTCAGCGAGTCCGCCGACCCGACCAGCAGCCACCCGCCGAACAGCACGAACGAGCCGGCGGCGGTGTACCGGACGGTGCGCTGGGGCAACCGCCGGGCCAGCGCCCGCCCGGCCAGGATGGCGAGCGCGTCGGCCGCCACCATGCCCAGCGTCGAACCGAGCCAGATGCCGAACCAGCTGTGCTGGGCGGCCAGCGTGACGGTCGCCAACATGGTCTTGTCCCCCAGCTCGGCGAGGAAGAACGCGACCGTCACGGTCAGCACCGCCGATCCCACGCCGCGGGCCGCCCGGGTCAGCTCGGAGTCCGAGAGCGAGTCCCCGCGCACCGTCCACGCCGCGAACCCCAGGAAGGCCACACCGGCCACGAGCGCAACCCAGCCGGTGGGCACCGCGAGCCCCAGCCGGTGCCCCACCGCCACCGACACCGCGTGCACCACCGAGGTGGCCAGGGTGATCCCGACGAGCACCGGGGCGGCGCGGAAGCGGCCGGCGAAGGCCAGCGCCATCAGCTGGGACTTGTCGCCCAGCTCGGCGACGAACACCACGCCGAAGCTGAGCAGGAACGCGGCCAGCCAGCCGTCCACGGCGCCTCCTGGCGATCTGGCCGGATCGGAGGTCGCGACACCTCGACCCGGCTTGTCCAGCCGAATCGAAGGTCTCGCTCGCCTCGGGAGAAGGCCGCGCGGCCGGGTGGCGCGAAGCCACCAGCATGTCGACCGCGACGTTGGGAGCTACTCCCCTTCGCTGGGTCGAAACTACCCTGCCCGGCGGCCCGATCGCGACCCCGGGTGGCATCCGCCACTGTTCGCCGACCCCGACTAGAGAAGTTCGGCACGACCACATTTTGGCTGCTCAGACGCCCACGACGAGAGCATCGAAGATCCGTGGGATGTTGCGGACCAGGATTCGCGGGTCCGGTCCGCGCGTGCCCCGAATGGGAGGGTGGTGAGCACCGAACGCAGCCGGTCGGCCCTTCAGGTCGATCGGGACACCAGCCTGGCCAGGCTGTCCCGCCGGCCCCAGGCGATCACCGCGACCAGCACCTCCACCGCTGCCGGGACGGCCACCAGCGGGGTGAGCCCCATGGTCAGCAGCACGGTGACGATCGCCCCGATCATCAGGGCGACGAAGCACACCGCGGCGAGCCCGGCCAGCCGCGGCACCAGGATCGCCACCGCCCCGGCCAGTTCCAACGCGCCGATGGTGTACATCCCGATGTTGCCCAGGCCCATCTGGGCGAACCCGGCGACCTGCATCGGGTCGGCCATCACCTTCGGCAACCCGGCGAAGACGAACACCGCCGCCGCCAGTACCTGCAATACCCACAGGGTGATG
>JAJCYC010000251.1 GCA_029263115.1 Pseudonocardia sp. | reverse complement strand
TGTGACCTGGGGAATCGTGGCGTTGTGACCGGCGTGGCGTGTGTGACGGATGGGGTCGATGGCACTGAGATGGAAGCTCTCACACTGACCGTCTCGCGCAAGGACCCCATCCGCTCGTGCCATCTTCCCCGATCGCTACTGAACCACGACGCCTCGACCGGACGCGCCCAAAACACGGCGGAGAACAAGAAAAGAACGAGCACAACCCCACGGACCAGGCTTGACACGGCCCCGCTCCTACAGGGATGAATAGCTACGATTCGGCTCCTACGCGATCGTGATGCACGGGGTCTCCCCGTACTCCGACAGCCTCCGCCAGGAGGTGGCCGGCACCGGTATCCGAGTCTCGGTCATCCACCCGGCACTCACCGCCACCGACCTGCTCAGGGACGCTCAGATCACGGAGATGCCTCCGCCCTTCCGGCACATGACTCCGTTGTCCACAGATGCCGTTGGACGCGCTGTGGTGGCAGCGGTCCGGCGAGGGAGACGACGCGTCGTACTGCCACGAACAGCGAACAGCGAACATGCTGCTGCTCGGCGAGGCACTGTCACCGCGGATCGGCGACCTGATCGCGGTCGCGCTCACGCATCGACCCATCGCCAGACTGCTCGGAATGAGTCGTGGAAGGACCTACCACGAAACGATCGCGAGCGCGCAGCACGTATGAGGTGACCCATGTGAGGTGCCTGACTGGGCCGTTTCACGTCCGCGTGGAGCAGGATGTGTAGCAGAGAGGGCACCCGGTGCGCGCGTTCGGTGGCTCGTCGCGGTCGTGATCATCGCGGCTCTGTGGCCTTGGCCGGTAGAGTTCTCAGCGGGAGGTGACCAGTGATGACGGCAGCCGTTGAGCCCGAGCCGGTTCCGCTTTCGCGGGATGGGGCCGGTGGCCTGCGTGTCGCTGGCACCCGCGTCCTCCTGGAGACCCTCGTGGCGGCGTTCCAACGAGGAGACAGCCCCGAGGAGATTCGCGAGCAGTACCCCACACTCGCCCTCGCGGACATCTACGCCGTGCTGACCTACTACCTTCGGCACGCCTCTGACGTGCAGGGTTACCTCGACGAGCGTGAGCGTCTGGGGGCTGAGATCCAGACGAAGGTCGAGACGCGGTTCCCGCCTGAGGGTTTGCGGGCGAGGTTGCTGGCACGGCTGGGGCAGTGACAGTTCGCTTCGTTGCAGACGAGAACTTCAACCGCAGGATCATCGTCGGGTTGCAACGTCGTACCGGAAGCATCGACGTCGTCCGGGTCCAGGATGTCGGGCTCCGTACGGCTGATGACCCGGAGGTGCTGCGGTGGGCCGCCGATGAGGGTCGAGTGCTCTTGACTCACGACATCGCGACGATGCCCGATTTCGCGTACGAGCGGATCACTGCCGGGCAGCCGATGCCTGGCGTCTTCGTAGTACGGGCCACCCTCGCGCTCGCGGCAGCCATCGACGAACTCTCCTTGATCGCCGAAGTCAGCGATTCTGACGAATGGAACGGCCAGGTCGTCTATCTTCCTCTGCGCTGACTCGGACACTGCCGGTACAGGGGCGGGGTCCGCGAGACCGCTGATGGTCACGCTGGAGGTCACGCCGACACCGCGAACGGGTCGCGACCAGTGAGACGCATCGAGCCGGCTGAGCCGCTGTCGGGCGGGTAGCCGCAGCGTCAGCGCGGTCCAGCCGGCAGGGAGCGCAACGGCGTGGAACGGCTGAGACCATGCCCGATCGCCTCATAACCCAGAGGTCGTAGGTTCGAATCCTACCCCCGCTACCAAGTGAAACGGCCCTCCGGACATCGTCCGGGGGGCCGTTTTTCGTGCCCAGGTGCAGCAGGATGTGCGGCCACCTTTTTCGTAGTACGATATTGGGTGGACATTGTGAGTTCGGCGCTGCGCCATGGCGTCGACTCAGCGGACATCCAGCATGCACTGAGCAAGGCGGTCGTTGTGGAGGAGATCGGGGACGACCCGGTCCGGTATCTGGTCCTGGGGCCTGACCGGGCGGGCAACGTCCTGGAGTTGGTCGTGTTGGATCGGCCGGCCGGGCCGGCGGTGATCCACCCGATGGCGATGCGGACGAAGTATCGGCGGCTACTGGAGGGAGGACGGTGACGATGAGGACAGATCACGGTGCTCGGGCGGACGGCACGCCGATCACGGATGCGGCGGTCGATGCGATGGCCGATGAGGCCGAGCGGGGCTACGACGTGGAGGAGATCCTGCGGCGCCGCTCGCCCGGCCGCCCGGCGATGGGGTCGGCCGCCTCCTCGGTCGAGTCGGTGCGACTGGACCCGGAGCTCAAGCGCGACCTGCTGCTTCGCGCGGCGGCCGAACAGGCCAGCGTCTCACAGATCATCCGGGATGCGGTACGCCAGTACCTTCGGGCCGGCTGACCCGCCCTGGCCAGTAGTGAGAACCGTAGTAAGGACGGGTTGGGTCGAGGCGCGAGAGCTGGGACGGTCTGGACGAATCCCGTCGGCTTGTAGCAAGATTTGTCGTGAACCGGCGCGCTCAGCGGGCTTCGGCCCGCTGTCGCTAGTCCGCCTGCCGGCGTTGGGCGAAGACCACGTCCTCGAGCCGCTTGAGCCGGGCGCTCACGTCGTCGGATGGGGCGCCGGCAGCGCGGCGTTCCTCGATCCAGCGCCGAATCAGTGCCGTGGGCTTGAGCTGCTGGGAGTCGGCCTGGTCGCGGACCCAGTCCAGGAGTGACTTGGGTAGCCTCAACGAGGTCGTGATCATGGGATCGGCCTGGACGTCGGTTTCCCAGGTGCCGGTCTCCATCTCCGACGCGGTGCTCTGCGAGTCGTAGTGCTCGCGCAGCTCGCGCATCGCCTTGTCGTCCATCGGGCTCACCTCGCTTTCCGTCGGAAGGTGCGACGTTCCTCGTCGTTCATCTCGCGTGCGGTGATCACGTAGTCGCGCCCATCAGCGGCCTCACCGAGCACCACGAGCAGGTAGCGTCCCGCTACGGTGGTGCCGTAGATCAGTTCGATGTTCGCCCTGCCCTTGGTGCTCCAGCGTGGTCGCGTGTTGACGACCTGCTCGACCTCATCGGGGACGACTTCGTGACGGGACCAGATGTGCTCCTGGTTCTCCTCGGTCCACATCAGCTCCCGCACCACCGGAGTCTACCTCCTTTGCAATGCGAAGCAATGCGACGTTCTGGTTCTCGGCCCGCTGGCGAGGCACCCGCGAGATCGTTGATGATCACGCCGGTGGTCACGGTGAGGCCACGAACAGAGTGGGTTGCGTCGCGCGAGGTTCGACCGTGGTTGTGCCCTGGTCGGTCGCGTCGGGCGAGGGGGAACGCTCTGCAACAGCTCCGCAGGTTCGGCGTCCGCAGCGCGGCCTCCAGCGCGCAGACTCCCCGTAGGAGTGGCCGACCAGGTGCACCGGCACACCGATCGCGTCGACCACGGCGGCGACATCCTCGAACTCGCGCTCGATCGTGCAGGGCGTGGTGTCGCCGCTGGCGCCCCGCCCGCGCCGGTCGACGGTGACAACGGTGTAGTCCTCCGCCAGTGCCGGTGACACCGGCGCCCAGTAACCGCGGTCGCTGACGCTGCCGTGGACGAGTACCAGCGGCGGACCCGCGCCGACCGTCTCGTAGGCGATGGGCGTGCCGTCGGTCGAGCGGGCGGTGCGCAGCCGGGTGCGCATGTTGACCTCCTAGGTGGCTGGTGTCTTTCGCGTGGCGGTCGCCCGGTCCGGCGGCCTGATGCGGGAGGATCGGTGGGTGACGCTGGGGCGTGCTGATCATCAGGGTGATTTGTTCGACGAGGTGGCCCGGTTCTGTGAGGAGACGCTG
>JAJCYC010000250.1 GCA_029263115.1 Pseudonocardia sp. | reverse complement strand
CGTTCCATCTTCTCCGTCGACCGCTTGGAGCCCATTGCCCGGCGCAGTTCGTCGGCGTCGGCGGCGGAGAAGCCGGCCACGTCCACGGCGATCTGCATCAGCTGTTCCTGGAACAGCGGTACGCCGAGGGTCTTGCGCAGCGCGTGCTCCAGCAGCGGATGGTCGTAGTTGACCTCCTCCTGGCCGTTCCGCCGGCGGATGTAGGGGTGCACGGAGCCGCCCTGGATCGGACCGGGCCTGATCAGTGCGACCTCCACCACCAGGTCGTAGAAGTTGCGCGGCTTGAGCCGGGGCAGGGTGGCGATCTGCGCGCGCGACTCCACCTGGAAGACCCCCACCGAGTCGGCCCGGCAGAGCATGTCGAAGACCCGCTCGTCGGTCGGCTGCAGGTCGTGCAGCCGCACGCGGCGTCGGTGGAAGTCACCGACCAGGTCGATCATCTTGTGCAGTGCGGTGAGCATGCCCAGCCCGAGCAGGTCGAACTTGACCAAACCAGCAGTCGCGGCATCATCTTTGTCCCACTGAATCACGCTGCGGTCGGCCATCCGCGCCCACTCGACCGGCACCACCTCGGACACCGGTCGGTCGCAGATCACCATGCCGCCGGAGTGGATGCCCAGGTGGCGGGGGAAGCCGAGCAACTGGTCGGCGAGCGCCCGGACGCTGTCCGGGATGGCGGTGTCTCCGGAACCGCTCTGGGGAGCCGGAACCGGGAGCCCCGCCGGCCGAACAGCGTCCGGCACCGGGCCGCCGGCGGTGCCACCGCTCGTGTCTCCGGACGCGCCTCTGGCAGCGTCCGCAACCGCGCCGCCGGCGGTGTCCGCTGGGCCCCAGCGATCGATCCGCTTGCTCCACGCGTCCTGCTGGCCGGCCGAGAAGCCGAGCGCCTTGGCCATGTCGCGCACCGCCGACCGGGGTCGGTAGGTGATCACGTTGGCGACCTGCGCGGTGTGGTCACGGCCGTAGCGGCGGTAGACGTACTGGATGACCTCCTCGCGGCGCCCGGACTCGATGTCCAGGTCGATGTCCGGATAGCCGTCCCGGGCCGGGGACAGGAACCGTTCGAACAGCAGACCGTGCGCGACGGCGTCCACGGCGGTGATGCCCAGCGCGTAGCAGACCGCCGAGTTGGCCGCCGAACCCCGGCCCTGGCAGAGGATGTCCTGCGCACGGCAGAACCCGACGATGTCGTGGACGATCAGGAAGTAGCCGGTGAACTTCTTCGCGGTGATGATCGCCAACTCGTGGTCGACGGTGGCGAGCGCCGCCGGGTTCTCGGCGAAGCTGCCGTACCGCTCGGCCACCCCCCGGTAGGTCAGCTCATGCAGCCAGGAGGCCTCGGTGTGCCCAGGGGGTACGTCGAACGGTGGTAGGTCCGGCGCGACCAGGTGCAGCTCGAACGCCAGCTCCCGCCCCCATGCGGCGGCCCGGGCGACCGCGCCGGGGTGTCGCGCGTCGAATCGGGCGGCCATCTCCGCTCCGCCGCGCAGATACGCCGTCGGGGCGGCCGGCCGCCAACCGTCCGCGTCGTCCAGCCCCCGGCGGGCTCGGACGGCGGCGACCGCGGTGGCCAGCGGATAGCGGGTCGGGGTGGCGTAGTGCACCGCGTTGGTGGCCACCGTGGGCACTCCGGCCGCCCCGGCGATCTCGGCCAGCGCGTCGTTGCGCTCGGTGTCGGCGGGCAGGCCGTGGTCGGTGAGTTCCACCGCGACGTTGTCCGCGCCGAACAGCCCGACGAGCCGGCGGAGCTCAGCCGCGGCAGCGGGTGAGCCGTGCTCGGCCAACGCCCGCCGCACCGCGCCCTTGCGGCAACCGGTGAGGACCAGGACCCGGCCGGCGAGGTCGGCGGCGACCTCGTCGAGGTGATAGACCGGTCGGCCCTTCTGCTCGCCGCGCATCTGGGCGGTGCTGATCGTGCGGCACAGCGCGCGGTAGCCCTCCGGGCCGCGGGCCAGCGCAAGCAGGTGGGTTCCGGCCGGATCGGGCACTCCGTTCTGCGGACCCGGCAGCCCGAGGCTCAGTTCGGCACCGAAGATCGTGTTGAGGCCCAGTTCGGCCGCCGCCTCGGCGAACCGCACCACCCCGTACATGCCGTCGTGGTCGGTGAGCGCGACGGCTTCCAGGCCCAGCCGGGCCGCCTGCTCCACCAGCTCCTCGGGATGGCTGGCTCCGTCCAGAAAGCTGAAGTTGGAGTGGCAGTGCAGCTCGGCATACGGCACAGATGAACCGGTAACCGTCCGCGCCGAATCCGCCCGCAAGGCCCGCAGCGTCGCCGGCGGGCGGTACTGACCACGCTTGCGCGACCAGGCGGGGCTGTCCCCACCGTCACCGGGTACCGCACAGGAGTCGTCGGGGCAGCCGGAGGCAAGGCCGGATCGCGGGGTCCGCGGGACTCCGGTCAGACTGGTAGCCGTTCTGCCGGACAGCGCCCGTTCCAGCTCTGACCAGCTGACGTCCGGATTGTCGAAACCCATCGTTACCGCTGGAACGGCGGCGCGTCGATGGTTGCCGCCGGCTCCGCCGAGGGTGGTGGCAGTCGTCGGTAGCGATGACCGGTCGGGGACTGCCAGACGACGGTGCCACCGGGCTGACGGGTCAGATGCCAGCCGGGGCTGGCCTTGAGCTGGTGGTGGCCACGGCACCGGGCTCCGAGATTGTCCGCGCTGGTGGCTCCCCTGTCCGTATCCGGATGGTGGGGTACGCGGTGATCGAGATCGCACCGGTGCGCCGGTACCCGGCATGACGGAAAGTCGCAGGTCTGATCGCGGGCGATGACGTGTTCGGCCAGGTGCGGCGGGGGCCGGTAGCGGGTGGTGCCGTAGTCCAGCAGCGCTCCGGAGAGCGGATCGGTGACCAGGCGCCGCCAGGTACCCACCGCCGCCAACTCCCGAGCCACATCGGCCGGTACGGGTCCGAAACCGGCAAGCTCGCCAGGCAGTTGGTCGAGCCCGAGCAAGGTGGTCAACGGCACGGTGACCCGAACCTGCACCCGCGCCCGGTCGCGAGAAGAGCGTCCGATGCCGGGTCGCGGGCACGGAGTGCGCGGACCGGCGGACCCCGCGTCCGGAGCATCGTTCTCGGGCGTACACCGGCCGGGTTGGACGAGCCGATCCAGGACGAAGTCGACCAACGCGTCCGCCCGACGCGCGTCGATCGTCCGGGTCTCGCCCGGCCCGGCGGCCCGGCGGGCGCAATCATCGAGCACCCCGTACACCCCGACCGCGTCCGCCGCCGGCAGGTAGGCCGAGAGTGTGGCCATCCCATCGGGCTCGGGGATCAGCCGGACATGTCGTTCCTGGCGCACCTTCTCGGCGCGACGCCGCACGGCGGCGGCATCGAGACCGGCCACCGCCCGCCGGGTGGCCGCCCGGATCTGACTCGGGGTCTGCTCACCCGAACGCCGCAGCACCCGTGACTGCACCTCCGGCAGCAGATCCTCGGACAACGACCCGGTCTCCTCCCCGACCGCCCGGGCCCCGGCAAGGCTGATCCGCCCTTCAGCGAGCGCATCGAGCACAGCGGGCAACCGCTCGACCAGCGCTACCGCATCGCCCACCCGGCCGTCCGCGGTGCGGGGAGACACCCTGGTGATCAACCCGACCTCGGCGCACACCGAGGCCCCGACCTGCTCCGGATCGCCACCGTAGGCCGGGTCCGTCGACGCGGCGCGCACGAACCCCGCAATCGCGCGGAGCTGGTTGGCCTGCGCCCAGGCGATGATCCGTTCCCACCCGCCGATGCGCTCCACCCGATCCCAGCACGAGCCGCCCGAGGCCACCGACAGCATGTCAGCAAGCAACCCGTCAGGCAGGTAACGCGACCAGGCCTCACCGGGCGTCGAGTCGTCACCGGACGCCACGTCCTGGCCCGACGTGGTGCGCGCGGACTCGCCCACCGGGGACTCGACAGGAACTCCCGGATCGACCCTTGCATCGAACATATGTTCGACTATAGTGGTCCACATGCCTCCCCGCAACCGACGATCTCGCGGACTCGGCTCTCACCGTTCGTCCAGCGGCATGGCCGCCGCATGCTGGCCAGACGCGCCCGCCCGTGGCCGAATCTCCGTTGTGACCGGTGCCGCACCGGCAGAGCGCCCCGGCCGTAGCCCCCCGGAGGGCCTGTCTGACAGGATCGGGCGGGCCAGGCGATGGCGCACGAGAGGCCGGGATGAATTCGGCGCCGGGCCGCCACTGTGGTCGGGAAGCGCTTCCGTCGAGCGGCCAGACCCCACCGGGTCAGCAGATCCGCGAGATGGCGGAACCGACGGGTCGGTGGACGCCGACCATCGCCTCGTCACCACACCGGAGCGGTACGCCCTCCGGGGAGAGGCGGTTGCTGTGCGGACTCGGCCGGGAACGCCGTCGACATGGCCGGGACGATCGACCCTCGCGTGGTGAGCGCCGGCTCGACCACCCCTGACCCGACCGGGTCCGCGAGCTGTCTCATCACCACCTGCCGGGACTGCTGCTGCGGCACCCGGCGGAAACACCCGGAGGTAGACCACGACGAACACCTCGCGCGGCTGCGCGCCGACCTCGCCGGCTCCGCCCGGGTCCGGGTCAGCCGGTGCCTCGACACGTGCGACCAGTCGAACGTGATCGTGGTCAACCCCTCCCGGGACGGTCGCCGCGCCGGTGGCCGGCCGGTCTGGCTCGGCCTGGTCCTCGACGATGCCGGTATCGCCGACATCATCGAGTGGGTACGCGCTGGCGGCCCCGGAGTCACCGAGGCCCCGGCGGCACTCGGGCTCTACGAGTTCACTCCGACCGGCCGGCGAGGCCGGCCGACGCGCCCGCGGGCATCTCGGTAGACCCACCCGGCGCCATCCTCGAACCACCCGGCGCACACGAACAGAACCCGTCGTCGACACACGGTGACGACCCCAGCACCGGCGCACGATGCGACCCGCACCGCGAGGGTCAGCACCGATGCACGGACGTGACCTCGTACAGCCCCGGGCTCGATTCGGCGATCTCCAGGATTTCGCGCATGTACTCCTGGGCGACCGGGTCGGTGAGCATCGCCTCGAAAGCCGCAGTCGCACGCGTCACCGGTCGCACACGTCAGTCGTAAGCACCGGCGAGCAACCACCGGTCCTCCCGCTGGACCAGCAGCAACGCCGACTCACCTCCATCCGGTTCGACCAGCACCACCTGGAGGCGAACGCCGCGCCAGCCGGCGGCGTCCCACCAGCGCTGGTCGACCGGCCAGGGCCCGGCCCAACCGGACACCGGCAGTGCCTGCCGCCCGTCCACCACAACCCAGGCCGGCTCCGCGCTGATCAGGTACCGGTCGCCGACCCGCAGCGGAGCCCGTCCGGCGTCCAGCACCTCCACCGACCCCGGGCGGGCCGGCACCGTGCCCGGTGACGGAGCCGGCAACCGACCCGGCCAGGGTGGCGCCGGCTCGCCACTCCGGCCGGAGCCCGCGGTCCGATCCTCCGATCGCTCCTCACCCCAGGGGATCAACCGGACCCGCTCCCCCGGATCCCGGCCACCGCCGAGCACGGCCGTGCACACCGCATCCGGGCCGAGCAGCGCCTGCACCCGGACCAGTGCCCGGCCCGCCCGCTCATCGGCCGCCCCGACATCACCCCACAGACCCAGCTGCAACGCACCGGCCTCGACCACCTCCTCCCCGGACAACCGCAACAGCCCGATACCACCGGACGGGGAGCGGAACCGGGTCCGGGTGAGCCAGGCGTCGAGCTGCCAGCGCACCCGGTCGACCGTGCCGGACGGCGTCAACGGCTCGGCGCACCGCCAGACCCGGGCCAGCTCCGACCCGTCGAGCCCGCGGGCCTGGATCCCCAGCCGGGTGCAGGCCAGACCG
>JAJCYC010000249.1 GCA_029263115.1 Pseudonocardia sp. | reverse complement strand
GACGGCGCTGCCGCTCGTCCAGATACGGACGCAACACCGCATACCTACGCGCTACCGACTGCCCGACCTGCCCATCGATCGCCATAGCACAGACGGTAAGTCCCCGGACCCGAAAACCTACGTTACTTCGTCGTGAGTCCTGACCGGTCAGGGCCGGTCTGGGTGACGTCGGGGCGGTGGCGCTGGCCCGACGACTGACCCGGGTGGACCGCCCGGTCGGTGGGCTGTCGCGGTCCTGAGGCAGGGTTCAGCCGGTGGGCAGGGCGGCGCGCAGGCTCTGCGACACGGTCTGCAGCGGGCCACTGCCCAGGCCGCGGGGCACGGTCAGCGCCACGTACACCGCCCGGTCGACGCTGATGAACGTGTCCCGGTCGGGCTGGGACAGGGTCAGCCACGCGACCCCGTCCACCTGCAGCAACGCGGCGCCGGGGACCAGCTCTGCCGGCCGGGGCAACCCGCAGCGCAGTACCACCGGGCCGCCGGCGCGGTCGCCCGACCAGGCGAGGGTGCCGGGCGGTGCGGGGTCGGCGAGGGATGCGCGGGGCAGCGGGCGCGGGTCGGCGGACAGCTCGGCAGGCAGCGCGGCGATCAGCCGGGCGCAGTCCGGTCCACCGGCGTCCGGAGCGTCGACCGGGGGCAGGGCGAACGGTCGCGCGGGTCCGCCGCCGTCCGGTCCGGCGCCGGTCCGGGCCAGCAGACCGAGCACGCCGGCGGCGACAACCAGCAGCAGAGGTAGCACGAACAGCAGGATCTGCGTCGGACTCCGGGTGGCCACGGCTGCCTAGTTGAGGTGCACCACCGGGCAGGTCAGGGTCCGGGTGATCCCCGGGACGCTCTGCACCTGCGCCACCACCAGCCGGCCGAGATTGTCCACCGAGTCCGCCTCGGCGCGCACGATCACGTCGTACGGTCCGGTGACGTCCTCGGCCGAGATGACGCCCGGGATGTCGGCGGTGGCGGATGCGACCGCGGAGGCCTTGCCGACCTCGGTCTGGATCAGGATGTAGGCCTGGATCACGGCAGACCCCTTTCCGTGCTCGGCGCCGGGTTCTCCGGTAGGAACGGCGGCCAGGAGAACGTACACCCGGACGGCGGGGCATGATCGGACCGAGGGGAGCAGCGGACGTGGCCGAGGAGACGGTGGCCGAGCTGGGGGAGTTCGGCCTGATCGCGCGGGTGACCCGGGGTCGCACCCAGCCGCCGGGTACCCTGCTCGGCCCGGGCGACGACGCCGCGCTGCTGGCCGCGCCGGACGGCCGGGTGGTGGCCAGCACCGACGTGCTGGTGGAGGGTGTCCACTTCCGGCTGGACTGGTCGTCCCCGGAGCAGGTCGGGCGCAAGGCCGCCGCGGTCAACCTGGCCGACATCGCCGCGATGGGTGCGGTGCCGACCGGGCTGCTGGTCGGGTTGGGCTGCCCGCCGGACACCCCGGCCGCGGTCGCCGAGGGTCTGGCCGCCGGGCTCTGGGCCGAGGCCGGCGCAGCCGGGACCGGGGTGGTCGGCGGTGACATGGTGTCCGCGCCGACGGTGCTGCTCTCGGTGACCGTGCTGGGTTCGTTGCAGGGGCGGGCGCCGGTCACCCGGTCCGGCGCACGGGCCGGGGACGTGCTGGCGATGGCCGGCCGGGTGGGCTGGTCGGCCGCCGGGCTGGCCGTGCTCACCGCCCGGCCGGACACCCCGCCGGGTAGCGCCATGGACGGCGCCGCAGCGGACGCCGCCATGCCGGGCACCGCGCTGGGCGCTGTGCTGGACGCGCACCGGGTGCCGACACCGCCGTACGCCGCGGGTCCGCTGGCGGCGACCGCCGGCGCCACTGCCATGATCGACATCTCGGACGGGCTGCTGGCCGACGTCGGGCATCTGGCAACGGCGTCCGGGGTCGCGGTGGACGTGCGGTCCGCCGCGCTGCCGGTGCCGGACGCACTGGTCGAGGTGGCCGGGCTGCTCGGCGCGGACCCGGTGCGCTGGCTGCTCACCGGCGGCGAGGACCACGCGCTGGTGGCCACGTTCCCGCCGGACGCCGCGCTCCCGCCGGGGTGGCGCCCGATCGGCACGGTCCGGACCGGTGCCGGGGTGAGCGTGGACGGGGCCGTCGACGACGGTGTCGCGGGCTGGGACCACTTCGCCGGCCCGGCCGGGACGGTCGGCGGCCGCCCCATCGGGTGATCGGTCGCGCTCCGCTCGCCCGCCCACCGCGGCGTCCGACAGTCTGGAGCCATGTCTCTGGAGCTGGCCTGCGCGTTCAACACCTCGTCGGAGAGTCACGAGCACGCTCGGATCGCCGAGGAGCTCGGCTACCGGCGGGCCTGGTTCTACGACTCGCCGGCGCTGTACTGCGACGTGTGGGTCCAGCTGTGCCGGGCGGCGGAGCGTACCGGGCGGATCGGTCTCGGCCCCGGCGTGATGATCCCGTCGATGCGTCATCCGATGGCCACCGCCGCGGCGATCGGTCAGCTCGTCGACCTGGCCGGGCCGGATCGGGTGGCGGTCGCGGTGGGCTCGGGGTTCACCGGGCGGCTGACGATGGGTCGGCGTCCGCTGCGTTGGGCGTACGTGGCCGAGTACGTGCGGACGGTGCAGGCGTTGCTGCGCGGCGAGCGGGTGGAGTGGGACGGCGGGCTGATGGAGATGATGCACCCGGCCGGGTTCGGCGCTGCTCGCCCGATCGAGGTGCGGTGGGTGGTCGGGGCGGCCGGTCCGAAGGGTGTCGCGGTGGCCGAGGAGTTGGCGGACGGCGTGTTCGGCGCCCCGATGCCGGTCCCCGGATTCGCCTGGAGCACCGCGTTGACCTTCGGCACCGTGCTGGCGGACGGCGAGGACCCCGGCTCGGAGCGGGCGGTCGCCGCCGCCGGGCACGCCGCGTCGGTGATGCTGCACTGGGCGGTCGAGTTCGACCAGTTGGAGCTGGTCCCGGGCGGCGCGGCCTGGGCGGCGGCCTACGACGATCTGCCGGCCGCCGAGCGGCACCTCGCGTTGCACGAGGGCCACCTCATCGCGGTGAACGACCGGGACCGGCCGTTCGTCACCGGCGAGGTGCTGGCTGCCGGCGGCCTGGCCCTGGACCGGGCAGGCTGGAAGGACCGCCTGGCCCAGCTCGAGGAGGCCGGGGCCACCGCAGTCGCCTACCAGCCGGCCGGCCCGGACGTACCCCGCGAGCTGGAGGCGTTCGCCGAGGTCTGCCGGGGTTGACCGGTCCGGGCAGTGCGCGAGGACGCGCCCTGGCCGCTCAGCTCGATGATCCGCGACGCGGTCGATCAGGCCATGGGTCCGGTGGCACACCGCGGATCGAGGCGTCCAGTAGCTGGACCGGGTGCAGCAGCGGAATCGGCGGGCCACCGGTCGCGACGAGGTGCCGGCGTAGCTGCAGCAGGCAGCCCGGGTTCGCGGTGACCAGCAGGTCCGGTGCCACCGCCCGGACCCCCGCCGCCTTCCGCACACCGAGTTCGGCGGCGGCCTGCGGGGCGACCAGGTTGTGGATACCGGCCGAGCCGCAGCACAGTTCGGGCTCGGGCAGCTCGACCAGCTCCAGCCCGGGCACCGTGCGCAGCACCGCGCGCGGCTGGGCGCGCACGCCCTGGGCGTGCCCCAGGTGGCAGGCATCGTGGTAGGCCACCCGGGCCCGGACCGGGTGCCGGGGCGCCCGGGGCTCCAGCTCGGCGAGCACCTCGTGCACGTCCCGCACCCGCTCGCTGAAGGCGGCCGCCCGGGCGGCCCACACCGGATCGTCGGCCAGCAGCTGGCCGTACTCCTTCATCGACGAACCGCAGCCGGCGACGTTGGTGACGACGGTGTCGGCGTCGAGCCCCTCGAACACCGCGATGGTGCGTCGCGCCCGGTCCAGCGCCGTGGGCTCCCGCCCGGCGTGCAGCTCCAGCGCCCCGCAGCAGCGCTGATCCCGGGGCACCAGGACCTCGCAGCCCTCTGCCGCGAGCACCCGCGCGGTGGC
>JAJCYC010000248.1 GCA_029263115.1 Pseudonocardia sp. | reverse complement strand
GCCCTGGATCCGGGCCAGGTGCTCCGGGCCGGTGAAGCTCTCCGCGTAGATCTTGTACACGTCCTCGGTGCCGGACGGCCGGGCGGCGAACCAGCCCGAGTCGGTGACCACCTTCAACCCGCCCAGCGCGGCGCCGTTGCCCGGGGCGGCGGTGAGCTTCGCGGTGATCGGCTCCCCGGCCAGCTCGGCGGCGGTGACGTCGGCGGCGTCCAGCCCGGACAACCGCGCCTTCGCCTCGGCGGTGGTGGCCACGTCGGTGCGGGCGTACACCGGGTCGCCGTACCGCCGGGTCAGCTCGCGGTAGCGCAGGCTCGGGGTCTCGCCGGTCACCGCGATGATCTCAGCGGCCAGCAGGGCCATGATGATGCCGTCCTTGTCGGTGGTCCACACCGTCCCGTCGGTGCGCAGGAACGCCGCGCCGGCGCTCTCCTCGCCACCGAACCCGAGCCGCGGCCCTGGCTCATCCCCCGATGTACCCGACCCGAGGAGCCCCGCTACGAACCACTTGAAGCCGACCGGCACCTCCACCAGCCGCCGCCCCAGCCCATCCGCCACCCGGTCGATCATCGACGAGCTGACAGCGGTCTTGCCGATCGCCACGCCGGCCGGCCACCCGTCGCGGTGGGTGTAGAGGTGCTCGATGGCCACCGCGAGGAAGTGGTTGGGGTTCATCAACCCGCCGTCCGGGGTGACGATGCCGTGCCGGTCGGCGTCGGCGTCGTTGCCGGTGGCGACCTGGAACTCGGCCCCGTCACCAACCGCCCCGTCACCAACCGCCCCGTCACCAACCGCCCCGTCACCGTGCAGCCGGGAGACCAGCGCGGACATCGCGTACGGCGACGAGCAGTCCATCCGGATCCTGCCGTCCCAGTCCAGCGTCATGAACCCGAACCGGGGGTCGACGTCCGGGTTCAGCACGGTCAGATCCAGGTCCCAGCGCTCGGCGATCGCGCTCCAGTAGTCGACCGCGGCGCCGCCGAGCGGGTCGGCGCCGATCCGCACCCCGGCCCGGCGGATCGCCTCGAGGTCGAGCACCGAGCCGAGGTCGTCGACGTAGTGCCGCAGGTAGTCGTAGCGGTGCACCGACCCGGAGGACAGCGCCCGCTCGATCGGCGTCCGGTGCACCTGCTTGAGCCCACCCACCAGCAGCTCGTTGGCCCGCGCGGCGATCCGGCCGGTGGCGCGCGCGTCGGCCGGGCCGCCGTGCGGGGGGTTGTATTTGAAGCCGCCGTCGGCCGGCGGATTGTGCGACGGGGTGACCACGACCCCGTCCGCCCGGGCCGACGGGGTGCCCTGCCGGTTGTGTCTCAGGATGGCGTGCGAGATCGCCGGGGTCGGGGTGAACCCGTCCCGGGAGTCGATCAGCACCGTGACCTCGTTGGCGGCGAACACCTCGATCGCGGTGGTCCAGGCCGGCTCGGACAGCGCGTGGGTGTCGCGGCCCAGGAACAGCGGACCGCGGGTGCCCGCCGCCGTCCGGTACTCGCAGATCGCCTGGGTGGTGGCGGCGATGTGGTCGTCGTTGAAGCTGAGCGACAGCGCCGAGCCGCGATGGCCGGAGGTACCGAACGCGACCCGCTGCGCCGCGATCCGCGGGTCGGGCCGGCGGTCCCGGTAGGCGGCGAGCAGTTCGGTGAGGTCGACGAGATCGTCCGGGCGCGCCGGCGTCCCGGCCCGCGGGTGCACGGTCATGGCGAACCCTTTCGGTGTGCGGGGGTGGTCGCGGCGGACGGTGGGGTGTGCGCCAGACGAAGCGTGCCACCTCGCCGGCCTGCGCGCCCCGTCCGGCGGCTTGACCCGGGCTCACCCGGCGGATGACACTGAGTCTCACCAGGAACTCGGTCTCGACGAGGCACTCGACCTCAGCAGGGTCCCGGTGCCCGTCCGAACGCACGGGAGGCCGCCGCGTGGGACGAGGTCCGGTCTGGCTGGTACCGCTGCTGGTGCTGGTCGTCGGCAACTTCGTCTCGGTGCTCGACGTCAGCATCGTGAACATCGCCATCCCGGACATCGAGAAGGAGTTCGGCGAGAGCACCGAGGACATCGCCTGGATCACCACCGCCTACTCGCTGACCCTCGGCGTGCTGGTGCCGGCCAGCGCCTGGCTGGGCGACCGGATCGGGCGGCGCAGGGTGTACCTGGCCTCGCTGCTGCTGTTCGCGGTGGCGTCCGGGCTGTGCGGGCTGGCCTGGGACCTGGAGAGCATGATCGCGTTCCGGATCATCCAGGCCATCCCGGGCGGGATCATGCCGGTGGTGGTGCTGACGATGATCTACCAGCTGGTCCCGCCGCGCGAGCTGGGCACCGCGATGGGCATCTACGGCCTCGGCGTGGTGTTCGCCCCGGCCGCCGGCCCGACCCTGGGCGGCTTCCTGGTCGAGTACCTCGACTGGCGGTGGATCTTCTTCATCAACATCCCGGTCTGCCTGCTCGGCGCGCTGGCCGCGTTCCTGGTGCTCACCGAGTTCCCCCTGCCGCCGAAACGCACGTTCGACGTCTGGGGATTCGTCACCGTCGCTACCGGCCTGTCCGTCCTGCTGCTCGCGCTGACCAAGGGTACCGACTGGGGCTGGGACTCCTACCGGATCCTGATCCTGCTCACCGTCGGGGTGCTCAGCCTCGCGCTGTTCGTGGTGATCGAACTGGAGGTCGACGAGCCACTACTGGAGGTGCGACTGTTCCGGATCTGGCCGTTCACCAACTCGCTGGTGCTGCTCACCTCGCTGTTCGTCGGGTTGTTCGCGGTGCTGTTCTACATCCCGCTGTTCCTGCAGAGCGCGCAGGGTGTTCAGCCGCTGAGGGCCGGGCTGATCCTGTTGCCCGAGGCCCTGGTGATGGCCGTGCTCACCCCGATCTCCGGCATCCTCTACGACAAGATCGGGCCCCGCTGGCCGGCCGCGATCGGGCTGGCCATCGCCTCCTGGGGCGCCTACCTGATGGCCAGCATCACCCCGGACACCCCGGAGCACCTGATCATCCTGTGGACCTCGGTCCGGGCGGTGGGCAACGGGCTGGCGATGATGTGCATCTTCGCCGCCGGGCTCGCGGTGCTGCCCCCACACCTGGTCAGCAACGGTGGGGCGATCAACAACGTGGCGCAGCGGGTGGCCTCGGCGCTCGGCCTGGCGTTGATCGTCGCGATCGAGACGTTCACCCGCAACCAGATCACCCAGGACCGGGCCAACCTGATCCCCGCCGACACCGCGGCGGGAGGCGACCTCGACGAGCTCTACCAGTACTGGCTGCAGGTGCAGCTGGAGGCCACCGCCGATGCCTACGGCAACGTGTTCCTGCTCAGCGCGGCGGCCACGGCGGTGGGCGCGGTCACCGCGCTGTGGCTGAAGGTGCCGAAGGCCGACCAGCACGCCGGCGCCGGTCAGGGCGGCCTGGAGCAACGCCCGGCCGACGGGGCGAACGGACCCGCCGCCGATCCGGCGGAAGTCCGGCGCGCCGCGAGCGTGATCCACTGATGGCCGCCTATCTGGCGCCACCGCTCGCCGACCCGCGCGCGCCCCGGCCGTCACTCAAGGAACGCAAGCGGCGGCAGACCTCCGCGCGCATCGTGGCCGCCGCGGTCGAGCTGTTCACCAGCCGGGGCTTCGACGCCACCACCGCCGACGACATCGCCGCCGCGGCGGACTGCTCGCGCAGCACCCTCTTCCGCTACTTCGGCACCAAGGAGGACATCCTCTTCGGCGACGTGTACGTGATGCTGACCCAGGTGCGCGAGGCGCTCGCGGCGGCACACCCGTGCGACGATCCCTGGCAGACCGCCAAGGACGTCGGCGTGGCGCGTTTCGTGGAGTACTTCAGCGGGGAGTCCGCCCTGCCCCGGACGTGCGTCAGGCTGTGGTTCACCCATCCCGCGCTGCTGCGCCGCTACCTCGATATCAACCATCAGTGGGAACGGGTCCTGGCGGAGTTCTTCGCCGTCGACCGCGGTGTCGACCCGGCCACCGACCTGGTGAGCCAGCTTCGGGCGTGCACCGCGGTCAGCGCCGTGCGATCGGTGATCGCGGCCTACTCGGTGCCCGGCACCGACGTCCGCGACGGCATCGACGACGCGTTCACCCTGCTCGAATCCGGCTTCCACCGGTCGTGAGCGGGAAGGAGCGCCCCTTGCGCTACGTCCCACTCCCGGGGCCGCAGGCCACCGGGAGGGCGGCCGGGCCGCGCAGGTTGAGCCGGCCGTTCCAGGTGACCTCGCCGTCCAGGGGCAGCACGGGGAACCGCCGCACCAGCCGGGTGATCGCCACCCGACCCTCCAGTTGGGCCAGCGCCGCGCCCAGACTGTCACCTCTTCGCGCTGGACGGCCCTGCTCACGTACGCTGTACGTTACATACCTAGGGTATGTTTCGTCCTTCAGGCTCGTCAAGTGCGTTTCCGGCCGCCGCGGTCAGCTGCCGCCGCCGTTCTCGGAGGTCTTGTCGCCGCTGCCGTCGCCGCTGCCACCGCCGCCGCCGTCGCCCTCACCCTCGCCGCTGCCGTGGCGATCGTCGTTGTCGTCCTTCTTCTTGTCGTCGTCGTGGTCGTCCTTCTTGCCGTCGTGGTCGTCCTTCTTGTCGTCGTCCTTCTTGTCGTCCTCGCGCTTGGGCTCCGCCTTCTTGGTCGGCGCGGTGTAGGCCGGCGCACGGGCCGGGGCCCGCACCGGCGGGGGCGCGACGGCCGGGGTCGGCGGGGCCACCACGGGTGGCGGCACCGAGGCCTCGGGCACCGTCTCCGGCTCCTCCTCGGGCACCACCGGGACCCCTTCGGGCGCGAACTGCACGTCGGCCGAGCTGGCCGGGACCACCTGCTCCGACTCCGGGGCGCCCAGCACCACGGCCGCGGTGGCACCCACCGCGCTGGACACAGCGACGACCGTCGCCACCACCAAACCCCAGGTCTTCATCCCCGTTGCCGCCCATTCCGGCGTTCGACCGCCGTCCGCAGGATACCGGCCCCGCTCCCCGGGAACGGTCCCCGATTATGACGATCGTCGTCGGGCACCGAATCGTTAGCGAAGGCGGCGTAGCCCAGGCCAGGCGCCGTGCGCGGGCCGGGGAACGCGGTCAGCCCGAACCCGCCGCCAACGCGTCGAGCGCATCGTCGGTGAGGCGGTAGCCGAGCCACTCACTCGCGGGCCGTGCCCCGATGGCCCGGTAGAACTCGATCGCCGGAGTGTTCCAGTCCAGTACCGACCACTGCAGCCGGCGGTAGCCGTGGCGCACGCACTCGGCAGCCAACTCCGCCAGCAGCGCACGCCCGGCACCCGCGCCGCGCCGGCTCGGACGCACGTACAGATCCTCCAGGTAGATGCCGTGCACGCCGTCCCAGGTGGAGTAGTTGAGGAACCAGAGCGCCATCCCGACCACCGAGCCGTCCACCACCGCGACGTGCCCGAACAGCGCCGGCGCCGGACCGAACAGCGCCGCGTGCAGCCCTTGCGCGGTCAGCGAGCACAGCTCCGATGCCCGTTCGTACTCCGCCAGCTCGTGCACCATCGCGACGACGGCGGGTACGTCCACCTCGGTGGTCCGACGAATCTCCGACACCCACCCACGTTACGACACCCGGGTGATCGCTCAGCTGAGCGCCCGATCGGCCCCGACCAGTCCTGCACCCGCGACCAGCGCTCACCCAGCAGCCGGCCGGCCACACGAGCCACTGGGCCAGGCGTTCACGCCGAGATGTTCCTCTGGACGCTCGACCGGAACCTGAACTCGAAGATGGGCCTGGGCGGCCGCCACACCGCGAGGTGGACGTCGCCACTGCGGATGAGCCGCCGAGTGGCACGATCAGCTGGTGGCCGAGGCGGGCGCCGCGCGCGCTGAGGCCGTCCGGCGGCCGGCTGCGGTCACGGCCACCTGGGGCCGCCCGGGGCCACCGCCCGGATGGACATCCCCGCCGCCGCTCCCCGCGACCGACGACGCTCAGCGGACGACCGCGCCCTGACCGGCGGGTGCCGATCGTTGACCTTCGGCCGGGCGGTGAACCGCGCGATCCGCGAGCGGTTCACCGCCCCGGAATGAAGATCAATCGTTCGGCCCGGCGTTCACCGCGTTTCCGTACTACTCGGTACCCTTCCTACTGTGGGCGACCTCGAGCTGTTCGCGGCGCTGCGCGCGGTGGTACTGGCCACCGAGCGGGAGCGGCTGCGGATGGGTCGCGAGGTGCTGCGGACCAGCCCGAACGAGACCCAGGCCTGCGGCATCCTCGCCGCCGAAGGGCCACAGACGCCCACCACGATCGCCGCCCGCCTGCAGATCACCACCGCCTCGGTCACCGAGCTGGTCGACCGCCTGGAGATGGCCGGCGTCGTCGAGCGCACCCCACATCCCACCGACCGCCGCAAGTTGCTGGTTCGACTGACCGACGTGGGCCTGGGGAAGGCCACGGTCATGGGCCGGCAGTTCGGCCTGCTGATGGAGCGCTCGGCGGCCGGGTTCAGCGCGGCCGAGCGCGACGTGGTGCTGCGCTTCCTGCGTACGGCGGCGAGCACGATCACCTCGGTCTCAGCCGGCGGCGAGCTGCTCTGAGCAGGTGACCCCGCCCTCGCGGGCGAGTTTAGGCAGGCTTCCTTACTATTCGCTATCCTGGCGACCATGGAGGGCCGGGACCTGATGTTGGCGTTGCGCGCCCTGGTGATGGCCACCGAGCATGAGCGGCTGCGGCTGGCCCGCGAGGTCGTCGGTATCGGGGTCAACGAGATGGTGACCTGCGGCTATATCGCGCTCAGCGGTCCGCGCACCCCGAGCGAGATCGCCGAGCGGCTCAGGATCACCACTGCGTCGGTCACCGAGCTGGTAGACCGGCTGGAGCGCGACGGCCTGGTCAGTCGCGGCCGGCACCCGAGCGACCGGCGCAAGCTGCTGATCACGCTGACCGCCGAAGGCCAGCGGAAATCGATGCTCATGCAGGAGCGGTTCACTGAGTTGTTGACGCGCGCCGCAACCGGTCTCAGCCCGGACGAGCGCCAGGTTGTGCTGCGGTTCCTGAACACCGCCGCGCAGACGATCGCCGCCGGTGAGTCGGGCGATGCTGATGCGCTTGAGAACGCAAAAACCCTTACTGCATTCAGACGCAGGACCTGATAGTTTGGTTTCCTAGCTACACGGATACCAAGTCAATGACGGGCCGCTTACGCTCCGCCACCTAGCCCTTACCCCGATGAGGCAACTGCCATGACTGCTCCCGTGAAACCGGCGCCGAACAGCCTAGCCTTCGCCAGCGGCCGACGGTCCCGCCTGGTGCTGGCGCCCATGCGGCCCACTCCGCACACCGGGGCTCCCCGAACCGCCTCCGCCCCCGCCCAACGGTCAGCCTCCCCGGACATCACCCCGACGCCGCCGCCGGCCGTCGTCCGGTCCCGGGGCTCGGCACAGGTCGCCACCGACTCGGTGACCGACTACCTGCGCCAGATCGGCGCCGTCGACCTGCTCACCGCCGCCCAGGAGGTCGAGCTGGCGCAGCGGATCGAGGTCGGCGTGCTGGCCACCGAGCGACTGGCGAGCGCCTTCCCGCTGTCGGTCGCCGGGCGCACCGAGCTGCGCATCCTGGTCCGCGACGGCGGGCGGGCTTTCGACCACATGCTGCGGGCCAACCTGCGCCTGGTGGTCTCGGTGGCCAAGCGCTACACCGGCGGCGGCCTGCCGCTGTCCGACCTGATCCAGGAGGGCAACCTGGGCCTGATCCGGGCGGTCTACAAGTTCGACCACACCAAGGGTTTCAAGTTCTCCACCTACGCGACGTGGTGGATCCGGCAGGCGATCCTGCGCGCGGTGGCCGACCAGACCCGCACCATCCGGGTGCCGGTGCACATGGTCGACGCGTTGAACAAGCTGAATCGGCTACAGCGCGAGCTGACCCAGAAGCTGGGCCGCGAGCCGACCATCGACGAGCTCGCCGCGCAGTCCGGCGAGCGGCCGGAGAAGATCGTCGAGATCCGGCGGATGACCCGGCAGCCCATCTCCCTCGACCAGCCGGTCGGCGGCGACGGCGACTGGTGCCTGGCCGACCTGGTGGCGTCCACCTCGGGTCCCAGGGTCGCCTCCGCCGACGCGGCCGACCCGGACGGTCTGCGCGCCACCCTGGAGACGATGCTGTCCACGCTGACCGAGCGAGAGCAGCAGGTCCTGCGGCTGCGCTGCGGGCTGGTGGACGGGAGCAAGCACAGCTTCGAGCAGATCAGCAAGGTCTTCGGCAAGTCCCGCGAACGCATCCGGCACATCGAGACGGCCGCGCTGCGCAAGCTGCGCCCGCTCGCCGAGATCGAGTCGCTGCGGGAGTACCTGGCCGACTGAGCGCCGCGAGCACTCGACGCGGTGACCCGCGCCGGGCGTGGGTCACCGCCGCGCCCGTCCTGGGCAGTTCACCGCCGAAGACCAGCGCGCCCACGGCTCCATCAGCGGACCGCTGCCGAAAGTTCCGTGGACCAGCAGGACCGGTGGTCGGGCGCCATCGTCGCGCCGGGGTCAGGGGTCGTTCTGGAGCTGCTCGTTCGTCATGTCCCTACGGTCGCCCGGCGGGTGCCTCCTGGCGATGACCTCGCAGGTCATGTCCGGGCCGCCCGGCTAACGTTGGACCTGGGCAGTACCGGTGACCGGCCCACCCGACCCGCGACGAAAGGGACCCTCCGTGCGCAGCGACCTCTTCAGCCCCGACCACGCCGAGGTGGCCCAACCCGGCATGACCCTGCAGAGCTCCAAGATGCTCAAGGTGGCCCTCAACGGTGAGGTGCTGGCCCGGCAGGGATCGATGGTGGCCTACCAGGGGCAGATCGGCTTCGAGGCCCTCGGCTCGGGCGGCATCGGCAAGTTCCTCAAGCAGGCGCTGACCGGCGAGGGCATTCCGCTGATGAAGGCCACCGGACGAGGTGACCTGTTCCTGGCCGACGCCGCGAGCGACGTCTACCTGATCGACCTGGAGGGCCCGCACGACGGGCTGACCATCAACGGCAAGAACGTGCTCGCCTTCGAGAGCTCCCTGAGCTGGGACATCCGCCGGGTGCAGGGGGCCGGGGCGATGTCCACCGCGGGGCTGTACAACTGCCTGTTCACCGGTCAGGGCCGCCTCGCGATCACCTGCAAGGGCACACCGGTGGTGCTCAGCGTCGACCAGCCGACCTACGCCGACCCGCAGGCAGCGGTCTGCTGGTCGGCGTCGTTGCAGACCGGCTTCCACCGGGCCGACCAGATGGGTCTGGGCACCCTGCTCGGACGCACCACCGGCGAGGCGTTCACCATGAGCTTCGCCGGCCAGGGCTTCGTCGTGGTGCAGCCCTCCGAGGAGGTCGGGCTCGACACGCTGGCCGGCGCCGGCGCCGGTGGCCAGGCCGGCGCGGGCGGCATGGGCGGTCTGCTCGGCGGCATCATGCGCCAGTAGGCTCACCACCCCCGGTAGGTTCCGCGCGCACTGACCTTGGGCCCACCCACGCGGGAGACTGCCCGGGTGACCGCCGTGTACCGGCCGCGGGCAGGAGCAGAACCCCGCCGAGGACATCGCGGCGCTGCCCGAGAGTACCCGTGCGCTGACCCGGCACCGGGTGGCCGGCCGACCCGTGGTCGAGGTCCGTCGACCCGGCCAGGCCGGCCGCGCCACCGGCGTCGACATCGTCACCGACGAGCTGCCGTACCTGGTGGAGTCGGTGCTGGTCGGTGTCGCCCGGGTCGGTGGCCGGTCCGGCGGATGATCCATCCGGTGGTGGCGGTGCGGCGCGCGGTCACCGGGGAGCTGCTGGAGGTGCTGGACCGGACTCCTGCGGCATCCGGTGCCCGGGACGGACCCGGGACACTCGTCGAGGCCTGGATGCACCTGGAGCTGGACCCGTTTCCGGGTGACGAGATCGACGACCTGGCCGATGAGCTGCGCCGGGTGCTGCGCGACGTGCGCGAGGTGGCCGAGGACCAGGACCGCATCCGGGCCGCCGCCACCGAGGTCGCCCCCGAGCTCGCCTCCTACGCGCACTATGCCCGCCAGCTCGGCGTCCCGTTCGCGCCCGGTTACGTCGCCGAGACCCTGATCGAGCACCCCGACGCGGCCCAGGCCCTGGTCCGGCTGTTCGCCGCCCGCTTCGACCCCGCCGCCGACCCGGCACGCTACCCGGAGGCACTCGCCGAGGTGACCGCGGCTGATCGACGAGGTACCCGGCCTGGACGCCGACCGGATCCTGCGTGGCTACCTGTCCGCGATCACCGCAACCACCCGCACGAACTACTACCGCAACCGCCCCCACCTCTCGTTCAAGATCGAGCCCGGGGCCCTCCCCGAGATGCCGGCACCCCGTCCCCGGTTCGAGCTCTTCGTCTACTCGCCGAGGGTGCGCAGAGTCCACCTGCGGTTCGGGCCGGTGGCCCGCGGCGGGTTGCGCTGGTCGGACCGGCCGCAGGACTACCGCACCGAGATCCTCGGGCTGGTCACGGCACAGGCGGTGAAGAACGCGGTGATCGTGCCGGTCGGGGCCAAGGGCGGGTTCGTGGTCACCGCACCCGACCCCCCGGACGAGGTCGCCGCCTGCTACCGGACGTTCGTCTGCGCCCTGCTCGACGTCACCGACAACCTGCGCGACGCCCGCGTCGTGCCGCCACCGGACGTGGTACGCCACGACGGCGACGACAGCTACCTGGTGGTCGCCGCCGACAAGGGCACCGCCCGGATGTCCGACCTGACCAACCGGATCTCGGCGGAGTACGGGTTCTGGCTCGGGGACGCGTTCGCCTCCGCCGGGTCGGTCGGCTACGACCACAAGGCAATGGGGATCACCGCGCGCGGGGCGTGGGAGAGCGTCACCCGGCACTTCCGCGCGGACGCCCGCGACACACTGCGTCGGGCCACGGAGCTGATGGGACTGGGGCCCCCGCCGACCTGGCCACCTGGAGGCCGAGGACGTCGCCGAGCTGTACTTCGCGCTGTCCGACCGGCAGCGCCACCAGCAGCCACGGCGGGAGCCCGGATCCCCCTTCGATCCGGGCTCCCGCACCTGCGCCGGGTGACGTCTACTCCCCTTCGCCGCCGTCTCCACCCTCGGCCTGGCCACCCTCGGCCTGGCCACCCTCCACCTGACCGCCCTCGGCCTGGCCACTCTCAGCCAGGCCGCCCTCGGCCGGGCCAGCTCCGGCGGGACCGCCCTCGGACTTGCCGGCTGCCGGGCCGGCGGAACCGACCTGCTTGGTCTCGGCCGGGCCTGCCAGGCAGCCGGGGCCGCCGGGGCACGGCCCGGACGGCGGGGTCGTGATCGACCCGTCCGGCTCCTTGGTGCCGCCGCCGGGCACGGTGTCGGCGTCCTTCTTCTGCACCTGGCACGCCTCGGGGGTCCGCTGGCACAGTCCGCCGTCGGTCACCACGTCACCGTTGGTGCCCGGGCCGCCCGGCTTGCCCTCGTGCTTGTCCTCGTCGTCCGGCTTGTCGTCGTGCTTGCCCTCGTCGTCCGGCTTGCCCTCGTGCTCGTCCTGGCGGCCGTCCGAGCAGTGCTTCGAGTCCGGGTGCGTCTCGCACCAGCGGTCCGGGTTGGGGCGCTCGCAGTATTTCGAGTCGGAGTGCTCCCCGCACCAACTGCGGTGCGAGCGCGACTCGCCCCGGTCGATGTCGATGTAGACGTACTGGGCCACCACGACCTTGGTCGGGCGCACGTAGGTGATCCGGGTCGGCGCGAAGCTCCGCCAGGTCGGTCCGACGTAGCTGGCCTGCACGAAGTTGCCCGGCCTGGTCAGCGGGTTGCCGCTGAAACACTTCACCGTCGGCTCGCCGAAGGAGTTGACCAGGGCCGCGGTGCCGGCCTGCAGCACCGCGGGGTAGGCGGTGTAGGTGCCCTCGGCGTACCCGTGTTCGGTGACCGCGGTGTCCGAGCGCAGCACCACGGGGTTGAGGCTGCCCACGTAGTCGGCGATCTCGACCGGCGCGATGCCCAGCGCCTGGGCCCAGGCGCCCGACTTGGTGGAGTCGGCCGCCAGGTTGTCGATCAGGGCCTGGGTGGTGCAGCTGGGCTTGTCGGTCTCCTCGCCGAACAGGCCCGGGGTGTCCCCGGTGAAGGTGCCGGCGGTGTTCGCCGGGGCGACCAGACCGGCACGGTCGGTGCCGACCGGGGTCATGAACGGGTTCGGCCCGGCGAACGAGGTGGCCTCCAGCCGCACCTCGGACACCGGCTCGACGGGCGCCGGGCCGAGACCGGCCCACAGCGCCCCGATGGTGGCGCCGAGCGCGACGGCGGTGACCGCGGCGGTCACCATCGGGCGCCCGCGCCGGGCGGTGCCGGTGGGTGTGGCGTTCATCCGCTGCTCCTGATCTGGTCGGCTGCTGGCTCGTCTGTTGGGTAAAGGCTGTCAGCGGCGGCGCGACGCAACGATGGTGCGCGCCCCCGCGGGCCGGGTGTCCGCACCCGGAGTCCGGGTAGGGGCAACCCCCACCCGGGAGTGCTCAGGCGGCCACCGGGTCGGCGCTGCGCCCGCCGGTGTCCAGCACACCGGGGCCGTACAGGTCCTCGACCCAGTTGGTCTGGTAGATCGTGTCGAGGTAGCGCTCGCCCAGGTCGGGGGCCAGCGCGACGCAGGTCAGCTCACCGTTCGGGTCGTGCTGGGCCAGCCACGCGGCGGCGCCGCTGACCACGGTCCCGGTGGAGCCACCGAACATGAAGCCGCGCCGGGCCAGGGTGTGGCAGGCGCGGACGGTGTCGGCCTCCTCGACCAGCACGACGTCGTGCACCAAGGACTCGTCGAGCTGCGCCGGGCGCACGCTGGTGCCCAGGCCGGGGATCATCCGACGGCCGGCCGGCCCGCCGAAGGTGACCGAGCCGACGCTGTCCACCGCGACGATCCGCACCCGGGGGTGGGCTTGCGCGAAGTACCGGGCGACGCCCATCAGGGTGCCGGTGGTGCCGGCGCCGACGAAGACCACGTCGACGTCCGGGAACTCGGCGGCGATGGCCGGGCCGGTGGTCCGGTAGTGGGCCTTCCAGGCGTTCGGGTTGCTGTACTGGTTCAGCCACACGTATCGCTCGTCGGAGGCGACCCGCTCCTGGACGTAGTCGATCCGGGCGCCCAGGAAGCCGCCGATGTCGGCCGGCTCGGTGACGATGTGCACCCGGGCCCCGAGGGCCTCCATCATCCGGCGGGTGGCCAGGTTGCACCGGTTGTCGGTGACGCAGACGAACTCGTAGCCCCGGCTCGCGGCGATCATGCTGAGCGCCACGCCCAGGTTGCCCGAGGACGACTCGATGATGATCGAACCGGGCTTGAGGGTGCCGTCGCGCTCGGCGGCCTCGACCATCTCGGTGGCGGCCTTGAGCTTGACCGAGCCGGCGAAGTTGAACCCCTCGCACTTCAGGTACAGCTCGTGCCCGATCACCGTCCGCAGGTCGACGAACAGCCGGTCGGTGTTGAACTCCTGCGGCGCTGAGATGATCGCCATGACTGCCCCCTCATCCGGTTTCTGCTGGTACCCAGCGTCGCCGGAAGGGCCGTCGGTCTCGATGGTGAGCGCCCCCGCGTGGGCGGAGCCGTCCCCCGTCCTCGGGTAGGGACAACCCCCGCTCAGCCGTAGCGCTTGAGCTCGTGGAAGAAGTCCTCCACGACGTGCAGCCGGCCCGCCCGGGCCACCTCGTCGTGCACGTACTTGCCGACCGCCAGGTCGAGCACCCCCAGGCCGAACGGGGAGAAGATCAGCGGCTGGTCGGTCGGCGGGGTCACCCGCCCGGCCATCACGTCGTCCAGGGTGCCGTCCAGGAAGTCGCGGTTGCCGGTGCGCTGCTCCACCAGGTGCGGGGAGGTGTTGGCCTTCAGGCAGTGCTCGACGTCGTCCACGATGTTCGTCGAGGCGAGCAGGATGTCCGGGTCCAGGTCGCGCAGCGACACGTGCAGCACCAGCGGGTTGTGCTCGAACCAGGAGACCTCGTGCACGTGCGGCTCG
>JAJCYC010000247.1 GCA_029263115.1 Pseudonocardia sp. | reverse complement strand
TTGTTGTCCGGCGGCGCGCAGTGCACCGGCGCGGTGATCCGGGTGCCGCGCAGCGCCAGGCCGTCCCCGGCGTGCACCGAGGTCGGCTGGTTGGCCAGGCCCACGGCGTGCAGCGCGGCGTAGAGCACGTCGCCGCTGCGGTCGCCGGTGAACATCCGCCCGGTGCGGTTGGCCCCATGCGCGGCCGGGGCCAGCCCGACGATCAGCAACGCGACCATCCCGCTGGACGGGCCGAAGGCAGGCACCGGGCGGCCCCAGTAGTCCTGGTCGAGGTAGGCGGCGCGCTTCTCGGCGGCCACCCGCTCCCGCCAGGCGACCAGTCGCGGGCAGGCCCGGCACCCGCTGACCGCCGCGTCCAGCTCGGCCAGACCCCCGGGCCCGTCCAGCATCGGAGGGTCTACCGCACCGAGAGCGCGATGCCGTCGAGGATGTCGTGCTCGCTGACCACCAGCTCGGTGATCCCGGCACGGGCGGCCAGCTCGTCGGCCAACAGCGCCACGATCAGCGCGCCGCCGCCGATCACGTCGACCCGCCCGGGGTGCATCGCCGGGAACGCCAGGCGCCCCTCGCGGGGCAGGCCGAGCAGCTCGTCGGCGACCCGGTGCAGTTCCGGCATCGGCAACCGGGAGAGGTGGATCGCCGCCGGGTCGTAGCGGGGCAGCTTCTGGGCGAGCGCGGACAGCGTGGTGACCGTGCCCGCGACGCCGACCCAGGTGCTCGCCCGGTCCACCGGCACGTGCTCGAACGCCTCGGCGAGGATGCCCCGGGCCAGCTCGGTGGCCTCGGCGCGCTGCTCGGCGGTGGGTGGGTCGTCGCGCAGGCAGCGCTCGGTGATCCGCACGCAGCCGATGTCCACCGAGCGGGCGGCGTGCACGGTGACCCCCGTGTCGTCCCGCGAGCCGACCACCAGCTCGGTGGACCCGCCGCCGACGTCCACCACCACGAACGGACCGTCCTGCGGAGCGAGGTCGCCGACCGCGCCGGTGAACGACAGCCGGGCCTCGGTGTCGCCGCTGATCACCTCCGCCTCGGCGCCGAGGGTGGCGCGCACCATGCCGAAGAAGTCGTTCCGGTTCGCCGCGTCCCGGGTGGCCGAGGTGGCCACCATCCGGATCTTCTCCGCGCCTGCCCCGCGCAGGATCGCGGTGTAGTCGGCCAGCGCGACGCGGGTGCGCTCGATGGCCGCCGGGTCGAGCACACCGGAGGCGTCCACGCCCTTGCCCAGCCGCACGATCCGGGTCTCCCGGTGCACGTCGGTGAGCACCGTGTCGGCTCCGGTACCGGTGGTATCAGCTACCAAGAGCCTGATCGAGTTGGTCCCGCAGTCGATCGCGGCCACTCTCGGCATGCGCTGCTCCCCTGCTCGTCGGGCCGCTCCGGCGACCCGGTCAGCGCAACCGTACCCAGGGTGTGCGGGGGTACCCTGACCCGCATGACCGACCGGTTCCGCACCCACTCGGTGACCAACCAGCCGCCGCCGCTGGACGGCTACGACCCGCTGGACTGTGATCCCGGCCTGGTCGACGGACTGGCTCGGGAGCGGTGCGAGGACGCGGTGCCCGGGCTGCGTCCGGTGGCCGACGTGGTCGGGTCGGCCGAGGGCCGCGAGCACGCGCGGCTGGCCAACACCCACGAGCCGGTGCTGCTCACCCACGACCGGTTCGGCAACCGGGTGGACGAGGTCGAGTTCCACCCGTCCTGGCACTGGCTGATGGCCGTCTCGGTGCGGGCCGGCAACACTGCCGCGCCGTGGTCGCCGGACGCACCCCGGGGCGCGCACGTGCGCCGGGCCGCGTCCTTCTACCTGATGAGCCAGCTGGAACAGGGGCACTGCTGCCCGATCACCATGACCTACGCGGCGGTTCCGGCGCTGCGCCACGACCCGGAGCTGGCCGCGCGCTACGAGCCCGGGCTGCGCTCAGGCGTCTACAGCCCCGGCCCGGCCGAGCCGTCCACCAAACCGGGGCTGCTGGCGGGCATGTCGATGACCGAGAAGCAGGGCGGCTCGGACGTCCGCTCGGGCACCACCCGGGCGACCCCGACGACGGACGGTACCTACACCCTGGTCGGGCACAAGTGGTTCACCTCGGCGCCGATGAACGACCTGTTCCTGACATTGGCCCAGACTGGGTCCTCTTCGGACGCTCTGACCTGCTTCGTGCTGCCCCGGATCCTGCCCGACGGCACCCGCAACGGCATCCGACTGCAGCGACTCAAGGATAAGCTGGGCAACCGGTCCAACGCCTCGGCGGAGGTCGAGTACGCCGACGCGGTCGGCTGGCGGCTGGGCGAGGAGGGCCGGGGCGTCCGCACGATCATCGACATGGTCACCATGACCCGGCTGGACTGTGTACTCGGCTCGGCGGCGATCATGCGCGCCGCGCTGACCGAGGCCACCCACCACGTCGCGCACCGCTCGGCATTCGGTGCCCGCCTGGCCGACCAGCCGCTGATGCGCGCGGTGCTGGCCGAGCTGGCCGCCGAGTCCGAGGCCGCCACCCGGCTGGCCCTGCGGCTGGCCAGCGCCGCCGACCGGCGCTCGCTCGCCTCGGAGGCGGCGCTGCTGCGGCTGGCACTGCCGGTGTCGAAGTACCTGGTGTGCAAGCGGACGGCGGCGGTGGTGGCCGAGGCCCAGGAGTGCCTGGGCGGCAACGGGTTCGTCGAGGAGTCCGGGTTGCCCCGGCTCTACCGCGAGTCCCCGCTGAACTCGATCTGGGAGGGCTCGGGCAACGTCACCGCGCTCGATGTGGTGCGGGCGATCACCCGTGAGCCGGAGTGTGTGCAGGCGCTGCTCGACGAGGTGGACGCGGCGGTCGGCGGGCACCCGGCACTGGACCGGGCGGCCCGCGCACTGCGCACCGAACTGGCCGCGCCGGACGAGCGCCGGGCCCGCCGACTGGCCGAGCTGGCCGGGGTCTGCCTGCAGGGTTCGCTGCTGGTGCGGCACGCCCCGACCGCGGTCGCCGAGGTCTTCTTCGCCGGTCGCGCCGACGGGCTGTGGCGCACCGCGGGCACCGGCACCGCGTCCGACTCGGCCAGCGCCGAGGTACTCGACCGGGTCACCCCCAAGATCTGAGGTTAGCTGCCCAGCTCCACGTGGGCGTCCGGGCCGGGGAAGTAGATCGACTCGTGTCCGTCCTGCCACCGCACCCGGTAGTGCCGCTCCGCGCCGGCCCCGAGCACCTCGAGGACCTCACCCGACCGCCGTGGCGCGTCGAGCCTGGCGGTCTCGACCACCACCCGGTCTCCGGTCTCGGCCTGCATACTGACCCCCAGTGTGCTGCTCGCCGACCGCCGTCCCGCGTCTTCGCGGCCGGTCGATCGCGCCGCTCCACCGTGGCCGCCCGGGACGGTGCACGGCAATCCGCCACCCGTGGGGTAACCGCCGATGACACCCGGTCCGGTGGCCACGTCGGTGTCCCAGAGTGGTCAGCTACCACGCTCTGTAGCCAGATGGACGAGCGCCCCGAACCCGCGCGCCGAGCGGATTGATCTACACCGCTCCAGGCCGCGGGTTCATCCCTGCCGGGCCGCCCTCGGGCGCGTCCTCGCGTCCGTGATGCGTCCGTGGATTGCCCTAACCAGCGGTCTACAGCTGGACAGGCCCGGACTACGCAGAACCGGCCCCTGTCCGCGTTTCCGCAGTTCAGGGGCCGGGTCCGTAACCTTCGATCCCGCAGGTCAGGCCGCTGCGGCCAGTCGGTTCGATCGTGGCGTCGTGAGACGGTGAGGACGATCCCACGGAGGTACCGGTGACGACCGACAAGTCCCAGAAGCGTCCTCGGGTGACAGTCGAGGAACTGGCCTGCCGCCAGGCCGTACGCCCGATCGAGTCCCTCGACGAGATGGCCTGCGACGTGTTCGCCTCCGATGAGGAGCTGGACGAATTCCTCGCCTACACCTACGCCAACCGGCGGGACCTGCCCGACCTCACCCCCGAGGACGTGGCCGAAGCACTGCGCTATGCGGCCGAGACGGTGCGGGAGCGGCAGCTCCTCCTCCGATCGTCTGCATGAGGCTGCTGCTCGACAACAACTTGTCCCCTCGACTCGCCGAGGTCCTGAGCAAGGCCGGCGGGGACGCCGTCCACGTGGCCACGCTGGGATTGCGCGCGGCACCGGACACCGTGGTGATGCCAACTGCGCCGGACGATGACCGAGTGCTCGTCAGCGCTGATACTGACGTCGGCGCGCTCCTGGCCGCGACCCGTGCCAGCCGGCCTGCTGTAGTGCTCGTCCACCGCGTCGTCGGCCGCCGTGTGGAGGCCCTGGCCGCGCTGCTGCTCGCCAACCTGCCCGACGTTGACGAAGATTCGCGTGCTGGGAGCGTGGCCGTCATCGGTGACGACAGCCTGCGTGTTCGACGCCTCCCATCGGCTGACAGCCGTTTGTTCCGGTACGCGCAGACCCCTCGGAAGTGGTGATCTCGCGGCGCGGGTTCATCCCTGCCGGACCGAGGGGCATCCGTGATGCGTCCGTCAACATCCGTGAACAGCCGGACAGAGCGGAACATGGCCGGATGGCGCAAAACCGGCCCCTGTCCGCGTTTCCGCAGTTCAAGGGCCGGTTTCGCTGATGTGGCGGGTGAAGGATTCGAACCTTCGAAGCTTTCGCGACGGATTTACAGTGGAGTCGCAGAACGGCCCAGATAAGCCCCCTGACCAGCACCGGAGCAAAGTAGAGCCGCGATGCGGGCGGCACTTGGCCACGCATTTGCCACACGCCGTCAACGAGGGACCCCGGTGAGGACTGAACGCCAGGGCAGCCAGTCCGCGAGCTGGGTGCGGTAGCCGGCGGCGGACACCAGCTCGACCACGCGCGGATCGTCGTCGACCACCAGGGCGACGCCGCCGGCAGCACTCAGTTGGTGGAGGTGTTCGAGCTTTACGTGCCGCGCGAGCCGGCGGTCCTCGGAGCCCTGCATCAGCAGCCGGCCCGCCGGCAGCTCGTGCGTCCGTAGCCAGTCCTCGGTGAGCCCCCGAACCCTCTCGGGCCGGCCGGTGAGCCAGACGATCGGGTGGTCGGCGGCCAGCTCCCGCGCGAGTGTGGCGCCAGCTTTGAGGACCGGATCAGCGCCGGCCGCCTCGAAGAAGCGGACCCAGTCATCGTGTGTGGGCGCTCCGGCGAGCAGATGCAGCCGGTGCCGGACGTCGGCGACAGTGCCGTCGATGTCGACGACCGCGGCCGGTTGAGTCACGCGGGGACCGGCAAGAGATTGAGCGGCACATCGTCCACGCTGATGATCTGGTCTTTCCCGATGAACCGAGAGGACACCAGGATTCCAGCGTCATGCGCTTCCGAGCCGGCGTGACTGGCGGATGCGTCCTGAATCAGCCAAGGAGTGAGGTCACGCTCGAATGCGTCAACCGCCGTCTTGAGTACACAGCTTTCGGTTGCGATTCCACAGATATAGAGATCCGTCCAGCCACGTTCCCTGACCAGCCGTGCACCTTCCTCGCTGAACAGGCTGTAGATGGTCTTGTCAACGATTGCGGTCGATCGCGCGGCCAGATCGGTCAACTCCGGGACAATGTCGATCTCGGGTGATTCCCGCAGCTTGGTCCAGTGGATGAGTCGCTCGAACACGCTACCGGGAAAGTTCAGGTACCGAGTGAATACGGTGTCACCGCCAGCATCTTGCCATCGCCGAGTGATGTCGGCGATGACCGGGACGACGTGTGCGGACTTCTCCCGAACGAATCCGTTCTGCATGTCCACGACAACGAGCACTGCCCTTGAGGTACTCAACGCACTCCTCCGTTCGCCTCACGGAGCGTCTCGACCGCATGCGTCAGGTGACGCGCAAGACCGCTCGTTTCGATGATTGCTTCACGCATAGATCTATGTTGGGATGATTCGCGGGGCCGTTCGGTAGTCAGACGTGATCGCACGCCACGAAGAAACCGCCAGCCGTACTCATCATCTACCAATGGATCTAGGCCTTGCTCGACCTCGTTTCTAATGTAGTCGCAGTAGGCCCATACCGCTTGCACCGACAGCTCACAACGAACTAGTTCATCCTCCGAGAGCGCGCGGGACTCTGCAACCGGGTAGTAGACGACACCGGACCAGGACGCAAAGCCCTTGGCTACCCCTTTGATCCCGAACTCCACCACTTCGGCGTGCTCAAAGCCCTCCCGTAGGAGCGACTGCTCGACGAGCTCGGCGCGGGCCAACGAGGCCGGCGCCGGCTCCGCTTCACGCTCTAGCAGCACGCGGGGCACGCACATCAGCCGGAGTGCGGTGTCCAACTGAAGATCCGACCAACACGGCTCCCGCACGAAATACATGCTGAGTACATAGCTCGGTTCCGCCGCCGCCGATCCGAGCAAATCCCAAAGTTTGCCGGCGGCCCACTCCCGATTCTCGACGTACGACACTCGACGCCAGACCGCCAGCTCCGCCACCGAATCAAAAGTGCGGGTCTCGACGAGATGGAACATCGCGACGCCGAACGGAAACACGTACAGCACACAGTTTCCGTCGGAATGTTCGAGCGGAACGACGGAGCACGGAAGCCACTGGCTGCTACTCGCCTCCATGTCGAGTTTCTCGACCAGTAGCCGGGCCGCTTCAGCTCCAACGAACGCCGGAACGAACTTGTGACTGGTCAGCTCGCATCGGGAACCAGCGCACGGAGCCGAGGTGTCTCCGAACAACTCCTGAGGCGACTTACCGAAGTACTCGCAGTACAGCCGAGCATAGAACTCATCGGGCCGACGGGTCTTACCTGTCTCAAGTCGGTAGATCTGTTTCGAGATGTTCGGCTCCCCCGGCGACGACCAGCCCTTGAGTGTGCAGAACCGATCGAACTCAAGCGCTAGCCGTCCACGGCCCCAGCCCTTATCGGCTCGAAGCTTCGCTATCACCTGATTCGGGACGGACGCCTTGGATATGGCCGTCGATGTCCCGGTGTCCACCCCGTCTGTCCCGATGTCCACGGACACTCCCCCTGTCTATCGGTGTCCTTGCTGTCACCTGTTGAGGTGCGCGTAAGCCGCCGATATTTGATCCCATGAACGGCACCAAGAACTCAGCTCGAACCTCCGGTTTCAACCACACGTTCCAGAGCGTCCAGCCGGACCCGCATCTCGTCCATGTCGCGCCGGAGGGACACCAGCTCGTCCGAGTCGGAGGCGTCGTCAGGAGTGCCGGCCGCGCTCCGAACGAACGTTCCGCGCCCGGTGACCGTCGCCACGACGCCGTCCCGCTGGAGATCCTTGATCACCGCCTGCACCGTCATCGGGGCAACGCCGTAATCACTGGCGAGCGCCTTGAGCGACGGCAGCCGGTCAGTGATCTCGCCAGCGGCGATCCGGCGGCGGAGGTCTGCCTCGACCTGATCTGTGATCGGCACGGGGCTGTTGCGGTTGATGCCCATCTCACCAGCGTAGCTGTGACCACCTAGAGCGCACTAGTGCGCTCGGTGGAATGCTGCGCCTGACATTGACCTAGCGCGCTCTAGTGTGCACTATCAATCCAGTGATCCGGTCGGTGCCCGCTCCGTAGCGCGGACCTCGTCCAGGCCGCTGGACCAGCTTGGCCTTGTTCCTTGAGAACTCCATAGAGATCCAGTTGCTAGGGCAGACCTGCCACGCGCTGACCTCCTGTTACCTGCGGTGATCGCTGGTCCAGGTGGTCATCGGAGGTCATACAAGGCTGCCGCGCGCCGTTGTGCGCCGATCCTCCACGCCGGCCTTTGTCGGGGCCGTGCGTGGGGGTGTCGGGGACTAACGGAGCCCACTGAACGAAGGAGCAGCACACGTGAACAGCACATCAGCCGAGATCGGCCGGGCCGGCCACTTCCCGGATGGGCTCGACCCGGTGGCGGTCAGCCGGCTGATCGCCGAGGCGGCCAAGACGACGGCCAGGGCGCCGGGGATGACATCGGCGTTGCTGGATGGCAGTGCGGCCGAGCGGCGCCGACGTCGGGAGACCCGGCGGGCGCTCGCGGCGGTGGTCCGGTCGCTGCCGGTCCGCCCGCCCGTGCCGGCCCACCCGTGCGACATCGAGGAGATCGCGTCATGAGCGACGACCACAGGACCGACCGGCGCCGACTGCGCGCGGTACCCGCGACCCACGAGCACGACCCGAGTGATCAGGAGCGCGACGCAATGAACGAGACCGGCAGCACGAACAGCGGCAACGAGCGGGACAGCCAGCCCGCGGCGGTGCCGGTCAGGTGGGCGCGCGCGGTGTTCGTCGAGCCGTGGAACGCGGTGGTGTGCGCGGTGATCGGGTTGACCCTCGACCTGGCCGTAGTGCTGGTGGGCGTGCACTTCGTGCGCAACGGCGTCATCCCGGCGTGGGTGGACGCCCACGGCGGGCACTGGACCTGGATGGCGCTGGGTGCGCTGGCGGCGGTGTTCCTGGGTGAGCTGCTCGACAACGTCGCCCGGCTCTACCACTCGGTGTGGGACGCGCTGGACCGCCGGCAGATGCGGGCCATCGCCGACCGGTTGGCCGCCGCCGGCCTGGACCGCCCGGGCGGCGGTGAGCACCGATGACCCGCCACACCGGCGCCCCTGGTGGCGGGGGCCGGCCCGGCGGTCCCTCCGCCAAGACGTTCCACCGGGCCGGGTCTCCCAACCGCCAGGACGACAGCAAGGAGATCCCGATCTTAACGCCGTTCCCGCTGGTCGGGGGTGCGCGGTGAGTGTGCGTATCCAAGGCGGGCGGATGAGCAGCGACCGCACTGCACATCACGCCGCCGAGCTGGTGACCCCGGCGGGGCGGCGGGTGTGGCGGTTGTCGTGGCTGCCCGATCGGCTGTTGACCTACAACGAGGCGATCACCGGGATGGTCCTGGCCGAGATGGTCACCGCCCGCCCGATCCGGCCCGGCTACACCGCCCACGTCGCCGGCTGGGCCGCCGAGCTCGGACTCACCAGCTCCGACGCCGCGCACCGCATCACCCACACCAGCAGGGACGGAGACCACTCATGACCACCACACCCACCACCACCTCCGGGGGCCGGCGGCGCTGGCCGCTGGTGCTGCTGGCGCTGCCGGCGTCGGTGGCGATCTGGTCGGGCTGGGTCGGGCTCGGGCAGATGGCCGGGTTCGGCCTGGTTCGCCCGCTGCCCGGGATCGCGGACGGGTTCGAGCTGAACTCCGCGATCACCTTGCCGATCGGGGTCGAGGCCTACTCCGCTTACGCGCTGGGCACTTGGCTCTCGTCCCGGCCGATCCCGGCGAACGCGCGGCGGTTCGCCGCCTGGTCCTCGTTGGCCTCGCTCGCGTTGGGGCTGCTCGGGCAGGTGACCTACCACCTGTTGACCGCGCTGGGCTACACCAGCGCACCGGTACCGGTGGTGGTGTTCGTGGCCTGCCTGCCGGTGCTCGTCCTGGGTGCCGGCGCCGCGCTGCACCACCTGCTCGGTGACCCGCAACCGCACGAGCAGACCCAACCGGCGCCGGCCACGGTGACCGCCACGACGTTGGTAGCGGCGGCCGAGGATCCGCAGCCGATACACGACAGCTCTACACCGGGGATGACAGTGGCCGAGCTGGGTGCCGCGCCCGCGCGTGAGCTGGGCGCCACCACGCGCACACCACCCCGGCCAGCCCGGGCGTCCGCCCGATCGACGCGCCGGGCGGGCGGGCACGGGCGGCGGCTGCTGGGTGACTACCTCACCGACGCCCGCACCCACCTCACCCCGGGTGTCGAGCCGTCCCCCGCCTGGTGCCGACAGGTCACCGGCTGCTCGCGCGGTACGTCGGTGAAGCTCGCCGCCGCTCTACGCGTCGAGCAGCGGTCGGCGCCGACCCCGCCTGACCCGACCGGCCCCGTCGACCCGGCCGGCGCCGACCAAGAGAAGGAGCGCGCGGCATGACCAGCCATCCGAGTAACCGTGGCCCGTTGACCCGAGGAGCACCCACCATGCCCATCCCCGACCCGCCGGCCGGATGGGCCGGCGCCGAGCTGGCCCGGGTCACCAGCCCGCGCCTGGCCCGGCCGCCGGCCGTGCACACGCCGATCACGCTGGACGCGGTGGTCCTGCACCACCCGCCGGCCCCGCGCTGGCCCAGGCTCCTCGCGGGCCTGGTGGTGATCGCGGTCGCGGTCGCGGCGGTCGCCGGACTGGTGTGGGTCGGAGTCCTCGCGGTGCTCTCGGCGATCGCCACCGTCACCGCCGCGATCGCCTGGCTCAAGGCGCACCTGTGGGCGCTGATCCTCGCCGGCCTCGCGCTGCTGCTGCTACTCGGCGGCGGCGGTGCCGCGTGCGCCGGGCTGCATTGCGGCGGCTGCCGGGGTGGCCGATGACCCACACCCATCCAGCCGCGTACCACACCCGCTGCCCTGGTGGTCCCTCCGCCAAGACGTTCCACCAGGCCAGCACCACCAGCACGACACCCAACCGCCAGGTCGACAGCAAGGAGATCCGTCATGGATGAGCAGCCCACCAACCCGCCGAGCCCGGCCGCCCATGAGCCGCCCATCAAGGAGACCGTGAACCCCCGCCCCCGCCCGTTCGTGAACGGCACGGTGAACGCGCCCGTGAACGGTGCACCCGACGAGCCGGTGAACGGGCCGGCGGGCGGGCCGGGTGCGCGGGTGTTCGAGTTCCCGAACCGCACCGACCAGCCCGGGCCGGGCCAGTCGGACGCCACAGCAGGACCGGTGATCGAGGGCGAGGTGCTGACGCCGGCCGAGAATGCGGAGCTGGATCGCAAGCTCGCCCGTTCGACGGTGCTCGCAGTCCGGGACACCGCCCGGACGGTGGTGGTCGGCACGGTCACCGTGGTGCGCCGCGCCGAGCGCCCGGCCCAGGTGGGACGGGTCGCGCTGCGGGAAGGCTTGTGCCTGTATCAGGGGGTGGAGTCCTGGGCTCGACGAGCGTGGGACGGCACCACGATGGGTGTGTACCGCCGCCAGATCCGGGCGGCTGAGACGGCCGGGGACCGCGAGGCCCTCGCCGACTGGACCGACCGCAAGGAAGCGGCGGCCGAGCGCCGGCACCGCCGGCTGATGGATCTCCCGGTCCTCGCGCTCGGGGCGGCGAAGGTCGCGGTCGGGACGCTGCTCGGGCTGGTGGTGTGCACGTTGCTGCTCGGGCTGTTCGTGCAGCTCTCCGGCGCCGGGGCGTTCACAGGGGTGATCACCGCCGCGATGTCGGCGGTGCGATGGGTGTTCGTGGCCATCGCGTTCGCCTGGACCCCGCTGCTGATGATCGCGCCGGTGCTGCTGGTGCTCGGAGCGTGGCGGGAGGGCCGCCGAAGGGGCCGGTTCCCGGGGTGGCTGGCTACCAGCTCGCCAGATTCGGACGTGACGATCGACGAGACCACGGTCGCCCGCGCTCTGGATGCGCTGCGGATTCCGCAGATCACCGGCTATCTCAAGACCGGGATGCCGTTGCAGTTCATCACCCCGTGCCGGGTCGACGGACGCGGCACCCATGCCGTAGTCCGATTGCCGGCGGGAGTCGCAGCGGACAAGATCGCCCGCCGCCGCGCCGACCTGGCCACCGGGCTGCACCGCCTGTCCAAAGAGGTGTGGCCGACCACCGGCACCGAGGCCGGCATCCTCGATCTGTGGATCGCCGACAAGGGCGCACTGGCCGAGGGCGCGGGTGAGTATCCGCTGCTCAAGGCCGGACTGGTGGACGTGTTCAAGGGCGCCCCGTTCGGTCGGACTCTGCGGGGGACACCGATCACGATCCCGCTGATAGAGCGCAACACCCTCACCGGCGGGATGCCCGGCCAGGGCAAGTCCTCCGCCGCGCGGGTAGCGATGATCGGGGCCGCGCTCGACCCGTCCGCCGAGCTGCGGATCTGGGTACCCGATGCGAACTTCGATTTCGAGGCGTTCCGGCCACGGTGCACCCGCTACGTGATGGGCGCCGAGGACGAGAAGATCGAAGAGATCGCGGAGCACCTGCGGGAACTGCATGCCGAGGTTCAGGGCCGGGGCGAGCTGCTGGTGCGCTACGAGACCCCGGCGGTGACCCGGGAGCTGGCGAACAAGGGTGTCGGGTTGCATCCGCTGTTCTGCCTGCTCGAAGAGGCGCACGTGGCGATCCAGCACCCGAAGTTCGGGGCGGAGATCTCCAAGCTCCTGGTCGACATCGTGCGCCTGGGACGCAAGCGGGGGATTCACCTGATCCTGTCCACCCAGGCCCCGACCCGCGACAGCATGCCCCGGGATGTCACCCGGAACTGCTCGAACGGGGTCGCGTTCGCCGTCGGTGACCACGTCGCCAACGACGCCCTACTTGGTCAGGGCGCCTACGCGGCCGGTCACCGGGCCACCGAGCTGATCCCCGGCACCGACCGAGGCACAGCGGTGGTCAAGGGGTTCTCCGGGCAGCGCTCGGAGATCGTGCAGGTGTACTTCCTCGACGTCGCCCGGGACAACGACCAGATCACCCCGCTGATCGCCCGGGCGATGGAGGCCGTTGCCGAACGCGGGCGGCTGCCCGGGGCGGCCAAGCCGGCGCCCGAGGTGCAAACCCACCGGTACCTGTTGGCTGACATCGCCGAGGTGCTCGGCGACCAGCCGGTACCGGCCGCAGATGTGCCGGCGCTACTGGCTCGACTGGCCCCACGGTGGACGCCCTACCGGTCCCTGACCGGGAAGGCGCTGCGGGACCAGCTCATGGCTGATCACGGGATCAAGGTGCCCTCCACCGGCAACCGCTGGCCCGTCGATCCGGTGACCATCCGTGACCAGATCACTCGCCGGGCGGCCGTCGATCCCGATCACCTCGACGACGAGGCCATCGAGAACGAAGCCGGTTAGCCCGCACCGAGTGAGGTCGGCCCGCACCGGCCGACACCCGCCAATCCAGCCCCAGCGGGGCCGGCGGCGGGCCGACCTCACTCGGCTAACTCGGTAACTCCGCCCAGCTCACCCAGTGGATCAGACCGAGTTAGCCGCTGAGTGAGAAACCTAACCCACTCACGCCGACCTAATCCGGCATCTAACCCCGCTCGCCCTACCCGCCCGGCCCGCCGCAACCGGCGACCTGGCGCGGTTGAGCACACCCCAAATCAGCTACCCACCGTGACCACGGGAGCCGCTTCAACATGAGCACGCAGACCCGACACCACGCCGACCAGCTCGCCGATCTACCGACCGCTGTCCGCGCCCGAGTCGCCGGGTGGCTGCTACTGGCCGAACGCGGCTGGCACCTGTTCCCGGTCCGGGCCGGGGACAAGCGCCCCGCCATCCGCAACTGGCAGCACCGCGCCAGCCCCGACCCGGCGCGGCTGCTCGAGTTCTACCGCCACCGGCCCAGCTTCAACGCCGGCATCGCCTGCGGGCCATCCGGGCTGTTCGTGGTGGACGCCGACACACCCAAGCCCGGCCAACCCGAGATCCGCTACGTCAGCGGGGTCCAGGTGCTCGCCGAGCTGGCCGCCGCGCGCGCCGCCGAGCTGCCGGACACCTTCACCGTGTCGAGCCCATCCGGCGGGCAGCACCGCTACTTCACCGCGCCGGCCGGCCTGGTCCTGGGCAACACCTGCCGGGCGCTGGGACCGCTGCTCGACACCCGGGGAGCCGGCGGGTACGTCCTGGCGCCCGGCTGCCGACTCGCGCCCCGACCAGCCGCCCCGCGCCGGCCAGGGCACCCGGGCGGGTCCTACGAGCTGCTCGACGACACCGACCCCGCAGAGCTACCCACCTGGCTGCACCAGGCCCTCACCGAACACCGCCCTACGGCGGTCTCAGCGCCGGCTGAGCCGTCCTGTGCTGCCGGGCGCCGGTGGTCGGACCGCTATGTCGACGCGGTGGTGCGCGCCGAGCTGGACCGCGTCCAGCGCGCCGGGCCGGGCCAGCACAACACCGCCGTGTTCACCGCCGCCCGCGCCCTGGGCCAGCTCGCCGCCGCCGGAGCCCTTGATCACGGCCAGGCCGAGGAGCTGCTCACCCGCGCGGCCACCGGCATCGCCGCCGGCCCGTGCGACTGCACCACCCGCGAACTCGCCGCGAGCATCCGCTCCGGCCTCACCCACGGCGCCCGCCGACCACGCCGCCTACCCACCCCTGTCGAGCACCCCACCAGAAAGGCCAGCGCATGACCGACACCGACCACACCGGCCCGAATCCCGACCCCGGTGGGTGCGCCAAGTGCGGCGCTCTGCTGGACGGCTCACCCTCGGCGGTGTTCTGCTCGGAAGCCTGCCAACACACCTGGTCGGCCATCCAGGTCGACCCCGCGCCG
>JAJCYC010000246.1 GCA_029263115.1 Pseudonocardia sp. | reverse complement strand
CCGCGTCCTGGTCGGGCCAGTCGGGCTGCTGCGCGGCCGGCCGGGCCAGCGCGTCGTCCAGCCGGCTGCGCAGCGTGCCGGGCAGCGGGGGCAACTCGGGCAGCTCGTCAGCCGGTACGTCCACGGTCCAGTTCACGGTTGTCCACCCTATGCGCACCGGTCCGGTGCGCACCCCCGGGTGCCGCATGCCGGGAACCGCACCCGAGGTTTCGGTGCCACTCGATCGGGTTACCCCAGTCCCATGTTGACTACCCTGTTGTGGATCCTGGCCGTCGTCCTCGTGGTGGCGGGAGTCTTCGCCCTGCTGCGCCGGGAACTGGTGTGGGGCATTGTCCTGATCGTCGTCGGCCTGCTGGTCGGCCCCGGTGGCGTCAGCATCTTCGCCTGATCTCGCCTCGCCGGATCAGCCGAAGAAGATCTCGGCCTCGGCGTACAGCGCTGGATCGACCGTCTTGAGGTTCTCGGTGGCGTCGGACAGCGGGACCCGGACGACGTCGGTGCCACGCAGTGCCACCATCTGTCCCCAGGCCTCGTCGTGCACCGCATCGATGGCGTGCAGCCCGAAGCGGGTGGCCAGCCAACGGTCCCGGGAGCTGGGAGTGCCACCCCGCTGCACGTGCCCGAGCACGGTCGTGCGCGCCTCCTTACCGGTCCGGCGCTCGATCTCGTGCGCGATCGACTCGCCGATGCCACCGAGGCGGACGTGGCCGAAAGCGTCCTTCTCCCCCGCCGCGAGCTCCATGGTGCCGTCCCTGGGGGTGGCCCCTTCGGCGACCACGATGATCGGCGCGTACTGGGTGCGGAACCGGCTCTCCACGTACTGGCACACCTTGTCGATGTCGAACGGGATCTCCGGGATGAGGATCACGTTCGCGCCGGAGGCCATCCCGGAATGCAGCGCGATCCAGCCGGCGTGCCGGCCCATCACCTCGACGATCAGCGCCCGGTGGTGCGACTCGGCGGTGGTGTGCAACCGGTCGATGGCCTCGGTGGCGATGCCGACGGCGGTGTCGAAACCGAAAGTGTAGTCGGTGCCGGACAGATCGTTGTCGATCGTCTTGGGCACCCCGACGACGTGCACCCCGAGTTCGTGCAGCTTGGCGGCCACCCCGAGGGTGTCCTCCCCGCCGATCGCGACCAGCGCCCGTACCCCGAGATTCATCAGGGTGGCGCGGATCCGCTCCACCCCGTCATCGATCGCGAACGGGTTGGTGCGCGACGAGCCCAGGATGGTGCCGCCCCGAGGCAGGATGCCGCGCACGGCCGGGATGTCCAACTCCTTGGTCAGACCCTCCAACGGCCCGCGCCAGCCGTCCCGGAAGCCGACGAACTCGTACTGGTACTGGGGCACGCCCTTGCGGACGATGGCCCGGATCACCGCGTTCAGTCCGGGGCAGTCGCCGCCACCGGTGAGCACTCCGATACGCACAGGCGGAAGACTCTCACGCTCTTGACCGGTGCAGCAATCCGCCCGTGCGAACCAGTTGCTCCTCGATGACCCACCAGCGCGCGAGATTGTGCCGGGCGTCGGCGAGCGCGTCGTGGGCATCTCCCGGCGGGGAAGGCAACGCCGGGCGGCCGGCGTCCTCCCAGCGCTGGCGCAGCTCGCGGGTGAACCGGGGCAACGGCCGGGGCAGGGCCGGCATCGCGCCCCAGAGCTGGCACAACGCCACGTGATCGTAGGCCGCGATCCAGGCCCACAGCTCGATGTCGCCGGCGGGCTCGGTGAGGAACGCCAGCAGGTCCTCACGGATCCGGGAACGGCTGCGCCAGGCGCCGTCGCCCGGCGAGGGCAGCTTGGGCAGCACGTTCGCCCGCACCCAGGGTCCGGCCCGGCGGTCGTCGAACTCGGTGGACACCGCGTAGAACTCGCGACCGGTGGTGTCGACCACCCCGATCGAGACCAGCTCGATGGTCTGGCCGTCCTCGATGAACTCGCAGTCGTAGAAGTAGCGCACGCTCTCGTCAGCTGGCCTTCGTGCTGGGCAACCCGGCATCCGGGCGGCGCGGGGTACGCCGTGCCCGGTCGGCGTCCTCCTTGGCCTTCGCCGCGTACATGTCCACGTACTCGTTCCCGGACAGCTCCATCAGCGCGTACATGATCTCGTCGGTCATCGAGCGCTGGATGAACCGGTCGTTCGCCATCCCGTAGTACCGGGAGAAGTCCAGCGGTTCACCGACCCGGATCCGGACCTTGTACGGGCGCCACACCGTCGAGCCGATCGGGTTGACCTTGTCGGTGCCGATCATCACCACCGGGATGACCGCTACCTCGGACTCCAGGGCCATCCGCGCGATGCCCGTCTTGCCCTTGTACAGCCGCCCGTCCGGGGAACGCGTGCCCTCGGGATAGATACCCATCAGCCGTTCCTCACGCAGCAGCCGGATGCCGGTGTCCAGGGCGGCCCTGGCGGCGGACCCGCTGCCGCGGTCGAGCGGCACCTGGCCGACGCCGGTGAAGAACTGCTTCTTCAGCCAACCGACGAAACCGGGCTGGGTGAAGTACTCGCGCTTCGCCATGAACACGATCCTGCGCTCGACCATCGCGGGCAGCAGGAACGAGTCCACCACCGCCAGGTGGTTGCTGGCCAGCAGCGCGCCTCCGGTGGCCGGGATGTGTTCGGCCCCCTCGATCACCGGACGGCACCAGAGCCGTAGCAGCGGTCCCAGAAGCACGAACTTGAGCAGCCAGTACAGCACCGAACGCCGCCTCCTTTCCTCGCCCGCGAGCCTCAGCCTACGGAGCCGGACGCGCGGCGGACAACGTACGCCAGGTTCCCGTCCCGGGCGGTATCCATGTCACCATGACCGGGTGAGCCCGGCCGACTCCGACGATGACCGGCACCCCCCCGACCCCGCCGGTCCGTCCGACTCGTTCGAGGAGATCGTGGCGGGTTGGCGTGCCGAGGGCGCGGTGCCGCACTGGCCGGACGAGCGGCCCGGTGGCCTGCCCGTCCGCGCGGGTCCGGCCCGGCCGGAGCCGGCCGTACCGGAGTCGCCGCCGTCGTTCGAACAGCCCCGTGACACCGGGGACGTCGACGACATCCTCGACCCGGACGACCACTTCGTCCCACCCGAGCCGCCGCCGATGCCCCGGGTCGGCAGGACGGCCCTGGTGGGGGTCATGCTGCTCGCGGTGGGTCTGCTGTTGGTGATCGCCCCCGAGGTGGTGGGTATCGCCGACGGGACGGGCCTGACCCTGGGGTTGCTCACCCTGGCCGGTGGGCTCGGCTGGCTGGTGTTCCGCTCCTGGTCGTCCGACCCGCCGCCCGGTGACGGCGACGGGGTGGACGACGGCGCGGTGCTCTGACTGATCATCACGGTCAGCGACGCTGGCCGGCGAGGTGCTCCCGGGCCAGCTGCGCGGCGCCGACCATGCCGCCCTCCTCGCCGAGCTGGGCGGTGCGGATCCGGGCCAGCGGCCGGTGGCGGCCCCCGGTCAGGATCCGGGCGTAGTGCTCCCGGGCCTCGTCCAGGAACAGTGGCGCGGACCCGGACACGCCGCCGCCGATCACCACCAGTTCGGGGTCGAACACGTCGGCGACCAGCGCCAGCCCTTCGCCGAGCCAGCGGGCCAGCTCGGCCATCGCCAGCTGCGCGAGCGGGTCGCCGTCCCGCGCCGCGTTCGCGACCTGCCGACCGGTGATACCCCGTGATTCGACCGCGGCCAGCCGGGCCAGGGTCGGGGACTGCCCAGGGTGCTCCGCCAGCAGCTCGACCAGGGTGGTGACCAGCGCGGTGCCGCTGCAGTAGCGCTCCCAGCAGCCGTGCTTGCCGCAGGCGCACGCCCGGCCGTCCGGCACCACCCGCAGGTGGCCGAGCTCCGGGGCCACCCCGTGCGCTCCGCGGTAGAGCTGCCCGTCCACCAGCAGCGCGGCGCCGATGCCGGTGCCGAGCGCGATGAACACCATGCTGCGGTTACCCGACCGCTCCCCCGCGCCGAACCGCCGCTCGGCGAGCGCGGCGGCGTTGGCGTCGTGCTCGATGACCACCGGCAGCGCACAGCGCAGGGCGAGCCGGTCGGCCACCCTGGCGTCGCGCCACGGCAGGTGCGGAGCGAACCGCACAGTGCGCCGGTCCGGCGTGACGAACCCGGCGAGCGCGAGTCCGACCGCCCGCGCCGGGTACCGGGCCGCCAGGTCCTCGACCACGCGGATGATCGTGGACTCCAGCGCCTCGTCCTGGCCGGGGGCGGCGGCCCGGGCGGTGTCCAGCACGTTCCCGTCGGCGTCCACCACGCCGGCCCGGACGCTGGTGCCTCCGATGTCGACGCCGATGGTCAGCACGGGTGCGACGGTGCGTCCTCTTCCCTGGCGACCGGGATCCGCTGTACTCCGCGCGCCCCGTCGGGCAACTCTGCGCCGTCCCCGCCGCGGGACGGACGGCCGCCGTCCGGGGCGGCGCTGTGCGGGGTGCCGGTCCGCGCGCCGTCCGCCGGGGCACCGGCCCGCGCGCCCTCCTCGAGCGCCGCGCGCAGCACCGCCAGCAGCCCGCCCAACTGTTCAACCGCCTTCACCGCCAGCTCAGACCGGCCGCCACGCAGCACGGCGATGATGGCGCACAGCGGGCACACCGCGCAGCTGGCCGGCTCCGGCGTCGCCGGGTCGGCTGGCCGGTCGCGCAGCTGGGCCAGCCACGGCTCCAGCAGGTCGAGGGCCCCGGTGGCGTACTCGCGCAGCTCGTCCGCAAGCCCGTCGTGGCCCGCGCAGCCGGGGCTCATGCCTCGCCTCCGCGCTCGGTCCGCTCCTCGGTCGCTGGCGCCCCCCGTACTTGCCCCACCCCGCCGGCTCCGCCGGCTGCCGTCCCCCGGGATGCTCCCTCGCTGTCGGCTTCGGTGCTCACCGCAGCATCCAGATCGACGGATCCGGTCGGAAGACGACGACCAGCTCGTCGTCGCCGATCCGGGCGCCGTGCACGGTGCAGCGGATCAGCACCGAGGGCAGCGCGACCAGCCGTCGCACCCCGCTCACCGTCACCGCGAGGTCGTCGTCGATCCGGGCCAGATCCAGCGGGGTGCGGTTGTCCAACCCGGGCAGCCGCACGGCCAGTTCGAACTCCGACTCCAGCGATGTCCCGTCGCCGTCGGTGCGCCGCACCGACAGCAGCGGCGCCGCGCCGGCCCCGGCCAGCGGCTCGTCCGCGCCGTAGAGCGCGTCGGCGACCTCGACCAGCGCCGGCACCCCGATCGGTTCCGCCGCGGTGTAGGCGACCGTGCGCAGGCCGGGAGCGTCGGCGGTGGCAGGCCGCCACGCGGCCAGCTCGGCGAGCACGTCCTGTTGCTCGGCCCGGCGGGCGCGGATCCAGCGGGCCGCCGGCCCCCGCACCGACGGCGCGATCGGCGGGACCACCCGGTTGACGATCAGCCCGTCCACCCGCAGCCCCTGCAGCGCCAGAGCGGTCATCGTGCGGCGGGTCTCGGCGGCGACCAGGCGCTCCGGGGTGAGCACCAGGCGGATGCTGGTGGTGTGGTGGTCGGCCAGCATCTCGCGCAGGCCGAGCAGCTGCTCGGCCA
>JAJCYC010000245.1 GCA_029263115.1 Pseudonocardia sp. | reverse complement strand
CATCACCGACCGGCAGAACGTCCAGTACCACTGGATCCAGATCGAGGACGTGCCGTCGATCTGGCACAAACTCGAGTCCGTCGGTCTGACCACCCTCGAGGCCTGCGGCGACTGCCCCCGGGTGGTGCTCGGCTCGCCGGTCGCGGGTATCGCCGCCGACGAGATCGTCGACGGCACCCCGGCGATCGAGGAGATCGTCGCGCGCTACGTGGGCAGCAAGGAGTTCTCCAACCTGCCCCGCAAGTTCAAGTCCGCGATCTCCGGCTCGCCGCGGCACGACGTGGTGCACGAGATCAACGACATCTCGTTCGTCGGTGTGCACCACCCCGAGCACGGTCCGGGCTTCGACGTCTGGGTGGGCGGCGGGCTGTCCACCAACCCGAAGATCGGCCAGCGCCTCGGCGCCTGGGTGCCGCGCGACGAGGTGCCGGACGTGTGGGCCGGGGTGGTCGGGCTGTTCCGCGACTACGGCTACCGCCGGCTGCGCAACCGGGCCCGGATCAAGTTTCTGATCGCCGACTGGGGCCCGACGAGATTCCGTGAGGTTCTCGAAACGGAGTACCTCAAGCGCGAACTGGTCGACGGTCCGGCGCCGGAGCAGTGGACCGGGCCGCGCGACCACATCGGCGTGCACAAGCAGGTGGACGGGCTGAACTACGTCGGCGCCGCGGCGATCGCCGGACGGGTCTCCGGCACCATCCTCACCAAGGTCGCCGACGCCGCCGAGCGGGTGGGTTCGAGCCGGGTGCGGCTCACCGTCCAGCAGCAACTGCTGGTGCTCGACGTGCCCGACGACAAGGTGGACCAGCTCACCACCGAGCTCGCCGGGCTGGGCCTGCAGGTCAACCCCTCGCCATGGCGGCGGCACACCATGGCCTGCACCGGCATCGAGTTCTGCAAACTGGCGATCGTCGAGACCAAGGGCCGCGCGCTGACCCTGGTCGCCGAGCTGGAGCAGCGGCTGGCCGACATCCCCGACCTAGGGACGCCGATCACCATCCACCTCAACGGCTGCCCCAACGCCTGCGCCCGCACCCAGACGGCCGACATCGGGCTCAAGGGCCAGATCGTGACCGACGACGACGGCAACCAGGTGCCCGGCTTCCAGGTGCACCTGGGTGGCGGGCTGGGCCTGGACGCCGGTTTCGGCCGGAAGGTGCGCGGCCTGAAGGTGACCTCGGACGGACTCGGCGACTACGTCGACCGGGTGGTGCGCAACTTCGTCAAGCAGCGTGACGAGGGCGAGCGGTTTCCCCAGTGGGTGGCCCGCGCCGACGAGGCGGACCTGGCATGAGCCGCGGCGGCGAGCGGTGAGCACCGAACGCGCGGTTCCGTTCTACTGCCCGTACTGCGGTGAGGAGGATCTGCGTCCGGTGGAGGAACCACACGGCGCGTGGCGGTGCGCGGGCTGCCTGCGCACGTTCGCGGTGAAGCTGGTCGGGATCGGAGTTCCGGAAAGGGTGACGTCCGAATGAGCGTGGCAACCGTGGAGGACCTGCGCGGGTTGGCCGAGGCCGGCGCGGCCGAGCTGGGGCCGGACGCCTCCGCCGGGCAACTGCTGGCCTGGACCGCGCGCACGTTCGGCGACCGGTTCATCGTGGCGTCGAACATGCAGGACGCGGTGCTGGTCGACCTGGCGGCGAAGGCTGTATCGATGGCTCGGCCCAGCGAGGAGGCCTCGCGGTCGATGGCTCGACCCTCCGAGCAGGCCTCGCGGCCGGGGTTCGACGTGCTGTTCCTGGAGACCGGCTACCACTTCGCCGAGACCATCGGCACCCGGGACGCGGTGGAGGCCGTCTACGGCGTGCGGATGGTCAACGCGGAGCCGGACCACTCGGTGGCCGAGCAGGACGCGCTGCTGGGCAAGGACCTGTTCGCCCGGGAACCGAACCACTGCTGCGCGCTGCGCAAGGTGGTACCGCTGGAGCGCACCCTGGCCCGCTACGACGCGTGGGTCACCGGGGTCCGCCGGGTGGAGGCCCCGACCAGGGCGAACACCCCGCTGATCAGCTACGACGAGAAGTTCGGGCTGGTCAAGGTCAACCCGCTGGCCGCGTGGTCGGACGACGACATGGACCGCTACATCGCCGAGCACGGTGTGCTGGTGAACCCGCTGGTCGACGCCGGCTACCCGTCGATCGGCTGTGCGCCCTGCACCGCCAGGCCGCTGCCCGGCCAGGACAAGCGCTCCGGCCGCTGGGCCGGGTCCGCGAAGATCGAATGCGGCCTGCACGGATGACCGGCACGATCACCCACGACCCCGAGGAGCCGTCATGACCGCCATGCTGACCCGCCCGGCGAGCCGGAAGTATGCGCCGGACGCGCTGGAGGCCCTGGAATCGGAGGCCATCCACATCTTCCGGGAGGTGGCCGGGGAGTTCGACCGCCCGGTGATCCTGTTCTCCGGCGGCAAGGACTCCACCCTGCTGGTGCACCTGGCGGTCAAGGCGTTCGCGCCGGCCCCGGTGCCGTTCTCGCTGCTGCACGTCGACACCGGGCACAACTACCCCGAGGTGATCGAGTTCCGCGACCGGCTGGTGGCGGAGCGGGGACTGCGGCTGCACGTGGCCCACGTGCAGGACTGGATCGACGAC
>JAJCYC010000244.1 GCA_029263115.1 Pseudonocardia sp. | reverse complement strand
GAGCTCGCCGCCGCAAGCCGCTGACCAGCGACAACACCACCACCTAGAGACACGGCCTACTGGACCGTCTCGACGCATTCCCGCACGTCAAACCCAAGATCATGGCCTCTAGTCAACCTGAATTACGCGGAACGCAGGACTTCCGATCGGGCCGGCGAGACACGGTCGAGGCCGGCGAGGTCCATGGGACTCATGAGGTCCGCGAGACCGCGTGGCGGTCCTCCTCCTGTCCGATCGCAGCGGGCGTCGTTACCGGATCGGTATTGGACTGGGACCAGAACGTGCTTGGCGGACTCGACTGGGTCACTCGAATGTCCGGACCGGTATCCATGCTGGTCCGTGTGGGTGTCGCCGCCCCAGGGTTTGATCACCCACATGGTGTCGCCTAGCCTCCGCCCCTGCCGCACGAATCGCGTGCGGCGACAGCGAGAGGAGAGGCACATGCAGCGACGTCTGCGCGTCACGGCCGTGATCGCGGCCATCGCCGCCACGGCGGCGGTCGGCGCCGGAACCGCCGCCGCCGACCCGATCAGCGATGGCGTTGGTGGGATCATCGGTGGGGAGTCCGCGACGGACTCGGACGACTCAGGCTCGGACAACTCGGGCTCGGACAACTCGGGTTACGACGACGAGTACACGGACGACTCGAGTGAGGACTCGGACGAGGAGTCCGAGGACGATTCGTCCAGCGGGTCCGACTCGTCCAGCGGGTCCGACTCGGACACCCCCGGCTCCGCCGCCACCGGCACGAGCGGCACCGGCTCGGCCACCCAGGGTGGCGCGGGCGGCGCCGGCGGATCGTCCGGTGGCTGAGAGCTCCCGCGCGGGGAGCCTGGCCGGGCGGTGTGAAGACCGCCCGGCCAGGCAGCTCGGCGACAGCCACAAGTGCGCGGGTTCGACCGTCCGGCGGTGATCTGCCGGCCCCGCCGCGATATCGGGTGACGGCGGCGCGCCGACACGGGACGATCACCGGGTGAGCACTCCGACGCCGGGCCGGTTCGCCGCGCTGGCCCGCTCCTCGCCCTGGCGGTGGTCGACCCTGCGGTTCGGCCTGGCCCAGGACGGCTCGGACACCCGGGAGCACCTGCGGGCGCGGGTCCGCCGGCCGGACACGCTGCGGGTGGAGCGGACCGCGGGCCGGGGATGCGGTTCGCCCAGGCCCACCTGGTGCGAACTGGACGTCGGCACCGGGGTGTGCGTGTACTCCGAGGAGATCGGCGGCAGCCGGCCGGGACCCCAGCACGACCCGCGCATCGACGCGGTCGACGAGCCGATGCCGGACGCCCTGTTCCGCGCTGCGCTCGCTGTGCGCGCGGTGACCTCGATCCCGGCCGGGCAGGTGGCGCGCTCACCGCGCTGCGGGCTGCGCACGGTCAGCTATCCGCGGCGCAACGTCACCGTCTACGACGCCTGGTACCTCGCGCTGGCCGAGTCTCTCGGTGCCGAACTGTTGACCGCGGACAGCAGGCTGGCCCGGGCCGCGGCGGTCCGGGCGGGCCGGACTCGAGCTAACGGTCCTGCGGGACGCCGGCCGCGGCGAACTCGGCGATGTGCCGGGCGAGTACCTCGGGGGCGTCGAGCGGGGTGAAGGTGCGGGCGCCGTCGATCCACTCGAGCCGGGCGCCGGGGATGTCGGCGGCGAGCCGGCGGGCGAACTCGGGGGCGAAGAACCGGTCCCGGTCACCCCAGACGATCAGTGTGGGGCGGTCGGCGCGGCGCAACACCTCGATCGCGCGCATCGTCTCGCGCGGCGTGATGCCGCGCAGGACCTTGCCGACGTCGCGCCGCACACCCGCGTCGGCGCGCAGCGTCCCGGTCCAGTCCGCATACAGATCAGCCGGGATCGGGTCGGTGGTGAGCACGTTGAAGATCGCCCGTACCGGGGCCAGTGAGGCGACCCGACCGGTCAGCCACATCGCGCCCGGGATGCGCGGCAGCAGTTGCAGCGGCCGGAACGCCGGCGGCAGGAAGTTGCGGTAGGCGTCGCAGTTGGTCAGCACCAGCCGGCCGATCCGCTCCGGGTGGTCGGCCGCGGTGATCTGGCAGAGCGCGCCGCCGGTGTCGTTGCCGACCAGGGTGACGTCGGTCAGCTCCAGCGCGGCCAGGAAGTCGGCGATCAGCCGGGCCAGGCCGGCCGGGCTCAGGTCGGCGTCCGGGCGCATCGCCTGGCGGTGTGCGCCCAGCGGCAGGTCCGGGATCACCACCCGGCAGCCGGTGAGCTCCGGAGCGACCCGGGACCACAGCGAACCGTTCACCAGCAGCCCGTGCACCAGCACCACGACCGGCCCGGCGCCGGAGGCCCGGTGACGCCCTGAGTCCTGGTAGTGCACCGCGCCCTGCGGCAGATCGACACTCAGCATGGCTCCACCTTTCACATACAGACTGTTTGTATCTGGATCGGACGCTAACATACTGGCTGTATGTCGACAAGGACCGAGCGGGCCGACGCCACGAGGGGCGAGCTGCTGCGGGTCGCCCGTGAGCTGTTCGGCGCCCGGGGATACGCGGCGGTCGGCACCGAGGAGATCGTCGAGCGGGCCGGCGTCACCCGGGGCGCGCTCTACCACCACTTCGACGGCAAGAAGTCGCTGTTCCGGGCCCTGTACGAACAGCTGGAGGAACAGCTGGTCACCGACATCGCCGGGCTGATCGGCAGCCGGGCGGGCGATCCGCTGGAGCTGCTGCGCGCGGGATTGTCGGCGTTCCTGGACGTGTGCACCGACCCCGAGTTCAGCCGGATCGCCCTGCTGGACGCCCCCACCGTGCTGGGCTGGGCGACCTGGCGGGAGATCGCCGAGCGCTACGGGCTGGGACTGATCGATGCGGCGCTGTCCGCCGGGATGGACGCCGGCCTGCTGCGTCGCCAGCCGACCGGACCGCTGGCGTTGCTACTCGGCGGCGCGCTCGACGAGGCGGCGCTGCAGATCGGCAACGCCGCCGACCCGGTGGCGGCCCGCGGCGAGCTGGAGCCGGCCCTGTTCTCGCTGCTGGACGGGCTACGCGTGCCGGCACGCCCGGACGGCCCGACGACTCAGCCGCAGCCGCACCCGCCCCCGCAGCAACCGCCGCCCTGAGGCATGGCCGGCATCGCGGACCCTCCCGGGCCACCGCGGGCGGCCCCGGCCAGCGCGACGGTGGACAGCAGCTTCACCGTGTCGGCGTGCCCGGCAGGGCAGTCGGCCGGGTCGCCGGAGGCACTCATCGGCCGGTTCACCTCGAAGGTCTCGGCGCACTCCCGACAGCGGAACTCGTATCGCGGCACCCACGCATGCTACCGCCCGGGGCCGAGTACGCCGGCGGCGTAACTCGCAACCCCGACCCCAACTCCGGCGCGATCGCACCCACCGCAACGCTGCTCTGGGCCGCGGCGATCATCGCGGTGTTCGCGCCGCTGGCCAACGCCCGGTACCGCCGCTCCGCCAGCCGCTGACCGGTCCGACGCCTCGGGAGTGCGTCGATGTCGAAGCGGGAGTGCAGCTACCCGGGCTGCGGGCCCACAGGCCGACTCAGCCACCGTCGGGGAGGGCGCCGGCCGCCGTGCGGGCGTGCCGCTCCGCGACGGTGACCAGGGCGGCGGGCAACGCACCGTGAGCGACGTTGATCCGCACCAGGTCGGCCGCCGCCCGCGCCGCCGCCTCGGCCAGCCGGACGGCCGCCCAGGCGTCGCCGGCCAGCGGGGTTGCCGGCGTCGGTCAACCGGGCGGCCAGCGTCGCCACCTCGGCGGCGGCCGCTCCGGTCAGCGCGAGCGCCGCGTTTGCGCAGGTTGGCGCCACCGACATGGACCTCGTCCGGGTTCTCCGCGAGCATGTCGGGAGGCAGCGACCGGCCGGCGACCACCCGGTGCTTGCCGGAGTGCTCCTTGAGCGCGCGGACCGTGGCCACCACCACGGCGGCGTCCGGCACCAGGCCCGACGCCCGGCACTTGATGTTGAGAACCGCTCGGCGCCCATGTCCGCGCCGAAGCCGACCTCGGTGACCAGGTAGTCGCCGGCATGGATGCCGATCAGGTCGGCCACCACCGAGGAGTTGCCGTGCGCGATGTTGCCGAACGGGCCGGCGTGCACCAGTACCGGCGTGTTCTCGTAGGTCTGCATCAGGTTCGGCTTCAGCGCCTCCCGCATGATCACCGCCATCGCGCCGGCCCCGCCGATGTCGTCGGCGGTCACCGCGCGCCGGCCCCTGCCAGCTCCTCGACCGCCGATAGCCTGATCTTCAGCACGTCCCGGCCGTACGGCTCGATCAGATGCTCGCCCAGCCCATCCCGGCCGCGACGTCCGCGACCGGCTTCAGCCGGGCGCCACGGGCGATGTCGAGGTCGCTGGGGAACGACATCCGACCAGTGTTCCCGAGGTAGGCCCGGTGAGGCCACCCACCTTGTCCCTCATATATGGATAGGCTAACTTCCCGGTAGGTCAGGGAGTGGTGCACAGCCGGACCGGTCGACCGGTCCGGGGGATCCGCGAACCACTCAGCGGAAGGCGGTGGGCCGTGCCTCGGCCGAAGGCGATCGTGACCGGCGGCGCCGGGTTCCTCGGGTCGCACCTGTGTGAGCGGCTGCTGCGCGAGGGCTACAGCGTGCTGTGCCTGGACGACTTCTCCACCGGCTCCCCGGCCAACGTCGCGCACCTGCCCGAGCACGGCCCCTTCCGGCTGATCCGGGCCGACGTCACCGACTTCGTGCACGTGCCCGGTGAGGTGGACGCGGTGCTGCACTTCGCCTCTCCGGCCTCACCGCTGGACTACCTGCGGATGCCGATCGAGACGCTCAAGGTCGGCTCCATCGGTACCCTGCACACCCTCGGGCTGGCCAAGGAGAAGCGGGCGCGGTTCCTGCTCGCGTCCACCTCGGAGGCCTACGGTGACCCGCAGGTGCACCCACAGCCGGAGACCTACTGGGGCCACGTCAACCCGGTCGGCCCGCGCGGGGTGTACGACGAGGCGAAACGGTTCGCCGAGGCGATGACCATGGCCTACCGCCGGGCGGAGGGCGTGGACACCGCGATCGTGCGGATCTTCAACACGCACGGCCCTCGGATGCGCCGCGGCGACGGCCGGGCGGTGCCCACGTTCATCCGCCAGGCGCTGGCCGGTGAACCGCTGACGGTGGCCGGCGAGGGCGGCCAGACCCGTTCGATCCAGTACGTGGACGACCTGGTGGAGGGCTGCCTTCGGCTGCTGGGCTCGACGCTGGCCGGGCCGGTCAACATCGGCAACCCCCAGGAGATCTCGATCATCGAGCTGGCGGCCACCGTCCAGCGGCTGGTCGGCTCGGACGAGCCGGTGCGGCACATCCCGCGCCCGGAGGACGACCCCACCGTGCGCCGCCCGGACATCACCCTGGCCACCCGCGAGCTGGGCTGGGTGCCCCGGATCGATCTGATCGAGGGGCTGCGGCGCACCGTCGACTGGTTCCGCGCCGAAGCGGACCGGTGCGCGGCCGCGACGGACGGGTCCGCGTTGACCCGGGCGGTCTGAGGCCCGGTGTCCGCCTCCCCGCTCGGCCACACCGTGCCGGACGACCCGGCAGGGCCGGCCGACCCCGCGACGCTGAACGTGGTGATCATCGGCGCCGGACCGGCCGGACTCACCGCGGCCTACGAACTGGCCCGCCACCAGGTCCCGGCGACCGTGCTGGAGGCCGACGACGTGGTCGGCGGGATCAGCCGGACCGTGGAGCGCGACGGCTGGCGGTTCGACATCGGCGGGCACCGGTTCTTCACCAAGGTCGGCCGGGTGCAGGCGTTCTGGCACGAGATCCTGCCCGGCGGGGACTTCCTGCTGCGCCCCCGGCAGAGCCGCATCCTCTACGACGCGAAGTTCTTCGACTACCCGCTGCGCCCGATCGGCGCGCTGCGCACGCTCGGGCCGGTGGAGGCGCTGCGCTGCGCGCTGTCCTACCTGTGGGCCCGGCTGCGCCCGCCGCGCGACCAGTCGCACCTGGCCGGCTGGGTCACCGCCCGCTTCGGCCACCGGCTCTACCGGCACTTCTTCCAGAGCTACAACGAGAAGGTCTGGGGGGTACCGGCCACCGAGATCCAGTCCGACTGGGCGGCCCAGCGGATCAAGAACCTGTCGCTGCTCAACGCGGTGCTCTCCGGGCTGCGGCCGGGGCGCAACCGCAAGGACATCACCTCGCTGATCGAGGAGTTCCACTACCCCCGCCTGGGTCCCGGGATGATGTGGGAGCGCTGCACCGAACTGGTCGAGGCGGCCGGCAGCAAGGTGCACCTCGAAGCGCCGGTGACCCGGATCCGGCGGGCCGGCGGCCGGGTGGTGGCGGTGGAGTCCACCACCGACGGGGCGGTGACCCGCTACCCGTGCTCCCAGGTGATCTCCTCCATGCCGCTGCCCGACCTGCTCGCGGCGATCGACCCGCCGCCCCCGCCGGACGTGCTCGCGGCCGCCGGCCGGCTGGGGTTCCGCGACTTCCTCACCGTGGCGCTGGTGGTGCCGGCCAGCCGGTCGTTCCCGGACAACTGGATCTACGTGCACTCCCCGGACGTGCGACTGGGCCGGATCCAGAACTACGGCGCCAGGTCGGAGTGGATGGTCAAGCCCGGGCGCACCTGCCTGGGCCTGGAGTACTTCGTGTTCGAGGGTGACGAGCTGTGGCGGTTGCCGGACGCCGAACTGGTCGCGCTGGGCACCCGCGAGCTGGCCGCCCTGGGGCTGGCTCACGCCGACGAGGTCGAGACCGGCCACGTCGTGCGGATGCCCAAGGCCTACCCGGTGTACGACGCGGGCTTCCGGGAGAACCTCGCGGTGCTGCGCGGGTGGCTGGCCGAGCACGCGCCGAACGTGCACCCGGTGGGCCGCAACGGCATGCACCGCTACAACAACCAGGACCACTCGATGTTCACCGCGATGCTCACCGTGGAGAACATCCTCGGCCTCGGTGAGCACGACATCTGGTCGGTCAACGTGGAGGCCGAATACCACGAGGAGAAGACGACCCACGAGAAGCGGCCGGCACCAGGATAGTCGTCATCGTCGGGCCCGACCGGCGCGGCTCACCTCATGTCGACTCACCCGGGACATCTCCCGCTAAAGTGCTCACCATGGCTCGCGTCTCGTACATGACCCCCGAGAACGCCCCGCCCGCTGTGGCGGACAAGATCAAGGAACTTTCGTCCCTACACGTGATCGGCCTGATCGCGCATGCGGAGACGGCGTTCTTCCCCTGGCTGCGCTTCGGCGGCGCGGTGCTCAACGATCTGGCGCTCGACCCTGCGTTACGTGAGCTGGCCATCCTCCAGGTCGGCCACCTCGCGGCGCGCTACGAGTGGGAACAGCACGTCCCCATCGCACTCGCGGTCGGCGTCACCCGGACCCAGATCGACGCGATCGAGAAGGGTGACCTGGACAGCTTCGAGGCCAGGAGCCGGGCAGTCCTCGCCTACGTCATCGCCTTCGTCGCCGGCGAGGTGGACGACGACGTCCACGGCGCGGTCGCGGCACACCTGCCCGAGCGCGAGATCGTCGAGCTGGCGCTCGTTGCCGGGCACTACCTGATGCTCGCTCGGATGATGTCGGCGCTGCGCATCGACTCCGACCCGCCGGCGGGCCCGGAAGCCCTCATCAAGCTTCGCTGACGGCGGTCGGGTACTCAGCCATCCGAGGCATCGGCACCTCGCCTGCGGCCGAACGCGGCCTTGGCTGCGGCGAACTCGGGGGAGGCCAGCAACTGGCGGAACACCACCGCCTCCTCATGCATGCGCGCGGACAGGTCGTTCTCCTGGCTGTGCACGAGTTTCTTGGTGTGCCGCAGGGCAGAGCCGGACCGCTGCGCCAGCTGCGCGGTGATCGCACGCGCGACCGCGACGTGCTCGCCCTGCTCCACCACCTCGGTGACGAGCCCGAGCTCGAGTGCCCGCGCGGCGTCGAACGGTTCGGCGAGCATGAGCAACCGCATGGCCTGCAGGTGGCCCACTGCCCGGGGCAGCAGCAATGTGCTGCCGGCCTCCGGCACCAGCCCGAGCGACACGAACGGGTACTGCAGCCTCGCCGAGCTGTCCGCGACCACGAAGTCGCAGTGCAGGAGCATGGTCGCCCCGACCCCGACCACCGCGCCGTG
>JAJCYC010000243.1 GCA_029263115.1 Pseudonocardia sp. | reverse complement strand
CCGGCCGCCTCACCGGCGCGCGCCTTGGCCACCGCGACCGCCAGCGCGGCGTCGGCGCCGGCGAAGTCGGTGTTCGCGGCGATCCGGGTGGCGGCCTCGGCGCCGGCCCGGGCGGCGGCCACCTCGGCCGCGGCCAGCGCCAGTTGTTGCTGGACGGCCTGGAACTTCGCGATCGGGCGGCCGAACTGGACTCGTTCGCCGGCGTAGCGCACCGACCCGGACAGCGCGGCACCGGCCGCGCCGGCCAGCAGCAGCGCCCGGGCCAGCGCCGCCCGCCGGGCCAGCAGCGAGCGGGCGTCCGACGGAGCGGGCGCGGCGTCGGACGGGCCCACGACCAGGTCAAGCTCCAGGTCGTCGCGAGGTTCGCCGGCCAGGTTGGTCCCCTCGTGCACCGCCACCCCGGGGCCGGCCGGGTCGACCGACAGCACCAGGTCGGCCCCGTCGGGTCCGGCGGCCAGCACCGCGACCCGGCCCGCGCACCGGGCCCAGCCGACCCGGGCCAGCCGTCCGGCGACGGCGTGGCCCCCGCCGGGCGCGGAGCTCACCGTCAGGCCCCCGGCCGGCGCGGCGGCCACCGCAAGCGGGCTGCCCCCGGGCACCGGAAGGCCCGCGGCGCGCAGCAGCCACCCGGCCAGCAGATCGGTCTCGGCGAGCGGTACCGGAGCGGCGGCCGCGCCGGCGGTCAGCAGCAGCGCGGCGGCGTCGGCCAGCTCACCACCGCTGCCGCCGGCCGCCTCGGGCAGGGTGAGCAGGGTCATACCCAGGTCTGCGAGGGTGTCCCAGAGTTTGGCCGGCAGGCCGTCGCGGACGTCGGCCGGGTGGTCGGCGAACACCGCGCGCAGCGTCTCGGCGAGCTCGGTGTTCACCGCAGCGGTGTCCGTCGCAGCGGTGTTTGTCGCAGCGGTGTTTGTCGCAGTCTCGGTGTTCATCGCAGTCCCAGGCCTCGTGCCACCACGCCGCGCAGGATCTCGTTGGTGCCCCCGCGCAGGGTGAACCCGGGGGCGTGCAGCACCGCATCGGCGAGCAACCGGGCGAAACCGGGCGCCGCCCCGGGATCCGGTGGGATGTCGACCAGCAGCCGGGCCGCGTCGATCACCTCGTTCTCGTACCGGGTGCCGAGGTCCTTCACCAGCGCGGCCGGCACGTCCGCCGCCGCCCCGGAACTCAACGAGGCGGCGATGCCCAGTGACAGTCGCCGCAGCGTCCACACCCGGGAGACCAGTGCCCCCAGGTCGCGCAGCCCGGCCGTACCCAGGTCGTCGGCCCGCCCGGCCAGCTCCCCCACCAGCGCGGCCAGCAGCGGGAACGTCGAGAGGAAACGCTCCGGCCCGCTGCGTTCGTACGCCAGCTCGGAGGTGACCTGGTGCCAACCCGCGCCTACCTCGCCCAGCACCAGCTCGTCGGGTACGAACACGTCCTCCAGCAGCACCTCGTTGAAGTGGTGCGCCCCGGTGAGCAGGTGGATCGGCCGGACGGTCACCCCCGGCGAGTCCAGCTCGACGATGAACTGGCTCAACCCGACGTGCCGGTTGCGGTCCTCGGCGGGGGCGCTGCGGGCCAGCGCGAAGAACGCGTGCGCATGGTGTGCCCCGGAGGTCCAGACCTTCGTGCCGGTCAGCCGCCAGCCACCGTCCGCCCGGGTTGCCTTCGTCCGCACCGAGGCCAGGTCGGACCCGGAGTCGGGCTCGCTCATCCCGATTCCGAAGTAGCACTCTCCGGCCGCGATCCCGGGCAGGTAGCGGCACTTCTGGTACTCGGTGCCGAAGCGCAGCAGCGACGGACCGATCTGGCGGTCGGCGATCCAGTGCGCGGCGACCGGTGCACCGGCGGCCAGCAGCTCCTCGGTGACCACGTAGCGGTCCAGCGCCGTCCGGTCGTGCCCTCCGTAGGCGCCGGGAAGCGTCATGCCCAGCCAGCCACGCCGACCCAGCTCCCGGCTGAAGTCCTCGTCCCACCCGGACAGCCACACGTCACAGCGCGGTACCAGCCGGCCGGCGGCCCGTTCTCCCGCGAGGAATGCCCGCACCTCGGTCCGTAACGACTCGCTCCCGGGCGCGAGGGCGCTCGACGGTGGGACCAGGTCGAGCTCGGCGGTGGTACTCACCCGGCGATCCTCGCACGGCGCGCGGGTCGGCGCAGGTGACCCGTCACCTCTGGCGACCGCTCCCCGGGTCGCGCCACAGTCGACGGTCGGCGATGCTTATCGCAGAACCATTGCGACAGCACACAGTGCGCGCCTAGCGTGGCGGACGGCCCCACCGGGAGGACCCAACACATGTACCTGGCCATGCACATGAGTGACGGCCTGGTCAACGCGCCCACCGCCGCCGCGTTCGGGGTGGTCGCCGTGGTCGGGATGGCGGTCTGCCTGGCCAAGGCGCGGGCCGACCTCGACGACCGCACCGCCCCGATGGCCGGCCTGGTCGCGGCGTTCGTGTTCGCCGTGCAGATGCTGAACTTCCCGATCCTGCCCGGGGCCAGCGGCCACCTGCTGGGCGGCGCGCTGGTCGCGATCCTGGTCGGGCCGTGGGTCGGTGCGTTGTGCATCGCGATCGTGCTGGTCGTGCAGTCGCTGCTGTTCGCCGACGGCGGGGTCACCGCGCTGGGTACCAACATCACCAACATGGCCCTGATCGCGGTGTTCACCGGCTACGGGGTGGCGCTGGCGCTGCGCCGGTTCGCCCTGCGCGGCAAGGGCGGACTCACCGCCACGGCGTTCCTGGCCGCTTTCCTCGGCACCATCGCCGCCGCGCTCGGCTTCGTGGTGCAGTACGCGATCGGCGGCCAGGGCCTGGCACTCGGCTACACCCTCGCGCTGATGCTCGGCCTGCACGCGCTGATCGGCATCGGCGAGGGCGTGATCACCGCGCTCACCGTCGGCGCGGTGGCCGCCGCCCGACCCGACCTCGTACACCTGCTGCGGGGCGCCCAGCGCCCGCTCGAACTCCGCCGGCCCGAGGGGAGCGCGGCATGAGCGGGCCGGCGACCACCCCCGGCTCCGGCCGGCGGACCGCACGCTTCTTCGCCGGGTTCCTGCTGGTCGCCCTGCTGGCCGCCGGTCTGCTGTCCTACCTGGCCAGCCCGGAGCCGGACGGGTTGGACACGGTGGCCCAACGCGGTTGCGAGGTCACCGAGGTCGACGGCGTCGAGCGGCTGACCGGCGAATGCATCGCCCAGCACGGCACCGAGCACCCGTTCGCCGCCGGACCGCTCGCCGGCTACTCGGTCGGCGGCGACGAACGGCTGACCGGGGCGGCGGGGGTCCTCGGCGTGCTGGTCACGCTCGCCGGGGCGGGTGCGTTGTTCTGGCTGCTCGGCCGGCGCCCCGCCGGTCGGCCGAGGGACTGACGGTGGGCGCCGGACACTCGCATCCGCTGTTCCTCGACCGACCCTCGCCGGTGCACCGGTTGCCGCCGGAGGTGAAACTGGTCGCCGCGTTCCTCGGGGTGCTCTGCGTGGTCGCCACGCCCCCGGGGCAGTTCGCCGTGTTCGGCGGCTACCTGGTGCTGCTCGCCAGCGTGTGGGCGGTGGCCCGAATCCCGCCGGGCTGGATCCTGCGCCGGTCACTGATCGAAGCGCCATTCGTTGTGCTCGCGGTGCTGTTGCCGCTGGTCGGTGAGGGCGAACGGACCGAGGTGCTCGGCATGTCGCTGTCCGTACCCGGTCTACTGGCCGGCTGGAACATCCTGGTGAAGGGCACGCTGGGAGTGCTGACCTCGCTCACCCTGGCGGCCACCACCCCGCTGCGCGAGCTGCTGGTGGGGATGCAGCGGCTGCACGCCCCGGCGATGGTCACCACGATCACCACCCTGATGCTGCGGTACGTCGACGTGATCGCCGGCGAGGCCCGCCGGATGCGGGTGGCCCGGATCGCGCGGGGCCACGACCCCCGGTTCCTGTGGCAGGCGGGAGCCACCGCCCGGGGCATCGGAGCGCTGTTCCTGCGGTCCTACGAGCGCGGTGAGCGGGTACACCTGGCGATGCTCTCCCGCGGCTGGACCGGCGCGATGCCGGTGCTGACCGCCGGGCGGGCCACCGCCGCCCAGTGGAGCGCCGGGCTCGCCTTCCCGGCGGTCGCCCTCGGCCTCCTGCTCAGCGGGTGGAGCATCGGATGACCGCCGGCACACACCCCTCACCGGACACCACCGACACCGCGCGGGTCGGACCGACGGCGCCGGTCGCCGCGCTGGAGGTGACCGGGCTCGCGTTCGCTTACCCGAACGGGCACCAGGCGCTTTTCGGGGTGGATCTGCGCGTCGTACCCGGCGAGCGGGTGGCACTGCTCGGGCCCAACGGCGCCGGTAAGACAACCCTGGTGCTGCACCTCAACGGCATCCTCACCGCCGGCGCGGGCAGCGTCCTGGTGGGTGGGCTGGCCGTGGCCAAGCCCAACCTGTCCGAGATCCGACGGCGGGTCGGCGTGGTGTTCCAGGACCCGGACGACCAGCTGTTCATGCCGACGGTGGCCGAGGACGTGGCGTTCGGGCCGGCCAACTTCGGGGTGCCGCCCGACGCGCTGGCCGCCCGGGTCGACGCCGCGCTGGCCGCGGTGGGCATGTCCGAGCACCGCGACCGGTCACCGCTGCGGTTGTCCGGCGGCCAGCGGCGCCGGGTGTCGTTGGCCACGGTGCTGGCCTGCGATCCGGAGATCCTGGTGCTGGACGAGCCGTCGGCCAACCTGGACCCGGTGGCCCGGCGCGAGCTCGCCGAGGTGCTGCTGGGCCTGGGCCGGACGATGTTGATGGTCACCCACGATCTGCCCTACGCCCTGCAGGTGTGCCCGCGCAGCGTGGTCATCGACGACGGGGTGGTGGTCGCGGACGGCCCCACCGGGGAGCTGCTGGCCGATGCGGAGCTGTTGCGCCGGCACCGCCTGGAGCTGCCGTTCGGGTTCCGGCTCAGCTGAGCGAGGGACCCTACCCGGGGGTTTGAGCGTTCCACGTCGAGCCCTGGGCCGGTGGGCGGTCCGGGCGCCGCTCAGCCCACCGGCGGTGGCGGGCCCGCCGCGTCGTTCCGGGAGTTGATCGGCGGCAGTTCCTGGCGGGCCTGGGCCTCCGCCTCGGCGACCACCTTGGCGATCTCCGGATGGGTGCTGGTGTCGAACCAGTCGCGCACCGACGCGTCGTCGTCCTCGGGCCGGCCGCCGTTGCCCTCACCGCTGTCCGGGCTGGGTTCGTACCGGAAGACACCGTCCTCACCGGGCGCGCCGAGCATCCGGGTGAACCCCTCCAACGCCTTGCCGAAGTCGCTGGGTACCACCCAGACCTTGTTCGCGTCGCCCTGGGCCATCTGCGGCAGCGTCTGCAGGTACTGGTAGGCCAGCAGTTCCGGCGTCGGCTTGCCCGACTTGATCGCCGCGAAGACCTTCTCGATCGCCTTGGCCTGCCCCTGGGCCTGCAGGTAGCGGGCCGCCCGGTCACCCTGCGCGCGGAGGATCCGGGACTGCCGCTCGGCCTCGGCCTCCATGATGGCGGCCTGCTTGGCGCCCTCGGCGGAGAGGATCTGGGCTTGCTTCTGTCCCTCGGCGGCCCTGATCGCGGACTCCCGCTGGCCCTCGGCGGTGAGGATCATCGCCCGCTTCTCCCGGTCGGCCTTCATCTGCCGCTCCATGGAGTCCTGGATGGACGGCGGCGGGTCGATCGCCTTGATTTCCACCCGGTTGATCCGGATTCCCCAGCGGTGGGTCGCCTCGTCCAGCTCGCCGCGCAGCACGCTGTTGATCTGGTCTCGGGAGGTGAGCGTCTGCTCCAGGCTGAGCCCGCCCACCACGTTGCGCAGCGTCGTGGTGGTG
>JAJCYC010000242.1 GCA_029263115.1 Pseudonocardia sp. | reverse complement strand
AACCTATGGGAGACTCGCACTGAAAGTGCCTCTCTCGAGCGGGGTTGTTCGGTGCCTAGGAACACCCATCATCCCAGCTCAGAAGGCACTTTCCTCATTCACACGCCGCGCACCAACGCAGCTCGTCTGCGGATCCAGGTTAAGTCCACGGCACTCCGGCAACCGCCGAGGGTGGTCGGGCCGTTGCACCTGATGGAGGTGCAACCGACCCGATGACCGACTCGCGTATTCGCCCGACCAGGACCAGGAAGCTGCTCACCGCGCTGCTCGCCGTCGCCAGCCTCGCCTGCATGGTGGGTGCGGTGCTCAGCGGCCTACGGCTCGACGGCGTCGACGTGCCGGTGATCGGCGCGTCGTCGGCGGTGACGGTGTCCGCCGAGCCGGCCGGGGCGCGGGTGCCTCAGGCGCGCCCGGACAACCCCCGCCCGCCGCGCAACCTGATCAGGATGGTCCCGGACCAGTTCGACGTGGTGGTGTCGCAGAAGGAGCTGGTCGGGACGTCGATCAGGCACATCGTGGTCCAGCCCGACCGGGTGCAGCTCGTGGTCGGCGAGCGGTCGGTGTGGGCCGCCACGTTCGCCTCGTTGAAGGACTTCGACGGCCGGATCTCGCTGGGCGACGTGGGCCGGCTGGTGGCCCGCAGCCCCTTCCCGGACGCACTTCGCCAGACCTCACCCGGGGTATTCCTGCTACAGGTCGGCCTGGCGCAGATGCCCGGTACCCGGATGGAGTTCGTCTCCCCCGAGGTCACCGAGCTACGCCTGGCCGCCCAGCCCTACGTCTACGTGGTCGGCGTCGGCGCCCAGGTCCTGTTCAACGAAACCAAGGTCACCTCCTGGCTACCCGAGGAGAACCGACCCGACGACAACCCGTTCCACCGCCGACCCTTCGTCTCCTACGACGAGGGCGGCCGCCTGGACATCATCAACTCCGAGTTCGCCTACCTCGGTTCGGACAGCAGCAAGGCCTACGGCGTCAGCTGGGGCGAGGCCACCACCGGCGAGGCCACCCGCTCGGTCTTCCACCACAACCTGTTCGGCCTCTACACCAGCAAGGCCGTCGATGTCACCTTCCGGCAAAACGTCGCCCGGGACAACGCCATCTACGGCTTCGACCCGCACACCTCCAGCACCGGGCTGACCGTCGTCGACAACGACGCCTACGGCAACAACTCACACGGCATCATCTTCTCCGAGGACGTCCGCGACAGCGTGGTGCGCGGCAACCGCTCCTACCGCAACGGCGGCAACGGGATCATGATGGACGAGCGGTCGGACGCGAACCAGATCCGCGACAACCAGGTGTTCGACAACCGCGGTGACGGCGTCGTCATCCAGGGTTCGTCCTCGGTACTGGTCACCGGCAACCAGGTCAGCGGCAACCGGGTCGGCGTCCGGGTCAACGCCAACGAACTGGGCCCCACCCAGAACACCCGGATCGAGGCCAACCACCTCGACCGCAACCAGATCGGCATCGAGGTCTACGGCGGCGCCCGGGGCACCACCTCACAGGGCAACCAGATCCGGGACAGCGCCGACCAGGCCATCGTGCTCACCGAGCCCACCACCAGCATCTCCGACACGATCGCCGGCGCCCGCAAGGCGCTGGTGGTCACCGGCACCGAGGTGGGCGCGCGGGACCTACGGGTCTCGAACGTCGAGACCGGCGTGCTGGTCAGCGGACCCGGCCGGGTGAACCTGACCGGACCCACGGTCGACGCCCGCGACGTGGCGGTCGACGTGGAGCCGGGCGGACACGTGACGATCGCCGGGGACGGACCGTCAGCCACGTTGTCCGGGGCCCGGAAGGGCCTGTCCGTCGAGGGCACCGCCGACCTGCACAACGTGTCCATCACCGACGTCGGGCGCGAGGTGCTGGTCGGCGTGGCCGGACGGGCGCGGATCGAGGCGACCGACATCGTGGCCGGCAGCAAGGGCCTGGAGATCTTCGGCACGCAGACCCAGTCCCGGGTCGAGTTGCTGTCCTCGGACGTGCGCGCGGCGGAACCCGTGGTCGCACCCACCGAACCGGCCCAACCGACCTGGCCATTGACCGGCAACGAGCTCAGTGCGGTGCCGTCCTGGCTGGCCGTGGCCGGCGGGATGTTCCTGGCCCTGGCACTGGCCCTGCACCTGGGCTCCCGGGTACACAGCCAGGCCGATTCGTGCCGGCACAAGGCCCTGCCGGCGGGTGTCGGAGGGGGCGGCCAGGCCGGCTGATCCGGGTCCGACACGCCGGAGGTGTCTGTCATCACAGCGAGGGGTCGTCAGGCCGAACAGTGGTCGAAGGATCGTCGAACTGACCGCCGCTCACCCGTTAGCGACACTCATTTACCCCCAATTGGAGGTAGCGAAGGCGTAGGTAACCCACCCGAAACGAACAGTCCGGCGACAGCGCCGCCGCAGACATCTGCTCGAATGGACTAGTTATCCAGATCAGCTTCATTCGTTGAGCTTCCTGGAGGTGGTCGTTCCCCATGACCAGAGACGAAACCGTAGTGCCGGGCGCACCTGCCCCCCGGCACGGCGCCCACGGGGGTCGCCCGGGCCGAGACGTCGCACCCGATGCCGTGCCCGGAACGCCCGCGCGAGGGGACGCCTACGGGAATGTCCGCCGCAGCCGGGCCGGGACCGAGATCTGAACGATGGAGAACCTGCTCGTCTACATTCCGCTCGGCATCCTCGGCTTCGTCCGCTGGGTCAGCTGGGTCATCCGGCAGATCCCGGCCAGCTTCTACCGCCCGGTGGTCAACGACCACTGGGAGCCGCTGACCGTGGTCACCCCCGTCTACCAGGAGGAGCCGGAGCTGTTCCGGGCCGCGGTCAACTCCTGGCTGGCGAACCGGGTCTACGAGATCATCTGCGTGATCGACATGACCGACACCCGGTCGATCGAGATCGCCCGCGAGCTGGGTGTCCGAGTGATCATCACCGATGTGCCGGGCAAGCGGGACGCACTGCGGCGGGGTTGGGAAGCCTCCCGCACCCCCCTGGTCGCGCTGGTCGACTCGGACACCGTGTGGGCCCCGGACGTGGCGGTCAAGGTGGCCATGCCGTTCGCCGACCCGCAGGTCGGCGCGGTGACCACCCGGCAGAACGTGATGAACCCGCAGACGGTCTGGCAGCACCTCAACGACATGTACCT
>JAJCYC010000241.1 GCA_029263115.1 Pseudonocardia sp. | reverse complement strand
AACCTATGGGAGACTCGCACTGAAAGTGCCTCTCTCGAGCGGGGTTGTTCGGTGCCTAGGAACACCCATCATCCCAGCTCAGAAGGCACTTTCCTCATTCACACGCCGCGCACCAACGCAGCTCGTCTGCGGATCCAGGTTTAGCAACCGATCCGCCGGGCTGCCCGTCCTTGGTCACCTCGAAGATGTCACCGTCGATGTGACGAGAGACCACCACGACGGCCGTTCCCACCGCCGTATGGTCGGGCCGCGCAGCGCCCGGTGCTGACGCCAGCCCGACGTGTGAGACGAAACCTGTGGCCGAAACCGCCCTGAACGACGTACACATCGATAGTGGTCAGCGAGGTGCCGCGCGCACACCATCCGGTTTCGACGTCGTTGCGACCCGACCTGCTCCTCGCGGCGGGCCTCGCCGCTGGTCCGCTGGCCGGCGTCGGACTGGCCAGGTTCGCGTACGGGCTGTTGCTGCCCCCGATGCGCGCGGATCTTGAGTGGTCCTACGCCCAGGCCGGGGCGATGAACACCGCCAACGCGCTGGGCTACCTCCTCGGCGCTCTGGTGTCCATCTGGTTCATCCATCGCTTCGGGGGACGCGTCGCCCTGCTCGGCGGTCTGCTGGTCACCGCGCTCGCCCTGCTCGCCTGCGCCACGACCGCGCACCTCGGCGCACTCCTGGCCCTGCGGGCCCTGGCCGGCGTCTCCGGTGCTGTCGTGTTCGTGGCCGCGACGGGCCTGGCCGCCGCTGTGGGCGCCCGGCGTACGCCGGCCCAGGCAGCGGTCCTGATCGGCCTGAGCATGTCCGGCGCCGGTACCGGAATCGTCCTGTCCGGCGTCACCGTCGCGCCCCTGCTCGACCAACTGTCCGCCGACATCGGCTGGCGCTGGGGGTGGCTCGTCCTCGGACTGATCGCAGTCCTCGCCCTCTGGCCAGCGCATGCCGCGAGCCGACGCATACAACCGGTGCCGCCGCCGAGCGAGCAGGACAGCCAACGCCGCAGGCCACCTCGCCGTCTCGGCGCGACGACTCTGAGCTACGGGCTGTTCGGGGCGGGCTACATCGCCTACATGACCTTCATCGTCGCGCTGCTGTCCGCCGCTGGGGCCTCAGCTGTGGCGATCATCGGGTTCTGGACCGTCCTGGGTTCGGCCGCCGCTGTCGCGACAGTCGCGTGGGGTCCGGTCCTCGGCCGGGCCACGGGCGGGCGTGGTCTGGCGCTGCTGCTGGTCCTGGGTGCGGTAGCCGCCGGCCTGCCGCTGGTGGCCGACAGCACCCCAGCGGCATACCTATCCGGGCTGCTGGCCGGCGCCTCGTTCATGCCGGTCGTGGGCGCTGTCACCGCCATTGCCCGACGGACCCTGCCCCCAGCGGAGTTGGCCGCCGCGATCGGCGGGCTGACCGTCGCTTTCGCGCTCGGGCAGACCGCCGGCCCCGTGATGGCCGGTCTGTTGTCCGACGCCGGCGGCGTACGGGCCGGCCTGGCCCTCTCGGTGGCATTGCTGAGCCTCGGTGCGCTCGTTGCCCTCGCCCAACGACACCCACCAGCGGAGGCCAGATGACCACCCGATTCGGGCAGGTCCGCGCAAGGCCATCGCCCAGTTCACCCCGCTGGCCCAGGCGATCGACCGGTCGCCGCACCCGCTGAACAAAGGAGCGCGCATGACCAGCAGCGACGATATCCAGGTGAGCGACATACCCGACCGTTCCCGCTTCGAGATCATGGTCGACGACCGGCTGGCCGGGTTCGCCGAGTACCGCCTGCGCCTGGGTCAGGTCGGGGCGGTCAGGGCGAAACGCGGCGAGGAACGCGGTTTCCAGCTCGCGGGCCCAGGCCAGGTCTCCGGTACTTTGATCTTTCGTCGGTGTTGACCGCGGACGACCCGAGTCGCGGTGTGCAGGATGCGGTAGCGCAAGGTCTTGAGTTCGGCGTCGGCCAGCGAGCGGTCCAGGCCCAGCAGCCGTAGCCAGCACAGCAGGTCGCAGGCGATGGTCGCGGCGACACGCCACCGGCGACCACGAGCAGCACGCTGTCGACGAGGGGGCGGGCGACCATCGGGGTGCTCCCCAACCCGCCGGGGTCGACCGCCGCCAGCAGCGTCCGGGCGAGCGCCCACCACTGCCGCCCGGGCCCGTGACCCAGCTCGACCACCGGCCGCGGCTCCACCGGTTCGCCGGCCGGGCGCCCGTGCAGCACCTCGAGCTGGGCCGCCACCGCCTCCCGCGCCACCTGGAGCCCGAACAGCGGCTTGCCCCGGCCGAACCCGTGCAGGCTGAAGGTGCACCGGGGCCCGTTCACCACGGCACGGTGCGGGCTGCCGACGATGTGCCGGCCACCGACCCAGCAGTCGAGGTCGCCGGCCAGCGGCACGTTGATCTCGTAAGCGGTTGTCGAGTTCCCGGGCGGTCTCGATGTGCACCTCGACGTCGTAGCTGAGCACCCCGGCCATCAGCGGTCCGAGCCGCAGACCCCGCAGGCACATCGCGAACCCCGACCGCTCACCCTGGCAGGTCAGCCGATGAGGGAAGTACACCGAGCCGCCGATGTCCTGCGCCTCGTCGAGATCACGGCAGGCGACCGAGCGCGTCGGGGCGAGCGCCGTTGCGGTACCTGACGGCATCTCAGCACGCCCGTGCCGATCCTCCACGGACCGCCAGGTTGGCACAAGCGGCCCGCCCCGTGCGAGCATTCGACGTGGCCAACGTCCGCGGCGACCGTGCGAGCCGGACCGGCCGGACGGGAGCTGCCATGATCCACAACCACCTCGCATCCGACCCGCTCGCCGGAGCCGGCCTGCTCGGCGACGGTGAGATCTTCGCGTTGACCGAGCGCTGCATCACCGCCTGGAATGACGGCGATCCGGAAGCGATCCTCAGCACCTACAGCGACGACGTGGTCTACCGCGACCCGGCACTGGACCGACCGATCCTGGGGAAGGCCGACCTGCGCCGGTACGTGGGCGCGTTCCTGCGTGCCTGGGACATGCGCTTCGACGTGACCGAGAACCGACGGCTCGCCGGCGCCGACGCACAGGTGTGCCTGTGGCTCGCCCGGGTCCGCCGCCGCGACGGTACCGGCCCGACCGTCACGGTCCCCGGCATCGAGATCATCCACATCCGGGAGGGTCTGCTCTGCCGGGACGAGGGCTACATGGACCTCGCACCACTGTTGCCGTTGCGCTGAAGCGGCCATCGGCGATGGTGAGCCCCTTCGTCTTGGCCCGGCCCGGCGGGTGGCTCCGCGCTCCCTTACCGCTACCCACACGCCGAACGGGGTGCGCGGGCCTGTGCGGTGGTGCGCGAGACCGGCCGGATGTCGAGGTGCACTTCGTGGTCGGCGACGCCAACGATCCTGAACAGGCGACCGCGTCCGTGACGACCGCGTGCGAGCTGCTCGGCGGGCCGACGTGCTGGTCAACTCCACCGTCGGCGACTACGTGCCGTCGCTGCTGCGGGACACCCCCGTCGAGGATCTCGGGAGGATCCTGATCGGCCAGGCCGTGGGATCGATGCAGACGAGTCGGGCGGTACTGCCGTGGTTCACCGCGCAACACTCCGGAGTGATCATCAACATCGCCTCGGACGCAGCGAGGGTGCCCACCCCGGGGAGACCGTGGTCGGGGCGGCGATGGCGGCCATCGTGACCTTCACCCGCACCCTCGCCGTCGAGGCAAAGCGCGACGATATCCGGGTCAACGCCGTCGCGCCGTCGCTGATCGAGGGCACGCCGGCCGGTGATCGGGTCATGTCGAACCCGTTCTCCGCAAGCTTCGAGAAGGCCAAGACCCAGGTGCACCTGGGCGAAACCACCCCGGACGATCTCGCTGACCTGATCGTGTTGCTGGCCTGCCCCGGCGCCGCCCGGATGACCGGTCAGGTGATCAGCGTCAACGGTGGAATCTCGGTGGCGTGACCATCCCCGTACGCCACGACCTTCGAGCTGGCGGACACCAGCGGGAGTCGGCGGAATCGGAACGACGGCCAGTGATCAGGTTCTGAGCGTGCCTCGGGCGCTGGTTCCGTCGCCGGTGTTCCACACGTGCAGGTGGTCGCACAGCTCGCGCGGCACCAGCCCGAGCCGGAAGGGTGCGTAGCGGGTACTCACGAGCGGACACGAAGTCCGTCCCGCCGGTCGGGGTTGCCCAGGGGCGGCGGCGGGAGCGGCGGGTGCCGGCGAGGATGGTCAACGGGTCCCGGAACGCGGCGTTGCGCCCCGCTCCGGCGTTGGTACGCAACTCGGGACGGGTCGCCGCGAGGACGTCCACCACCGGCCCGGCGTCGACCGGACAGGCGCACAGCAGTGTCACCGGGAGTTCGGCGAGTACCAGGTTGAACATGGATTCCCAGAACGCGACGCCACGCGGTTGCATCCACGGCTGGAACTGGCCGACCACGGTCACCGGGACCCGTTCGCAGTGCGCTACCGCCTCCCGCCGCCGGCGCGCGACCATCGTCTGGATCGGCGGTCCAAACGAAGGGCTTGGGGTCGTCGTTGTGCGCGTCGAGGTAGGCCTCGATCTTGCTGATCAGGTATGGGACGGAGTTGAAGCTGCCCCGGCGTAGCGCCTTGTCGGCGAGTTCGCGGAACCAGCGCTCGACGAGGTTGAGCCATGACAGGCAAACCCTCAGGCATTGATCAAATGGAGATCGTGCGATGCGCTCGTCTTGCCTGATCAGATGGGGTGGGCCCCCCGGGGATCGAACCTCGAACCCGAGGGTTGAAAGGGGCCCGTACGGCGTCGCGAACCACCTCTACCTGCGACTATGGCAACGGGCTGGGCCTCGTGGTTCGATGGGAACCACCCTGTTAGACGTGATTTCGCCCCACGAATGATCCCACGCGACGAAGCACTGGTGGCTCGATCAGCCGGGAGTCTCATCGTCTCGCTTGCCGTGCACGATCAACGCTCGCGGAGCGAGCTCGACATAGTCGGCCTCGTCGAACGCAGCGACGATGGAGTCCAGGTACGACTCGAACAGCCCACGCAGCGCGTTGTTGGTGGTGTTGCCGGTCGTGACAACAAGCAGCCGCCGGGGTGACCCGCTCAGCAGGTGGCTGTCCCGGAAGTCACGATCCTTGGTGACTACGACCCGGTGGTCGGCATCCGCGCGTTGCGCGACGCGCGCATCGGAGGTGCGGTTGCCATCAACCAGGTTGGTTGTATGGATCGCGTCGTGGCCAGTCCGAACCAGGAGCCGGGAGAGTCGCTGCGGCAGCTGCGCATCGACGAGAAACCTCACGCGGCGCCGAGCGGGACCGTCCGACTGCGGCCCGCGGCAAGCGCACCGAACTCCAGCGCCGCGAGCACGTCGTCACGCTCCAGGTCGGGGTAATCCTCGAGCACCTCGTCGATCGTCATCCCCGACGACAACAGCTCCAGCAGAGTTTCGACCGGATACCGCAGACCACGGATCGCCGGCTGACCGTGGCAGATCGCCGGGTCGGAAGTGATGCGATCGAGCCTGGACATGCCCCCAGAGTACCGGCGCGCTCACGGTCGGGCGATCCCGTGACTGGCGCACACGCGACGCGGAGTCCCACCGGGCGGCGGATCCCTGTCAATCCCTCGCGGCGCGGTAGCCGGCGTCGGCCAGCCGTGCGCGGGCGCGGCCCCGCTGCCGCTCGCCGGAGAACTGGTACCACCGCTCCAACTCGCCCGGCCACCGAGCCAGGACGTCCTTGAAGCGGCGAACACCCCACGTCCCGAAGCGCGACGCCCAACCGATCCGCCCGAGCTGCGTCATCGACGGTGTCGACGGCCGGCATGCCCGGAGTGTACTCTCAGCCAAACCCGCAGGCATCGATCAAACTAAGATCGCGCGATATGCTCGTCTTGCCTGATCAGATGGGGTGGGCCCCCGGGGGATCGAACCCCGAACCCGCGGATTAAAAGAGGGCCGTACACCGTCGCGAACGGCCTCTACCTGCGACAATGGCAACCGGCCGGACCTCGGGGTGCGACTGGAACCACCCTGGTTGCCGTGGTTTCGCCCCACGAATGATCCCACGCCGGCCACGCGGAACGACGGCGTTGCAGTCGCGTCCATCGCTGACCTGCGATTGGTCGACGACTATGCCAGCCTCACTTCATGAGCCCGTCATCATTCCCATCTGAACGACAGCTCGGGCTCGAGCCCAGACAGCTTGACCCACACGTCCTTGTAACGGCTCAGCACGGGCAGCAAGTCGTCGAGGTGACGTTCCAGTAGCCCGGCCGCCTCCCATTCGTTGCAGCGGAGGAAGATGTGCCTGCCGACCACGTTGCGTTTCCGCCGTTCCGAGAACTCGACGTCATGACTGATCAGCACAGCGTCGCGCTCGTCGGCATAGACCGTGAGCTCGTCGTCCTGTGCATTGCTCCGCCTGGCGTTCGCGGCTGTCCAGGCGTTGTGTCCGCGCCGACGCAACATGGAGGCGACTGCTGCATCGATGTCGTGGTCGCAGAGAAACCGCACCGCGTCAGGCGACCGTCTCATTCCGGACGAGCTCGACATCGGCCGTACCCAAGCTCGGATAAGCCTCAAGAACTTCGTCGATGGAATGCCCGGCCGCGAGATACCGGCGCACAGTATCCACCGGGATGCGGGTTCCGGCGAACACCGGCTTCCCGCCGAGAGTGCCGCGACGGCGTTCAACGCGCCCGAACTCGTCGAGGCGTCGCTCCAGCCCGTCGGCGATCTTCTTACGGATCAGTGCCAGGTCGAGCACCTGGTGCAGCACGAGCTGGTCGGGTCGGATCCCGCCTTCCCACTCGCCGTTGGCATGCTGGAAATACACCTGTTTGCCGACTGTGGCGAACCGCAGCTGGGTTAGCGGCTGGTCGTAGCCCCGCGCGAGCAGGTGCTCGACAATCTGACGGACGTGCTGCAACGAGACCCCACGCTCCCGCAGCTCGGCGGCAACCATGACAGCGAAGAGTTCCCGGAAGTTGTAGAGCCGCACCCGGCTTCCCGGCTGGAGGGTTCGGTCGACCGAGGGGCCGATCAGCCCGGTGGACGCCCAGTAGTCGAGGCGTCGCAGCGACACCTTCGCCAGCCGGGCGGCAGTGTTCCGCGGAACACTCAACAGGTGTTCATCGACCTTGGTGGGCATCGCTTCCTCCCGTCCGGTAACGGTCACCATGGTCAGCATGGCACATGGGGCCGTCAGTTCAGCTCGGTTTCGCCGGCACAGCGCGACCGCGTCCCAGCAGGTCCGTTTGTCAAACTTCTTACCCCTTCGAGCAGGCCGCAGATCATTGTCATAACTCGCCTCCGAGCACTGTCCACCGCCAGGAGAAGCCGCGAATTTCACGGGTGCGACTCCGTCAGGGCCCCGGCATAGTCGGGTTACCCGGCGTGTCTGCGCGGTGACACGCTGGTGATGCGGTAGGTGCGAGGACGGACACGGCGGCGTTTGTGATCATCACGGTTCTCACGCCAGTTCGATCATCGGAGCGCCGCCGTGTCCGCCTGCCCATCCTTGCCGATCAGCGTGCTCGCCGCGGAGCGGGCCTCGACGTCGGAGGGGGCGGTGTCCCCGTTCGCGGATGTCGTGGCTCCGGACCTGCAGGCTGTTCTGGCCGGGCTGACCGACCCACGTAAGTCTCGGGGTGTGCGACACCGGCTGGTCACGGTCCTGGCCGCGGCGGTATGCGCGGTGCTGGCCGGTGCACGTAGCTACGTGGCGATCGCGGAATGGGCTCATGACCTGCCACTCTCGGTGCGGGTCCGGCTCGGGATCGGTCGGTGGGCGCCGAGCGAGTCCACGATTCGCCGGATCCTGCAGGCCCTCGACGCCGATGAGCTGGACCGGGCCGTGTCTGCCTGGCTCGCGGCCCGGGCAGCCGACCGGGCCGCCGCCACGCATCCTGGGGGTAGCGGCAAACCGCCGCGCTCGATCGCGGTGGACGGCAAGACCGCGCGCGGGGCGCGGCACCTCGGCGGGCAGGCGGTGCACCTGTTCGCAGCACTGGATCACACCCACGGGATCGTGCTCGGGCAGACCGAGGTCGACGCCAAGACCAACGAGATCACCGCGTTCGCTCCGCTGCTGGACCGGATCGACATCGCCGGCGCCATCGTCACCGCGGACGCGTTGCACACCCAGCGCGCGCACGCCGACTATCTGCACGCCCGTGGCGCGCATTACCTACTCACGGTCAAGGCCAACCAGCCCGGCTTGCACAACCAGCTCCGCGCGCTGCCCTGGGCGGATATCCCAACCGTGGACGTGACCATGGGCAAAGGCCACGGTCGCGCCGAGTCCCGCACCCTTAAGCTCGCCGCCCTCGACCACGGCACCGGAATCAGGTTCCCGCACGCCCGCTTGGCCATTCAGCTCACCCGCCGCCGCAAGCCCCTGACCAGACGCAAATGGCGCACCGAGACGATCTACGCGATCACCGATCTGAACTACGGCCAGATCCGAGCCGACGACCTCGCCGATGCCCTACGCGGGCACTGGAGCATCGAGAACCGCCTGCACTGGATCCGCGATGTCACCTTCGCCGAGGACCTCTCCCAGATCCGCACCGGCACAGGACCCGCCACCATGGCCGTTCTGCGCAACCTCGCCGTCAGCCGACACCGCCTGGCAGGCGCCACCAACATCGCCGCCGCCTGCCGACACACCAGCCGACACCCCAACCGCGCCGCTGAACTGCTCACATAACAGACAGATCAACTATGCCGAGGCCCTGGGTGGGGAGGCGGCACGACGACATCCTTCCTGGTGACCGAAGCCACCTCAGGTAGGGTGTCCGCGCTCAAGGGGGAAGCTCATGGAACCGCTTGCGCCACATGCTGACCACACCGACATGCACGTCGAGTCGCGCGGCGATCCGGACGTTCGCCTCGCCATCAGCGGCCAGCAACACAATCTTCGAGCGGACCACCGCGGCGAACGAGGCGGTGTAGGCGCGCGAGCGCTCCTCCAACACCGCACGATCAGCCGGGGACAGCGTGATCACGTAAGGGGACCGACGGGTCATCGGGAGCCTCCGCAGGGCGCACACGGTCACGGAGGCTCGGCGCTTCCCCTCACCGGGACGACCCTCAACTTACACCGGTGTAATTCCAGGCGCGACCACTAGCGGATCGATTCGGTCACTGAGGGTGAGAGATTTCCGGTTATCACCCAATTGGGCAGTCGCGCGCGGCTGTCGGAACACTGCGGTCCGGGGGCGGGTTGTACCGCACGAGCGGCGCGGGCTAATGTTCGTACAACTTGGCCACCGCCGCGAACCGTCACCACACCTCGGAGTCCTGATGACCACCATCCTCGCGCCCGCCACCGTCGACGCCGGCTCCCTGCGGGCCGAGCTGGCCGTCGACCCCGCCCTCCGTCTGCTCGACGTCCGGACCCCGGGCGAGTTCCAGGCCGGGCACATCGAGGGCGCGGTCAACGTCCCGCTGGACCAGCTCGACCCGCACCTCGCAGACATCGCCTCCGCCGGCGGTCGCCTGGTGCTGGTCTGTCAGGCCGGCGGGCGCGCGAGCCAGGCCGCCGGCAGGCTGGCCGGGGCCGGCGACCGCGAGCTCGCGGTACTGGAACAGGGGATGAACGGCTGGGTCGCCTCCGGCGGGCCGGTCGAGCGTTCCGCCGCCTCCAGGGCCGACTCGCGGTGGGTGCTCGAGCGTCAGGTTCGGCTGGTTGCCGGCGGTATCGTGGCCAGTTCGATCCTGGGCAGCGTCTGGCAGCCGAAGCTGCGGTTCGTGGCCGGCGGTATCGGGGCCGGGCTGGTCTTCGCCGCGGTGTCGAACACCTGCGCGATGGGCTCGCTGCTGATGAAGCTGCCCTACAACCGTGGGACCGAGTCCGACGTGGCCGATGCGGTCGGGCGACTGCGCGGCTGACGCCGTGTCCCGGGTCGGCCCCCCGCGCGGGACCGGCCACGGTGCACCACGATGGCCGGCATGGCTGCAGCGACCCCCGTGACGGGCTCTGGGACCACGCAGGCGCCGCCGGTGTCGCTCACGCTGCGCGGCCGGGCACTCCCGTTGATCGGCACCGCCCGGATCTACATCTGCGGGATCACTCCGTACGACGTCACCCACCTGGGGCACGCGGCCACGTTCGTCTGGGCCGACGTCGCCGGCTCGGTGCTGCGGCTGGCGGGCGCCGCGGTGGAGTCCTGCCGCAACGTGACCGATGTCGACGACGTGCTGACCCGGGCCGCCGCCGAGCGCAGCAGCCGCTACGACGAGTTCGCGGTGACCCAGGAGTATCTGTTCGACCGCGACATGGCGGCGCTGCGGGTCCGCCCGCCCACCCACGCCCCGAGGGCGCACCGCTACGTCGACCGGGTGGTGCGACTGGCGGCCGCGCTGATCGAGACCGGCCACGCCTACCACCGTGACGGTCAGGTCTACTTCCGCGGCCGGGCCGCTGCCGAGCACGGCGGGCACCACGAGCCGGCGCCGGCCGACCAGCACGGCGAATCGGTGGACGACCCGGGCCGGGACGACCCGTTCGACGTGGCGGTGTGGCGCCGCTCGCGGGACGGCGACCCGGCGTGGCCGAGCCCGTGGGGGTCCGGTCGTCCGGGTTGGCACGCCGAGTGCGCGGCGATCGCGACCACTGTGCTCGGCGCCGCCGTCGACCTGGTGGTGGGTGGGGCCGACCTGGACTACCCGCACCACTGCTACCAGGCCGGGATGGCCCGGGCGGTCACCGGCGTCAGCCCGTTCGCGCGGGAGCGGCTGTCGGTGGGCACGGTGCGGATCGGCGGCCGGAAGATGGCCAAGTCCACCGGTAACCTGGTGCTGGTGTCCGAGGTGCTGGCCCGACACTCCGCGTCGGCGCTGCGGCTGCTGCTGCTCGACCGCGACTGGCGGCAGAGCTGGGACTTCGACCCGGTCGACCTCGGCCCCGCCGCTGACCGGGTGGAGCGGCTGTACTCGGCCGCC
>JAJCYC010000240.1 GCA_029263115.1 Pseudonocardia sp. | reverse complement strand
CCAGTTCATGGACCAGACCAACCCGCTGGCCGGGCTGACCCACAAGCGGCGGCTGTCCGCGCTGGGCCCGGGTGGTCTGTCCCGGGAGCGGGCCGGCTTCGAGGTCCGCGACGTGCACACCAGCCACTACGGCCGGATGTGCCCGATCGAGACGCCGGAAGGCCCGAACATCGGCCTGATCGGCTCGCTGTCCAGCTTCGCCAGGGTCAACCCGTTCGGCTTCATCCAGACGCCGTACCGCAAGGTCGTCGAGGGCCGGGTCACCGACCAGATCGACTACCTGACCGCCGACGAGGAGGATCGCTTCGTCAAGGCGCAGGCGAACTCCCCGCTGGACCGGGACGGCAACTTCGAGGAGAAGCGCGTCCTGGTCCGCACCAAGGGCGGTGAGGTCGAGTACATCGACCCGCGCGGCGTCGACTACATGGACGTCTCGCCGCGCCAGATGGTGTCGGTGGCCACCGCGATGATCCCGTTCCTGGAGCACGACGACGCCAACCGGGCGCTGATGGGCGCGAACATGCAGCGCCAGTCGGTGCCGCTGCTGCGCAGCGAGTCGCCGCTGGTGGGCACCGGGATGGAGTTGCGCGCGGCGGTCGACGCCGGCGACGTGATGGTGGCCGACAAGGCCGGTGTGGTCGAGGAGCTGTGCGCCGACTACGTCACCGTGATGGCCGACGACGGTACCCGGCAGACCTACCGCCTGCACAAGTTCCACCGCAGCAACCAGGGCACCTGCCAGAACCAGAAGCCCATCGTGGAAGAGGGTCAGCGGGTCGAGCAGGGCCAGGTCCTGGCCGACGGACCGTGCACCCAGAACGGCGAGATGGCCCTGGGTAAGAACCTGCTGGTGGCAATCATGCCGTGGGAGGGCCACAACTACGAGGATGCGATCATCCTCAGCCAGCGGCTGGTCCAGGACGACGTCCTCACCTCGATCCACATCGAGGAGCACGAGATCGACGCCCGGGACACCAAGCTCGGCGCCGAGGAGATCACCCGGGACATCCCGAACGTCTCCGAGGAGGTCCTGGCGGACCTGGACGAGCGCGGCATCATCCGGATCGGCGCCGAGGTCCAGCCCGGCGACATCCTGGTCGGCAAGGTCACCCCGAAGGGCGAGACCGAGCTGACCCCGGAGGAGCGGCTGCTGCGGGCGATCTTCGGTGAGAAGGCCCGTGAGGTCCGCGACACCTCGCTGAAGGTGCCGCACGGTGAGAACGGCAAGGTCATCGGCATCCGGGTTTTCAGCCGGGACGACGAGGACGAGCTGGCGCCCGGAGTGAACGAGCTGGTCCGGGTGTACGTCGCGCAGAAGCGCAAGATCTCCGACGGCGACAAGCTGGCCGGCCGGCACGGCAACAAGGGCGTCATCGGCAAGATCCTCCCGGTGGAGGACATGCCGTTCCTGTCGGACGGCACCCCGGTCGACATCGTGCTCAACACCCACGGCGTGCCCCGGCGGATGAACATCGGCCAGATCCTGGAGACCCACCTCGGGTGGATCGCCAAGCAGGGCTGGGCGGTCGATGGGAAGCCGGACTGGGCCGCCAAGCTGCCCGAGGAGCTGTTCTCCGCGCCGGCCGGCACGAACACCGCCACCCCGGTGTTCGACGGTGCCCAGGAGCAGGAGATCACCGGGTTGCTCGGCTGCACGCTGCCCAACCGTGACGGCGAGCGGATGGTCGGCGGCAACGGCAAGGCGATCCTGCACGACGGGCGCTCCGGCGAGCCGTACCCGTACCCGGTGGCCGTGGGCTACATGTACATCCTGAAGCTGCTGCACCTGGTGGACGACAAGATCCACGCCCGCTCCACCGGCCCGTACTCGATGATCACCCAGCAGCCGCTCGGTGGTAAGGCGCAGTTCGGTGGCCAGCGGTTCGGCGAGATGGAGTGCTGGGCCATGCAGGCCTACGGCGCGGCCTACACGCTGCAGGAGCTGCTCACGATCAAGTCCGACGACGTGGTCGGGCGGGTCAAGGTGTACGAGGCGATCGTCAAGGGCGAGAACATCCCCGAGCCGGGTATCCCGGAGTCGTTCAAGGTGCTGCTCAAGGAGCTGCAGTCGCTCTGCCTGAACGTCGAAGTGCTCTCCAGCGACGGCGCGGCGATCGAGATGCGCGACTCCGACGACGAGGACCTGGAGCGGGCCGCCGCGAACCTGGGCATCAACCTGTCCAGCCGTCCCGGCGCCGACTCGATGACCGTCGACGACGTCGTCCACTGACGTCGCCCGAAACCCCTGACCACCTGCCGTTAGCCATATTCCTTAAGGGGAGACTGAAGCCACGTGCTTGACGTCAACTTCTTCGACGAGATTCGCATCGGCCTGGCCACCGCTGAGGACATCCGCCAGTGGTCGTTCGGCGAGGTCAAGAAGCCCGAGACGATCAACTACCGGACTCTCAAGCCTGAGAAGGACGGTCTGTTCTGCGAGAAGATCTTCGGTCCCACCCGGGACTGGGAGTGTTATTGCGGCAAGTACAAGCGGGTCCGGTTCAAGGGCATCATCTGTGAGCGCTGCGGCGTCGAGGTGACCCGGACCAAGGTCCGCCGCGAGCGGATGGGCCACGTCGAGCTGGCCGCGCCGGTCACCCACATCTGGTACTTCAAGGGTGTGCCCAGCCGGCTGGG
>JAJCYC010000239.1 GCA_029263115.1 Pseudonocardia sp. | reverse complement strand
CACACCGGCGCAGACCAGCACCAGCGGGTCGGCGTCCAGGCGGAGCTCGTCGAGGCCGCCGCCGACCGACGGCAGCACCGCCAGCCAGCCGTCCGGCGACTCCCGGAAGGCGATCCGGGCGAACACCTCCGCGCTGACCCGGAGCAGCTCGGCGGCCTCGAGTCCGGGCGAGCGGCCGACCTCGTCCCACTCCGCGTCGTCGGCCAGGGTGGGACAGTGGAACACGGTGATCGGCACCACCCCGGAGCTGAGCGCGAGCCGAAGCTCCTCGAACCCCTCCACGAGGGTGACCCGGGCCTCGTCGCGGTGCCGCCGACGGCGCAGCCGCGCCAGCGCTTTCACTCTCGGGTTGGCGGTACTGGTGATGTCCAGCCCGCCGGCATCGCTGCACACCGCCAGGACCCTAGCGGTGAAACGCACGCCACCCGGGCGGCGGTGGCGCACGCCCGGCCGGCGCGGGGAGTGCGGCACTGAGGGGCGCTCCTCAGGACACCCCGAGCTTCTCGGCCGCCATCCGGGTGCCCGTCACCCTGTTGGTGATCTTCTGGAAGGCGACGTCCCGGGCGTAGTCGGGCGAACCGTGATTGGGCTTCTCGTCGATGCTGAACGGGGAGAAGCCGCAGTCGTCGGTGGACCCGATGCGCTGGCGGTCGATGAAGTTCGCCGCCCGGACCAGCTGGTCGCAGATCTCCTGGGCGCTCTCCGGCCGCGGGCTCTGGGTGACACAGGTGCCGATGTAGGCCATCTGGGCCACGCCCTCGGCGTCGTCGCGCAGGTTCTCCGAGATCGACTGGTACACCGGGTCCCGATCCCGCTCGCTGGCCAGCTGGATCAGGAAGTACCCAGCGTTGATCTTGAACATCTCGGGCAGCAGATTGTTGTAGGGCACGTCGGCGCTGTGCACCGAGTCGCGGTCACCGCCCGGGCAGGTGTGGATGCCGATGTTCACCCGCTCCTCGGCGGTGAACCTGGCCATCACCCGGTTGTTCAGTTCGATGAAGTGCGGCAGCAGCCCGGCACCGGTCCAGGGGTTGCGCGGGTCCTCCCGGGTGGCCAGCCGGCCCTCGGTGAAGTCCACCGAGACCCGTGCGGCGCCGGCCTCGAACGCCTTGCGGATGTCACGCTCGCACTCGTCGACGATCGCGGCCTCGAAGTCCTCGCGGCTGTAGCCATCCACCGGCTCCTTGAGCGGGTAGAGCAGGTCGAGCATCGACGGCGCGATGACCGCCTGCTTCATCGGCCGGTTCGCGTAGGGAATCGACTTGGCCAGGGACTCGGCCGCGTAGTGGCGGTACTCGAACGGCCCGCGCTCGAGCCTGGGCAACTGCCGGCCGTGCCCGTCGGCGAAGATGGCGAAGAACTGGCCACCCGGACCGAGCATCGGCGCCAGCCCGGTGCCGGCGAGTGTGTCGGTGATCGGGTAGGTGGCGAAGCTCGACCAGCGCTGCTCGCCGTCGGAGATGATCGGTGAGCCGGTGGCCTCGAAACGCTGCACGGAGTCCTTGACAGCCTCCTCCTGTTCGCCCTCCAGCTGGGCCTTGCTGATCTCACCCTTGTCGTACGCGGCGTAGGCGGCCTGCAGCGTCGTCGGCCGTGGCAGCGAGCCCACGGGCTCGGTGGGAATTCCGGTGCTGGTCCTCGGATCGTATTGGGACATCAGGAGTGCTCCCCGCTCGATGTGTTTCGCTCCGGACAGCGGCGAGTCAGACAACCCGGCGGTGAGCGCGATCGCGGCCCGGACGGGTGCGGAAGCAGGTGGCACACCGACTGGCGGGGACCGACGCTCCTTCACCCAGGATTGAGGTATACCGATGTGTCTACCTCGCTACGGTCGGAGCGTACGACGTGACCCAGATCACGTCAACGAGATCGCGGCGGCCGGAATCGGTGCGGTTCGAGGCGCAACCTGGCAGGGCTACCGCGCGTCAAATGAGATGTGCACGTGGTCGAAGTGGTTGGCCGTGACCCCGCCGCGGTCCTCCATGCCCCGCCACCCGTTGCCGTGGTTGATCCGCTGCTTCCAGATCACGTACTTGATCTTCAGTTCGTCCATGTACTTCACCGCATACTCGGCCAGGTCGTCGCCGGTGGCCCGGTCGACCATGAAGTCCAGCGCAAGGCCGCGCGGATGGTCGGACACCCCGGACCGGGAGGCGACCCCGCCGACCGACGACGGTCCGAAGATGCAGCGCAGCTGGGCGCCCGAGGTGGAGACCCAGGACTTGACCGCGCCGAACCCGGTGCGGTTGGGGGCGCAGCGCGAGCCACGCACGCTCGGCAGGTCGGCCGAGCGGGTGATGGCGGCGGCGTTGACCCGCTCGGCATCGGCGACCTTCGCGGTCTCGGCGGCCCGAGCGGCCTCGACCAGCCCGGCGGCCTTGGCCAGCTTGTCGGCGTCGGCCTGCTGGGTCTCCGCGGCCAGGCCGACCGGCTCGAAGCCCTCGAACGTCGGGGCGGCGGCGAGCGGCGCGGCGGCGGAGACCTGGGTGATGGCCAGTTCGGTCGGCGCCAGCCCGATCATCGCGGCCGGGTCGGGCAGCAACGGCGGGCCACCGTCCATGGCGTGCGTCAAGCCGAGCTGGCCGACCAGAACGGCCGCGCCTCCCGCGGCGACCAGGCCGCGTCGAGAGGCTAGCGAGGGGTCTACCGAGCGGTGTGCGCCACCGGCCCCCGCCGCCAGGGCTGACCACCCTGACGGCGAGGGACTCCGGTGCACGCCACGGCCCACGGGGGAGCGATGCCGGGCCACAACCATCCTTCCGGAACTGACAACCGAGTGGACTCCGGCGGGGACCGGGCGGACGTCGGGGGGCGTCCGTGTCCTGCTTGTTATCTGGCTGTCATTGATCCGTGAGTGAAATTACCGGAGGCGGCGACGAACACCAGACCGACAGGCCGGTTGTGAGACCGCCGCGCGATCCAGCGCGGCGAGCGGCGAGTCACCGGCGATCTGTCGTCGTCGACCTGCCGTTGACCGTCGTTCACCGGCACGGACCGGCAATACGGAGCAGCGGACTCGGCCGTTCGGAGCAACGTTGGTGACGAACAGGTCACGACGAACGGTCGACGCCGTTCGGGCGGCCGGGTTCGCGGTCAGCGCAGCCCTGCGGACCGTTGCCGCGGCAGGTCGGCGATCTCCGCGATGCGCACCGCGTTGCGGCCGTCCCGCTTGGCCTCGTAGAGCGCGGCGTCGGCCACCTGCAGCACATGCTCCAGGCCCATCCCGTGGTCCGGGAAGCTCGCCCCACCCACCGACGCGGACAACCCGGCGATGGTCAGCGAGCCCCTCGACGTCGCCACCACGACCGCCAGGGTGCTGATCCGGTGGCGGATGCGCTCGGCGATCGCGTGCAGCTCGGCGGCGCCACCGCCCCCCAGCCCCATCCCCGGCAGCAGCACCACGAACTCCTCACCGCCGAACCGGCCGACCAGGTCGTGCTCCCGCACCTCGCCGCGCAACGCGCCGGCCACCGCGCTCAGCACCTGGTCGCCGGCCAGGTGGCCGTGGTCGTCGTTGACCGACTTGAAGTGGTCCAGATCGAGGATCAACACCGCCGCGCAGGAGTGACCCCGCTGGGACCGGCGCAGTTCCTTGGCCGCCTGCGCGTGCCATGCCGCAGCGGTGAGCAGGCCGGTCTTGCTGTCGGTGCTGGCCACCTCCTCGAGCTGGCGCACCAGCACCGCGCGGTGCAGCACCAGCAGCGGGGCCATGACCAGCGGCACCTGCCACGGATTCGTCGCGATACCCATCGCCACCAGCGCCCCCAGGCACAAGGTGGCCACCTCCAGCATGTTCTCGTCCCAGTGCCCGATCAGCCGGGCTGGGCTGGGCCGGGGCTGGGGGGCGCTGAGCGCGATCGCGGCGGCCACCAGGCCGGTGTTCACCGTGGCGTAGACCAGCACGCACAGCACCAGGGTGACCAGCTCCCTCGGCCCGTCGAGCTGGACGAGCGGCCCTCCCCCGCCGTAGCGCAGCACGGCCACCGCCGCGTGGCAGGCCAGCACCACCGTGGCGGTGCTGAACATGTGCCGGTAGGCCGGAACACCGATCGAACGCCACACCCGCAACCACTGGTGGGTGAAGATGACCAGGACGACCCCGGTGGTCAGCGCCGGCGGCAGCAACACCGCCCCGGCGAAGGTCCAGACTGAGCTGAGGTCGCCGTGCGGGGTGTCGGCGACCTGGCGGCGCAACCGCTCCAGCCCGACCGCGACCTCGGTGTGCAGGACGCCGAGGACGCCCAGCATCCCGGCGGCGAGCAGATCGGCCCGGCTGAAGGAGTTGCGGGTGAGGTCCAGCGCGAACAGTCCCAGGGCGGTCAGCTCCACCACGAGCACCGGGGTCATCACCCGGGCCGGAAGTGCCCAGACCACCCATCGGGTGGGCCGCCACGGACGAGCCGGTGACGACTCCACCGCCATGTGTTCTCCCAGCTCAGTAAGACGTCACACACAGCGTGACCGAAGATCACATCTGGTGAAGGGTAACCCCATCGAGGGCCCCTGTCACGGCCGTAAGTCACACCCCGGGAAGGAGGTGCGGGATGTGCGTAACAAGCACTGGCACTGACCCGCCACGACGTCACGGACCGGAGCCGGGCTCCGGACCGGTGCGTCCCCAGCCACAGCGACAGCGACAGCGACAGCGAGGGAGTCCGTCATGTCCGACGACAACCGTCACTGGTGAGCCCGCGCCGGCCGGGTCGCCGGTTGCGCGCGGCGCCGACGTCGCGGTGGCCCGGCCGGCATCGATGCCGCCCACTAGGTTGGGCGGGACCGAACAGGGCCCCGCTGGTGTGCCCACTTCTCGACGGGAGGATCTGCATGCGGCCGTGGCCCGGCAGCGCGTACCCGCTGGGCGCGACCTACGACGGCGCGGGAACCAACTTCGCGGTGTATTCGGAGTTGGCCTCGCGGGTCGAGTTGTGCCTGTTCGACGAGCGAGGCAACCAGGACGAGGTGATCCGGCTCCGCGAGGTCGACGGCTTCGTCTGGCACGGCTACCTGCCCGGCACCGAGCCCGGACAGCGCTACGGCTACCGGGTGCACGGTCCGCACGACCCGGCCGCCGGCCAGCGCTGCAACCCGGCGAAGCTGCTCATCGACCCGTACGCCAAGGCGGTGGACGGTGGGGTGGCATGGGACCAGGCGGTGTTCGGCTACCGCTTCGGGGACCCCGACCAGCGCAACGACGACGACTCCGCCGATTTCGTACCCAAGTCGGTGGTGATCAACCCGTACTTCGACTGGGGCAACGACCGCGGCCCGCGCACGCCCTACCACCAGTCGGTGATCTACGAGGCGCACGTGCGGGGCCTCACCATGACCCACCCGGACATCCCCGAGGAGCTGCGCGGCAGCTACGCCGGCTTGGCGCACCCGGTGATGATCGAGCACTACCGCCGGCTCGGGGTGACCGCCGTCGAACTGATGCCGGTGCACGAGTTCCTGAACGACCACCACCTCGAGCAGAAGGGGCTGGCGAACTACTGGGGCTACAACACCGTCGCCTTCCTGGCCCCGTACCACGGTTACGCCTCCGGGGCCCGGGCCGGCAGCCAGGTGCAGGAGTTCAAGACCATGGTCCGCGACCTGCACGAGGCGCACATCGAGGTCATCCTCGACGTGGTCTACAACCACACCGCCGAGGGCAACCACATGGGCCCGACGCTGTCCATGCGCGGCATCGACAACGCCGCGTACTACCGGCTGGTGGAGGACGACCAGCGCTACTACCTGGACTACACCGGTACCGGCAACTCGATGAACGTGCGCAACCCGCACACCCTGCAGCTGATCATGGACTCGCTGCGGTACTGGGTCACCGAGATGCACGTCGACGGCTTCCGGTTCGACCTGGCGTCCACCCTGGCCCGGGAGTTCTACGACGTCGACCGGTTGAGCGTGTTCTTCGACCTGATCCAGCAGGACCCGGTGATCAGCCAGGTGAAGCTGATCGCCGAGCCCTGGGACATCGGCCCCGGCGGCTACCAGGTGGGCAACTTCCCGCCGCTGTGGACCGAGTGGAACGGCAAGTACCGCGACACGGTCCGCGACTTCTGGCGTGGCGAGCCGGGCACCCTCGGCGAGTTCGCCTCCCGGCTGACCGGCAGCTCCGACCTCTACCAGGACGACGGCCGCCGCCCGTACGCCTCGATCAACTTCGTCACCGCGCACGACGGCTTCACCCTCAACGACCTGGTCTCGTACAACGACAAGCACAACGAGGCCAACGGCGAGGACGGCAACGACGGCGAGAGCCACAACCGGTCGTGGAACTGCGGCGTCGAGGGCCCCACCGACGACCAGGGGGTGCTGGAGCTGCGGGCCCGCCAACGCCGCAACTTCATCGCCACCATGCTGGTCAGCCAGGGCGTGCCGATGCTGCTGCACGGCGACGAGCTGGGCCGCACCCAGCGGGGCAACAACAACGTCTACTGCCAGGACAACGAGCTGGCCTGGGTGGACTGGGAGCTCGCCGGGAAGAACGCCGACCTGATCGACTTCACCGCGGGGGTGAGCGCGATCCGCGCGGCCCACCCGGTGTTCCGGCGTCGGCGGTTCTTCCGCGGCCGACCGCTGGTCCGCGGCGCCATAACGGACAGTGACGCCGACTCCCTGCGCGACATCGCCTGGTTCACCCCGGCCGGCGAGGAGATGACCGAGCGCGACTGGTCATCCGGGTTCGGGCAGAGCGTCGTGGTCTTCCTCAACGGTGACGCCATCCCGGACGTGAACGAACGCGGCGAGCGGGTGGTCGACGACTCGTTCCTGCTCTGTTTCAACGCCTCCGACGGCGACATCGAGACGACGCTGCCGGACTCCCGCTACGGACCGGCGTGGGCGGTGGTGGTCGACACCGCGCAGGGTCTGGTGGTGACCCTGGTCACCACTCCCGGTGTGGTCGCGGCCGATCCGACCATCCACCGCCCCGGCGGCACCCTGACCGTGCCGGCCCGGTCGCTGCTGGTGCTGCAGCGCACCGGCCACCCCGGGTGAGCGGCGCCAGACCGGCGAACCTGGAAACCCTCATCGGATCGGAGTAGGAGCAGCGGTGCCGACCACCCCCAGCTCGACCTACCGGTTGCAGCTGCACGCCGGACAGACCTTCGACGACACGGCCGCGCTGGCCGACTACCTCGACGCGCTCGGGGTCGGCGCGATGTACGCCTCCCCCATGCTGGAATCCACTCCCGGCTCGAACCACGGCTACGACGTGGTCGACCCGACGCGGGCCTCGGCGGAGCGCGGCGGCGAGGACGGCCGGCGGCGGTTGGTGGCCGCGCTGCGCCAGGCCGGGCTCGGGCTGCTGGTCGACATCGTGCCCAACCACGTCGGGATCTCCGCGCCCGCCACCAACCCGTGGTGGTGCGACGTGCTGACCCACGGCCGCGCGTCGCGCTACGCGGACTACTTCGACATCGACTGGGACGCCGGGAAGATCATGGTGCCGATCCTCGGCGCGGACACCGTCGAGGACGAGGCCGCCGAGCTGGAGAAGCTGGAGGTGGTGCGCGACGGGCACGGCTACCCGGGATTGCGCTACCACGAGCACCTGCTACCGGTGGCGCACGGCAGCGCTGACAGTGCGGCCGACGGGGGGGCCGACCAGGCGTGCGGCCCGGTCGAGGTGCACGACCGGCAGCACTACCGGCTGGTGGCCTGGCGGCGCGGCGGTTCGGAGCTGAACTACCGGCGGTTCTTCGACGTCTCCACCCTGGCCGCGGTGCGGGTGGAGGACCCGGTGGTGTTCGAGGCGGCGCACCGCGAGCTGCTGCGCTGGTTCGCCGCCGACCCCGACGTGCTGCTCGGGCTGCGGGTCGACCACCCGGACGGCCTGGCCGACCCCGGCGGATACGCCCGGATGCTGCGCGCCGCGCTGGGACCGGACCGGTGGCTGCTGGTGGAGAAGATTCTGGCCGTCGGCGAGTCGTTGCCGGCGTCCTGGCCGGTCGACGGCACCACCGGCTACGAGGCGTTGCGCCAGGTGTGCGGTGTCTTCCTCGACCCCGCCGGGGAGGGGATGCTGACCCAGCTGGCCGCCGAGCACACCGGTCAGCGGCTGGCCGCGCACACCGTGGAGCGGGCGGCCCGCCGGGAGATCGCGGACACCATCCTGGCCGCCGAGGTGCGCCGGATCGCCGCGTTGTTGCCCGGTGGGCCCTCGGACAGTGGTCCCCCGGACGGTGGGCCCCCGGGCAGCGGGTCGTCGGCCGGCGGGTCATCGGACCGCGGGCCGGATCGCGCGCGGGACGCGGTGGCCGAGCTGCTGTCGTCGTTCCCGGTGTACCGCAGCTATCTGCCCGAGGGGCGTCACGCGCTGGACGTCGCGGTGTCGGTGGCCCTGG
>JAJCYC010000238.1 GCA_029263115.1 Pseudonocardia sp. | reverse complement strand
GACCATCGGGGCCAGGTCAACCTTGTTGATCACCAACAGGTCCGAGCGGATCACCCCGGGACCGCCCTTGCGCGGCACCTTGTCCCCGCCGGCCACGTCCACCACGAAGATCTGCGCGTCGACCAGGCCGTAGCTGAACGTCGCGGTCAGGTTGTCCCCGCCGCTCTCCACCAGCACCAGATCCGGGTCGTGCGCCGCGATCAGCGACTCCACGGCGGCCAGGTTCTCGGTGATGTCGTCCCGGATGGCGGTGTGCGGGCAGCAACCGGTGCGCACCGCGCGGATCCGGTCGTCGGGCAGCACCGCGTGCCGGCGGAGGAACTCCGCGTCCTCCTCGGTGTAGATGTCGTTGGTCACCACGACCACCGACAGCTCGTCGCGCAGCGCCCCGCACAGGGCCGCGACCAGTGCGGTCTTGCCGCCCCCCACCGGCCCGCCGATCCCGATCCGCAGCGACCGCCGGAACCCGGCCGGACCCGGCGGCGCGGCCACGCGGTCACGATGCAAAGAGGTTCACCTCCGCTGCGTGGTGCAGTTCGGCCAGGATCTCCGGCAACGAGGTGGCGTCGGCCGGCAGCAGGTCGGGGTCCCCGGCGGCCACCGCGCGGGTCGCCACGCCGACCGCCTCGGCGACCACCCGGTCGCACAACGGCGCCAGACCGGCCTGCGCGGCCGCCACCCGCAGCGGGTCCAGACCGAGCAGCCGCACCGCGGCGCCGGCCGAGGCACCCACCAGATGATGCACCGCCAGCGCAGCCGACTGTCCCGGGTCCGCGCCAGCCGCCGCGCTCGCCGCGCCGAGCACCAGCGGGTAGTGCGGTCGGCCCAGTCCGGCGAGCGAGCGCGGCCCCGGATGCCCCGGCCAGGCCAGGGTCGCGGTCCGCAGGAGTGCTGAGCCCTGGGCGCGGGATGCCTCGCGCAGCGCCGACGACGGGGTCCGCACGTCCACCGCCCGGTCCCACCCGTGCCAACCGTCGGTCCGGATCGGTCCGGTCGGCCCGTCGCCCGGACCCGGCCGGTCGTCACGGATGCTCACGGCCACCAGGTTCGCGGCCACCAGGTTCGCAACGCTGGTGGCAGCGGCCGCGCAGAGTCCCGCGGTGCGGATCCGCGCGTCCAGGAACGAGACCAGGTCCGGCAGGCTCCGCAGCAGCCGCCGGTCGACCAACGCTTCGACGCCACCGGAATGCACGTGCCCGCCCGCCGGCAGTCGCGAGTCGGCCAGCAGTAGCAACCCGGACAGCCCCGTCATGGGGATGCCCAGTCCAACCCGGCACCGTGATTGAACGGCCGATAATCCGGGAACACCCCCACATGGACACGACGGTGCTGGTGGTTCTCATCCTGGTAACGTGGTGTGCTGCTGCCCTGGTCATCGGGCTCGTGCTGGCCGGGGCGATCCGCCGCCGCGACGCGCAACGCCCGTACGCCACCGTCACCCACGTCCGGACCGACGAGACGCCGAGCCGCCAGACCTCCTGCTAGCCCACCTCGGCCGCTCAATGGTCGGCCTGGTCGGCGGCAAGCTCCACGGCGCCACGCAGTAGATCGCGCAGCATCGTGCCGGCATCCGCGTCGAGCAGCGCGAAGTTCTGGCTCTGTCGACCCGCAAGCGCCTCCAGAGCCAGCGTGCTGGTGGACCGGGACCGCCACACTGTCCAGCCGACCCGTGCGTCGGGGCCCATCGGGCGCACCACCAGCAGGGCGTGCAACCCCTCGCCGCCGATCACCAGACTCGGGTGACCGTCCAGGGTGTCGGTCCGCACGTTGAACGGCGGGCAACTCTGCTCGAGCCGGGCCAAGATCGAGGTGTGCACCGCGCCGAGAGCGTCGGCCCTGCCGGGGATCGTGGCCCCGTCTTCGACAACGACCTCGCGGACCGGCACGAACAGTGACAGCGACCAGGCCGTCCCGAAGATGACCATCCCGACCAGCCCGAACAGGGTCAACCCGGAGTTCACCGCCTGCCCCATCAGGGCCGGGCCGCCACCGCCGCTCACCGAGCCAAGCACGACCAGAGAGCTGGAGCCGACGCCGACCGCCCAGACCAGCAACGACGCCAGCACCGGAACGAGAAATATCGTCGAGCGGATCAGGTGCGGCTGTAACGGGTTCGGGGCCTGTACACTCATTGGCAATTCATACCGCGCCCCGGTGCGCCGACGCCGATCGACCCCCGGCAACCCGACTCCACGCCGCTTACCGCTCGGCGCTCAGAACAGAAAGTAGCGTTGGGCCATCGGCAGCTCCGCCGCCGGCGACTCCTCGACGACCTCGCCGTCCACCCGCACGGTGAAGGTGTCCGGATCGACCTCGATCCGAGGCAGCGCACCGTTGTTGGGCAGGTCGGTCTTGCCCACCGCCCGGGTGTCCTTCGTCGGGACCAGCCGACGGGCCACCCCCAGCCGGTCGGCCAGGTCACCGCCGTCCAGGGCCCCGGGCGCGACGAAGTGCACCGACGTGTCGGACGCGCCGGCTCCCGAACCGGCGAACATCGGCCGGGGCAGCACCGGCTGCGGGGTGGGGATCGACGCGTTGGCGTCACCCATCGCCGCCCACGCGATGAACCCGCCCTTGAGCACCACCGACGGACGCACCCCGAAGAACGCCGGATGCCACAGCACCAGATCGGCCAGCTTGCCGACCTCGACCGAGCCGATCTCGCCGTCCAGCCCGTGCGCCACCGCCGGGCAGATCGTGTACTTCGCCACGTAGCGGCGGGCGCGCATGTTGTCGGCCGGGCCGTCACCGGACAGTGACCCCCAGCGCCGCTTGCCGACGTGCGCGGTCTGCCAGGTACGGATGATCACCTCACCGACCCGGCCCATCGCCTGGCTGTCCGACCCGATCATCGAGATGGCCCCGAGGTCGTGCAGCAGGTCCTCGGCGGCGATGGTGGACGGGCGGATCCGGCTCTCGGCGAAGGCCAGGTCCTCGGGCACCGACGGCTTCAGGTGGTGGCACACCATCAGCATGTCCAGGTGCTCGGCCAGCGTGTTCACCGTGTGCGGGCGGGTCGGGTTGGTGGAGCTGGGCAGCACGTAGGGCTCGGCGGCGACGGTGATGATGTCCGGAGCGTGCCCGCCGCCCGCGCCCTCGGTGTGGTAGGCGTGGATGCCCCGGCCGGCGATCGCGGCCAGGGTGTCGGCCACGTACCCGGCCTCGTTGAGGCTGTCGGTGTGGATGGCCACCTGGACGCCGGTCTCCTCCGCCACCCGCAGGCAGGCGTCGATCGCGGCCGGCGTGGAGCCCCAGTCCTCGTGCAGCTTGAACCCGGACACCCCGGCCCGCACCTGTTCCCGCAGCGCCTCGGCACCGACGGTGTTGCCCTTGCCCAGCAGCGCGACGTTCAGCGGCAGCTCGTCCATCGCACGCAGCATCCGGGCCACGTACCAGTCCCCCGGGGTCACCGTGGTGGCCTTGGTGCCCTCCGCCGGGCCGGTGCCGCCGGCGATCCAGGTGGTCACCCCGGACCCGACCGCCTCGGGGACCTGGGTCGGGCTGATCAGGTGCACGTGGCAGTCGACCGCGCCGGCGGTGAGGATCAACCCGTTGCCGGCGATGATCTCCGTGCCCGGACCGATCACCAGGCTCTCGTGCACGCCGTCCATGATGTCCGGATTGCCGGCCTTGCCCAGCGCGACGATCCGGCCCTCCCGCACGCCGACGTCGGCCTTCACCACACCCCAATGGTCCAGCACCAGAGCGCCGGTGATGACCAGGTCAGGGGCGCCGTCGGCGCGGGACGCCCGGGACTGGCCCATCGACTCCCGGACCACCTTGCCGCCGCCGAACACCACCTCGTCGCCGCCGCGCGGGCCGCGGCAGCGGTCCTCGGTGACCTCGACGAACAGGTCGGTGTCGGCCAGCCGCACCCGGTCACCGACCGTCGGGCCGTACAGCTCGACGTAGCGCTCCCGCTCGATGCTCCAACTCATGACTCGACCCTGACGAGCAGGTCTCGCGTGCTGATGGCTCTACCTTCCTTTCGCACGGTGGATCCCGGCAGGGAGTGCTTTTGGTGCTTGTCTCGCGAGGACTGTCATGAGACGGCGCCCCTGCCGGGCTCCGGCGGAGGTCTGACGTCCAGGAGGGTGTAGTCCCGCGAGGACTGGTTGGGAACATTGGAGAAAGGGGTGATCGAGCAGTTTCGTATCGACCACGGGCCGGCCGGGGTCGCGGCGCTGATGGAGCGCGTGCTGCGATTGGAGCCCGACCCGGCCGAGGTGTGGGTGGTGTTGGAGACACGCCATGGGTTGCTGGTCGAGGCGTTGATCGACGCCGGGTTCACGCTGTTGCCGGTCAACCCCGATCTGGTCGCCCGGCGGCGCGGGCCGGCGCGCAAGAAGGACGACGTCGAGGACGCCCGGATCTGCTGCCTGCTCGCGCTGGACCGGCACGCCGCGCTGAAGACCCTGATCCCGCACGGGGAGATCGGTGGGGAGCTGCGGGCGATCGGGCGGGACGACGAGCGGGCGGCCCGCGATCAGCGCAGGTTGCTCAACCGGCTGCGCGCGGACTTGCAGACCACCTACCCCGCCGCGCTCGTCCTGGCCGGCAAAGACCTGGGCGCGCCCACGGTGCTGCGACTGCTCGATCGCTGGCCCACCCAACCTGAGCTGGCCGAAGCCTCCCGTGACGAGCTGGTCGAGTTCGCCCGCCTCGCCCGTCATGGCTGGCCCGAACGGTTCGCCGACCGCGTCAGCGACGCACTGGGCGCGCCGTCGCTGCCCACCCGCGACTACCTGGTGCGCGCCAAGGCCGCCGGGATCCGGCTGGCCGCGGTCCAGCTGCTCGCGCTGCACGAGGCCCGCCGCGGCTGGGAAGCTCGCATGGCCGAGTTGCTGCTCGGCGGCCGGCGCACCGGCCGGGATCACACCGTCAAGGACCCCGACCCGGGAAAAGCGTTCCCGGGCGGGGAGATCAACCTGAGCTTCCCCGGCCTGGGTGACCGTCTCGCAGCTCGGGTCGCCGGCGAGATCGGTGAACACATCACCCAGTTCGACAGCCCCGCGGGCTTGCAGTGCTACGCCGGCAGCGCCCCCGTCACCCGCCGATCCGGGAAAAGCGATTTCGTCGTGGCCCGCCGCTTGGCCCACAACCACTACCTCGGCGCCGCGGTCCATCAATGGGCGTTCTGCAGCCTCACCAGCAGCGGCTGGGCCCGCGAATTCTACGACGGCAAGATCGCCGCCAAGAAAAGCCACCACGCCGCCCTGCGCGCCCTGGCCAACCGCTGGCTCGAAGTCCTCTGGCACTGCCTGACCAAGGGCGTGCTCTACGACGAAACCGTGCACGCCGCCAACCGCAACCGAGCCCTCGGACACGCCGCCTGAGCCCGGGGTTGACAGAGGGTGTCTCCATGACTCGACCCTCACCCGGGCAACCTCAATCCAGGAACGGTCGCGGTGCCGCCGAGCGGGGTCAGGCCCACGGTTCTGGTCAACCCGGGTTCGAACCGGACGGCCGTCCCGGCCGGCACCGCCAGCCGGTGACCGTCGGCGGCCGCGCGGTCGAACGACAGCGCTGGGTTGGCCGCCGCGAAGTGGTAGTGCGAGCCGACCTGGATCGGCCGGTCGCCGGTGTTGGTCACGGTGAGCTCCATCAGGGCGCCCTCGACCGGGACCGGGTCCGCGCCGAGCAGTATCTCCCCGGGGACCACCCGGCCCGTCACTGGATCGGCCGATGCACGGTGACCAGCTTGGTGCCGTCCGGGAAGGTGGCCTCGACAGCCACCGTGGTGACCATCTCGGGCACCCCGTCCATCACGTCCTCGGCGCTGAGCACCCGCTGCCCGGCGGCCATCAGGTCGGCCACGGTACGGCCGTCCCGGGCGCCCTCCAGCACGAAAGAGCTGATCACCGCGACCGCCTCCGGGTAGTTCAACCGCAGGCCACGCTCCCGACGCTCCTGCGCCAGCCTCGCGGCCAGGTGCAACAGCAGTCGCTCCTGCTCATGCGGGGACAACAGCACCGTGGTCTCCCTTCACCGACCGACCGACCGGGAGATTAGGGCGCTGATGTGTCGGTCTGGTTACACGGCATTGGGCCGGAGACCGTACGGGTGACGTGACCGGTGGGGAAACACCCCGAATCGTGCTTCTCCGAAGGTCAACTGAGGGCTAGCGTCTACGGGCATGTCGACGCCACCGCCGTCCGGGCAGGATCCGTACGACCCTCGGTATCCGCAGCAGCCTCCGCCGGGCGGCTATCCGCCCCCGGGCTACCCCCAGCAGGGCGGCTATCCACCGCCGGGCGAACCGCCCGCCGGCTACCCGCAGCCCGGCTACCCGCAGCAGGGCGGATATCCCCAGCAGGGGGGCTATCCGGGTGTCCCTGAGCAGGGCGGGTATCCCCAGCAGGGCTACCCGCAGCACGCCGGCGGCGGCGCGACCCCGCCACCTGGGGACCCCCTGGTACCGGCAGACCTCGGCGGCTGGTTCCAGAAGATCATCGGGGTGGTACAGCGCAGCCTGATGCCGCTGCTGATCATCCAGGGCGGCCTCGCGGTGCTCAGCATCCTGTTCAACATCATCATCGGAGGCTCGTCCGAGGATTTCGCCGCCAGCGCGGCAGCCGACCCCACCGCGGTCGACCCCACTGCAGTCGGCGGTTTCTTCGGCACGTTGCTCGTCGGCGCGGTGCTGCTCATCGTGGTCAGCGTGATCGCCGGGGCCGCGTCGATCCACATCGCCCTGGAGGACGCCGCCGGTGGCCAGTCGTCGATCGGGCGGGGGTTCAGCTTCGCCGCCGGCCTGGCACTGCCGCTGATCGGGTGGACGCTGCTCGCCGGTCTGCTGATGACCATCGGGTTCATCCTGCTGATCCTGCCCGGGCTCTACCTGGCGATCGTGTTCAGCGCCAGCCTGCTCGGCGTGGTGGTGATCGAACGGGGCGGCATCGGGCGCACGTTCGCCCTGGTGAACCCCCGGCTGCTGCCGACCGCCGGTCGGATTCTGCTGTTCTTCGTGATCATGTTCGTCTACACGCTGATCCTCGGTCTGATCACCGGGGCGCTCGGCCCGGTCGTGGGCTCGATCCTCGGCGGCCTGCTCAGCATCCCGATCGGGTTGGCCGGCGTCGGGGTCGCCCTGGTCACCTATGCCGAGCTGCGGTTCCACGAGCGGCCGGGCACGCTCACCCCGCAGCTGGCCGGCGAGCTGCGGCGGTAGATCACGGTCGGTCGGCGGGGTGGGCGGCGGCGCCCGCCCCCCTACCGGGACCACCGCCGGGCAGCAGGTCGGCCAGCACGGCCGCCATCGCCGCCCGGGGCGCCGGCCGGCCGGTGAACTGCTGCACCTGGCCGAACGCCTGGTGCAGCAGCATGTCCAGCCCGGTGACCAGCCGGCCGCCGGCTGCCGCGACCGCGAGCGACACCGGGGTCGGCCACGGGGAGTACACCGCATCGAGCACCAACCGGGCCCGGGCGACGCCGGCTGCGCAGGCATCCGCCACCCCGGCCGGCACAGTGCTCACCAGCACGTCGACCTGGTCGGCACCGGGTACCCGGTCGTCCCAGCGGCGGACCTCGGCCCGCACCCCGAATCGGGCCGCGACCGCCGCCGTACCGGCCGCGCGGACCGGCTCGCGCACCATCAGCTCGACATGCCGGACGCCGAGCGCGGCCAGCCCGGCCACTGCGGCCGAGGCCGTCGCACCGGCGCCTAGCACCAGCGCCGCGCCGGAGTCCGGACCGCGCCAACCGGCCGCGCCGAGCGCGCCGGCCACGCCGTCGATGTCGGTGCAGTCGGCGCGCCAGCGCCCGTCCGGCAGCCGCAGCAGCGTGTTCGCCGCCTCCACCGCGGCCGCTCGCTCGGTGCGCTCGTCGGCTCGGGCCAGCGCGGCCCGCTTGCCGGGCATGGTGACCGAGAGCCCCACCCACTCCGGGCCCAACCCGTCCACCAGACCGGGCAGCCCCGCCTCGTCGCACTCGACGGCGTCGTAGCGCCACCCGACCAGCCCCAACGCCGCATACGCCGCCCGGTGCAGGGCCGGCGAGCGGGAGTGTCCCACCGGCGAGCCCAGCACGGCGGCCCGTCGTGGGGTCGCTGCGCTGTCGGCCCCTGCCCCGTCCACCGTCAGAAGGCGCCGGCCGCGACCGCGGCGCGCACGTTCTGCGAGTGCTCGGGCAACGTCGTGGCGAAACACGACGTGCCGTCCTTGCGGCACTTCACGAAGAACATCCACGGCCCGGCCTCCGGGCGCAGCGCCGCCTCGATCGCCCGCGCTCCCGGAGCGCCGATCGGGGTGGGCGGCAACCCGTAGTTCGCGTAGCTGTTGTACGGCCCGGCGCGGCCCCGGTCGGAGGCGTTGGTGCGCACCTCCTGCAGGTCCAGCGGGTAATTCACCGTGGAGTCCATCTCCAGCCGGACCCGGCTGGTCAGCCGGTTGTAGATCACCTGCGAGATCTTCGCGAAATCGCCGGTGATCCCTTCCTTCTCGATCAGCGAGGAGATCACCAACAGCTGGTAGGGGCTGTAGCGGCCCTGAGTGGCGCCGGACAGCAGCCCGGTCGCCTCGTACTGCTGGGCGGAGCGCCGGACCAGCCCGCTCAGCACCTCCTCGGCCGACGATCCCGGCCGCACGTCGTAGCGACCGGGCGCGATCAGACCCTCCAGCCGGCGGTTCGGCTCGGCCTCGGCCACCTCGGCGCGCGCCCAGTCGGGCACGCCGAGCGCCTCCAGCTGCCCGCCGGCCATCGCCCTGCGCAGCTGCTCGGCACCGATGCAGGTGCTCGACCCGTTGAGCTGGGTACAGGTGGCCTGGGCGACCTGGGTCAGCACTCCGGGCGCGACCGTGCCGTCCGGCAGCCGGGTGTCGTCGAGTTGGACGCCACCCTTGATCTCGAGCTGGCCGACCCGGGCGCGCGGATCCAGCAGCAGCTCGACCGCGCCCTCACCCGACATCTGCCGCTTGAGCCGGTAATAGCCGGGCTGCACCGAGCGGGAGCGGGCCTCGTCCTCGGCGGCGGCGGCGGTGAAGGCCTTCCCGCTGCGCACCACGTCCAGCTTCGTCAGCTGCGCGCCGATCGCACTGATCGTGTCACCCTCCTCGACCTGCAGGATCACGTCGCCCTGGCCGGGGCCGTCGTAGTCCGGTACGCCGAAGAAGGAGTTGTAGAGCAGGTACCC
>JAJCYC010000237.1 GCA_029263115.1 Pseudonocardia sp. | reverse complement strand
CTGCGCAACTTCGCGGTCAGCCGCCACCGACTGGCCGGCGCCAGCAACATCGCCCAAGCCTGCCGACACACCGCCCGACACCCCAACCGCGCCCTCGACCTGCTCACATAACGGGCAGATCAACTACGCCGAGGCCCTGCTGGCCCAGGAATCGAGCGGCCGGGGCCCCCGTCGCGCGGCCCGCGAGGCAGCCTGGATCGGCGGGCCGATCCAGTGCTTGGTGCGGGCGAACGGGTAGCCGGGCAGCGGCACCTGCCGGCGCGGGCCCGGCGGAGCGACGACGCTGGCCCAGTAGGCTTCCATCCCGACTGTCCATCCCCGGCCGAGTGCGCCGAGTAGGTGGACGTCGTCGGGACCGGACTCCGTGGGGTGGCGCATCATGGGAACCGAGGCGACCGGGCCGGGTTCGCTCAACCCGGCGTAGCTGCTCAGCGCGTGACCGGGGCCGACCTCCAGCAGGATGGTGGGACCGCCGCCCAGCGCGGTGGCCAGCCCGTCGGCGAAGCGCACCGTGCCGCGTAGATGACGGACCCACCAGCGGGGGTCGGCGAGATCCTCGGCCGTGGCCCACCGACCGGTCACGTTGGTGATGTACGGCGAGGTCGGCGCCCGCAACGGGACCTGGGCCGCCACCGAGGCGAACTCCTCCAGCACCGGGTCGAGCAGGCTCGAGTGGCCGGCCGCCGCGAGCCCGAGCCGGTGCACGGCGGCGTCGACCGATTCCCGTGACTCCAACCGGCGCTGCAGCTCGTCCACTGCATGCACCGGGCCGGAGACGGTGCACTCGTCAGGCGCGTTGACCGCGGCCAGCGACAGCTCCGCGCCGAGGTAGGGCAGTAGATCGCGTTCCGACATCGACACCGCGGCCATCGCTCCACCTGCCCCGCTGACCCGTTCGACCAGCTGTGACCGGCAGACGACCAGCTTCGCCAACCCGTCGAGGTCGAGCACACCGGCCAGGTGGGCCGCGGAGTACTCCCCGAGGCTGTGCCCCAGCGTCGCCGCCGGGGTGATCCCCCAGGCCCGCAACTGGCGAGCCAGCGCAAGCTCGACGGCGAGCACGGTCGGCAGAGACACCGTGGTGCGGCGCATGGCCGCAGCGTCCGCGCCGGGATCCAGGTAGTGGGCCACGTCGGGGCCGCCGTGGTCGGCGAGGGCGGTACGGACCTCCTGGAAGGCGGAACGAAACGTGTCGAAACGGCTGTCGCCGACGAGCAGCCCGGCGGCCATCCCCGGGTAGCCCGAGCCGCCCCCGGGGAAGCAGAACACCACCCGAGGCGCGGCATCGTCGGGTCCGTCGGACACGCCGATCGACGCCGTGCCGCCGCTGTCGGCCACCAGCGCCCGCCGCTGGGCGAACCGGCGCCGTCCGGTCAGCAGGGTGTGTGCGGCCGCGGGGCGATCCGTGGTCGGTCGGTCACCCAGGTATCTGGACAGCCGGGTCACGGCGGCGTCCGCGCCGTCCGCGGTGGCGGCCGAGACGAGCAGCAGCGCCGGGCCGCCGGACGGCCCCCGCCGCGGCTCGGCTGCCTCTTCCAGCACGACGTGCGCGTTCGTGCCGCCGATGCCCAGGTTGCTCACCGCGGCCCGCCGAGGAGTGGCTCCGGCCGGCCAGGCCGAACCGGTCGAGGACAGATGGAACGGCGTGCGGTCGAGGTCGAGCAGCGGGTTCGGCGCGGTGAAGCCGGCCAGTGGCGGCAGCCAGCGGTGCCGTAGTGCCTGCACCGCGCTGATCAGGCTGGCGATCCCGGCGGCGGTGTCGCAGTGGCCTATGTTGGCCTTCGTCGAGGCGAGGCGGCACCAGCCACGCTCCTCGCCGGCCGCGTAGGCCTCGGTGAGCGCCGCGACCTCTATCGGGTCACCGACCGCGGTGCCGGTGCCGTGCGCCTCCAACAACCCGACGGTCGCCGGGTCCACACCGGCCACGGCCAGGGCCTCTCTGGCGACCTCGATGTGCCCGTCGACGCTCGGCGCGAGGTAGCCGACCTTGCGGGTGCCGTCGTTGTTGACTGCCGTGCCCTTGATCACCGCGAGCACCGTGTCGCCGTCCACCTCGGCGTCCTCGAGCCTGCGCAGCGCAACCATCCCCACCCCGCTGCCCAGGACTGTGCCGGCGGACTTGATGTCGAACGGCCGACACTTGCCCTCGGGAGAGACCACCTCGCCCTCGGCATAGCGGTAGCCGACCCCGTGCGGCACGTCCACCGTCACCCCGCCGGCCAGTGCCATGTCGCACTCCAGCGACAACAGGCTCTGAGCTGCCATGTGCACCGCGACCAGCGAGGTCGAGCAGGCCGTCTGGACCGCCACACTCGGCCCGCGCAGGTCGAGGCGGTAGGAGATGCCGGTGCTCAGGAAATCCTTGTCATTGCCGGTGTGCCGCAGCAGGAACCAGCCGAGCCGCTCGACCACCTCGGGCCGGGTGAGCAAGTTGTGCAGCAGGTAGGTGTTCGGCCCGCAACCGGCGAACACCCCCACCGATCCGGGGAAGTTCCCGGGTACGTGGCCACTGGCCTCAAGGGTGGCCCACGCGCACTCCAGAAGCAGGCGGTGCTGGGGGTCCATCACGGCCGCGTCGCCGGGTCCGATACCGAACAGCGCGGCGTCGAAGCAGTCGACCTCGGCCAGCACCCCGGCCCGCTTCACGTAGTCCGGGTCGGCGATCGTGTCCGGGTCCACGCCTGCGGCCAGCAGGTCGGCATCGTCCAGGTCGACCAGGCCCTCGCGGCCGTCGCGCACGAGCTCCCACAGGGCGTCGACGTCCGGGGCACCGGGGAAGCGTCCGGCCATGCCGACGATGGCGATGTCTGTCATGTGCGCTCCCGTTGTGCGAGCAGGGCGCGGCGTCGGTCACCGCGGCTGGCTGGTCGTTCGGAGCCGGCCGCCGCAACCGCACTGTTCGACTGGCGATCGAGGTGCGCGGCGAGCAGTCGTACGGTGGGATATCGGAACACGTCGGTCAGCTTGAGCCGGGGCGCCGTCCCGGCCAGGGCGCGGAACACCTGGACAGCGGCCAGCGAGTTGCCGCCAGCGTCGAAGAAGTTCTCGTCCCGCCCGATCTGTCGGCCCAGGACTTCGGCCCAGGCCGTCGCCGTGCACAACTCCTTGTCACCCACCGGTGGCCCCACCGGTTCGGCCGCGCCCGGCGCCGGCAGTGCGGCGCGGTCGAGCTTGCCGTTGGGGGTGAGCGGGAACGCCGGGAGAGTCACCAGCTGGCTCGGCATCATGATCGGAGCAAGCCGCGCCTCGGCATGGGTGCGCACGGCGAATTCGTCGACGGTTGCTGCTCCGGGCTCCGGGACGAGATAACCGACGAGGTTGGCGCCTGCACCGGTCCCGATGGCGGTGACCGCGGCCCGTCCGACGCCGGGCGCGTCGGCCAGGACCGCCTCGATCTCACCGAGTTCGATCCGGTGGCCGCGCAGCTTGATCTGGTTGTCGCGCCGGCCCAGGAAAGCGCACTCCCCGGTGTCCGGGTCGACCCGGACGACGTCGCCGGTGAGATAGGCGCGACCGAGGCCCTCGACCGACCGGAACCGATCGGCGGTCAGTTCGGGGCGGTCGTGATAGCCGGCGGTCACACCCTCGCCGCCGATCGCCAGCTCGCCGACGCAGCCCACCGGCATCAGCCGTCCGCGCCCGTCCAGCACGCCGATCGTGGTGTTGGCCAGCGGGCGACCGATCGGCACCGGGCCCGTCCGGCCCGCCGACAGCTCGTGGCTCAGTGACCAGACCGTCGTCTCGGTCGGACCGTAGACGTTGGTCAACCGACCGGGCACGGCCTGGCGCAGCTGGTCCGCGAGGTCGGGGGGCAGTGCCTCGCCGCCGACCAGCAGGTGCCGGAGCCCGCCGAGCAGCACGCGCTCTGTCGGGTCCCCCACGAGCATGGCTGCCTGGGACGGGGTGCACTGCAGGTGGGTCACACCGTGACGCTCGGCGATACCGGCCAGCGCGACCGGCGCGGCGATGTCGGCCGCGTGGGCGGCCAGCCGGGTGCGCAGGGCCTCCTCGAAAGTCGGCAGCAGCTCGATCGCCGCCAGCACCTCCGCGTCGTCGACACCGAAGTCCACCAGGCAGGCGAACTCGTCGATGTCCAGACCGACCAGCGCGACCGCCCGTTCGGCGACCTCGGCGGGGGTGCCGATCAGGCCGGCCTCGGCGCAGTAGCGGTCCGCCGCGACGCCGAGAAGCGCATCGAGCTCATCGGGGGCCAGCGCCGCGATGGCGGCGTCGTCGACCTTGCCACCGGACTGGAACGTCGGGAACGTCGACGCGACGTCACGCAGCAGCGACACCGAGGTGCCCAGGTAGGTCTTCATCGGCTCCCGCACCAGGGCGGCGACGCGCTCGGCGTCGTGGCCCAGGAAGGTGTGCAGCATGAGCGTGACGTGCCCGGTGCCGGGATGGCCGGCGGACCGCCACGCCGCCCGGTAGGCAGCCACGTTCTGGGCCAGGGCGTCGGGACGCTGGCCCAACAGGTGGGTCAGGACCCCGGCCCCGAGCTGGCCCGCCAGCTCGAAGGTCGAGGCGGACCCGGCCGAGGTGAGCCAGATCGGGAGCTCGGCCTGCACCGGACGGGGCAAGGTCCGGACCGCGACGGGTTGGTCGCCGATACCGGGCAGCTTGACCGTCTCACCACGCCACAGCCGGCGAACCAGCTCGATGTCGGTGATCAGCCGCTGCTTGTCCCCCGGCCGGGCCGAGGGGTTGAGGACGAAGTCGTCGGGCTGCCAACCGGTGGCGAACGACACCCCGACCCGGCCGCCGGAGAGCTGGTCGACCACGGCCCACTCCTCGGCCACCCGGATCGGGGAGTGCAGCGGCAGCACCGTGCTGCCGGCGCGAACGTGTACCCGCTCGGTCACCGCGGCCAGCGCGGCGCCGGTCACCGCGGGGTTCGGGTAGGGGCCACCGAAGTCGTGGAAGTGGCGCTCCGGGGTCCAGACGGCGTGCAGGCCCAGCCGGTCGGCCGCCCGCGCACCGTCGAGCAGCAGGCCGTAGCCGTCGGCCGAGCTCGCGGCGAAGAAGAACAGGCTCAGTTTCGGGACCGGCAGTGGCGCCGATGCCGACCCGACCCGGTCGGGCGCCACGACGACGTCGAAGCCACGGGCCAGGGTCCACAGCAGCTCCAGGACCGAGATGTCGAACGATGGACTGGTGACGGCGAGCCAGGTCCCGGGCGGGTCCTGGTCGACGACCTCGTCCATCGTGGCGAAGAAATGCACCAGCTGACGGTGCTCGACGACGACGCCCTTGGGGCGGCCGGTGGAGCCCGAGGTGTAGATCACGTAGGCGGTGTCGTGCGGGGTCGGCCCGGCCGGCGCGGAACGCCGATCGCAGGCCGGCGTCCTCGGATCGACCAGGGCGACCCCGGGGGCCACCCGCGTGCCGACGGCGGCACTGGTGGCCAGCACCGCGGCGAGGCCGGCGTCCGCGGCCATCATCGCCAGCCTTTCGTCCGGGTAGGTCGGGTCGAGCGGGACGTAGGCCGCGCCGGAGGCGAGGATGCCCAGGGCCGCGACCACCAGGTCCACCCCCCGCTCCACCGCCAGGCCGACCCGGTCGCCGCGGCCGACCCCGCGCTCGGCCAGCGTCGTGGCCAGCCCCTGGGCCAGCCCGACCAGTTCGCCTCCGCGCACCGCGCGCCCTGAGGCGTCGCTGAGCACGGGCTGCTCGGCGCGGCGTTCGAGCCCGGCCCGCACCTCGTCCCATGCGCTGCGGCCACGGTCGTGACCGGAACGGCCCCCGACCGCCCACGAGGCATCGGCACCGTCGAGCTCGACCAGAGACAGCTCGGCGAGGCGCTCCGGGCCACCGGCGGAGGTCACGAACCCGGCCAGCTGCCGGGCAAACCGGGCGGCGTCCGCTTCGTGGATCGCGGCCCGGTCGTGGCCGAGCACGACACTGCCGTCCGCCCGGCACGACAACCGCAGCACCTCACCGGGCAACGACTCGGCCACGCCGACCAGGTCGACGACGACGGCCGGCGCCGCTCGACCGGCGAGCGCCGGGGTACGGGCGATGAGGTCGACCAGCCAAGGGCCCCGGGCCGCGCAGTCGGCCAGCTCCGCTGCCGGGAGGGCCGGGGCATCCGGGCGGATGGTCAGCACCGGCGGGGCGGCCAGCGGCGCGAGCCCGTCGAGCCGGTCGGCGGTCGCCCGGTCCGGCACCACACCGATCGTGACCTCGTCGGCGCCGGTCAGCCGGGCCAGCCATGCCGCGCCCACGGCGACTGCAGTGGGCGGGTCCAGCCGGCGGGCGCTCGGGCCCCGTACGGCGATCTCCCGCCAACCACGGCCCTGGCCCGGCCGAACCGGGAGCTCGATCGGATTGACACCGCTCAGGCGGGAGATCCAGCCGGGCTCCTGGCGTGCCAGTTCGTTGTCGAGCTCGTCGAGCGCGGCCGCCAGCCGCGGTGGGACCCCGGAACCCAGCTCCACCTGGCTCGGCTCGGTCGGCGCACCGTCGAGCCGGGTGATCCGGGTGACCCGCAGCTCACCGTCAGCGGTCGCCACGGCGACACCCGCGCCGGTGCCATCCGCGCTCGCTTCGGTGACCAGCCAGCCCCGGCCGCCGCTGACGGCGCGCAGAACGCCGATGGGGTTCGGCACCCGGGCACCGAAGTCCAGCGCACGCACCGTACGGGCCAGTTCCGCCGCGGGCCGGGCCGGGTCGAGCAGGGAACGCGCCCCGAGGCGATCGGTCGATCGGCACAACCGCCGGGTGCCGGGCGGCTGCGGGGTGGCCGGCAGCGTCGCGCTGGCCAGTCCCGAGGCCACCTCGGCGAAGGTGGCGAGACCCTCGGCAAAGCACCGCTTGTTGAGCGTTTCGGCGGTCGCGTCCGGGCTCACCGGCCACGCCGCCGTGGCCACCACGGCGCCGGTGTCGGCGCGCGCCTGCATCAGGTGCCAGGTGACCGCGTGGGTCGGCTCGTCGGCCAGCAGCGCCCACGACGTGACGTTGCGCCCGGCGTACCCCGGCAGCGGGCCGTCGTGGAAGTTGACCGCGGTCGAGACCGCCTCCAGGACCGACGCGGGCAGCAGGCGCAGGTTGGCCACGCTGAGCAACACCGACGCCCCGGCCGTGACGAGCGCCTCGGCCAGGCCGCCGTCCGGCGCGATGACCTGGACCGCGGCTGAGCGCGCCCAGCCGGCGACCTCGGTGTCCTCGGTTGCCACAAGTACCACGTCGAGGCCGAGCCCGAGTGCGTGTTCGGCGCAGGCGGGTAGCAACGGGCCGTCACCGACGAAGGCCACCCGCACCCGCTCGTGGCCCTGCGCAGGGAGTTGCCCCGGCGGCGAGATGTGCGCGCGCTGTGGTGTGCAGAGTGGTGAGACCATCGAACAACCGCCCCCGACCCCGACGTATGTGGATCTGGGTTTCAGCCGGGCGGCCCATGCTTGCCCGGCACAGGCATCCCTAAACACGTAAATTTTGATGATCTGACCGTGACAGGTCATCGCGCCCATGAGCGGGCGGACCTCGCGGACCGGGGTGGTTGACGCCGTCCGGTTGGGCCCGATGCCGATCTGACCCACCCGCCTGTCCCCGAGGTTTCCCGGTGGTTCGGGGTGGTCCGTTCGTTAGTCGTGACGATGATTCCCGGGGCCGGTTCCGCGAGTCTTCCAGAGGCAACGAACGGCCTCGGCCGGTGTACCGCAAGGGGGTTGTTTCGGCGTGAGCGAGTCCAACGGATCGGGCGGGGCGTCGTTCGTGGGTGAACGTGGCCCTAGACCGGGTGCCGCCGGTAACGGCGCCGGCAGACCCACCGGCGCCGGTAGACATGACGGCCGGCTCGTGTCGACGGTGCCGGAGACGCCCGAGCGCCTGGGCGCGACGGCCACCCGGGCACCCCGTCCGGCCTGGGAACGGCGTTACGCCTGGACGGTGATCGGCTCCGATCTGCTCGCGCTGACCCTGTCGCTGTCGCTGGGGATGTGGATGGGGCCCGGCGACAACGCCACCACCCCGTACACCTCGCGCTGGATGGCGTTGGTGATCTTCGTCGGCTTCGTGGTGGCGATCGTGGCCTGCCGAGCGTGGGACTCCCGGATCCTCGGCAGCGGCTCCGAGGAGTACAGCCGGCTGACCCGTGCGGTGCTGAACTCCTCGGTCACCCTGGGCATGGCCGCACTGGCCTTCCAGGTCGCCTCAGTGCGCCCCTGGGTGTTCCTGATCATTCCGCTGGCCGGTTTCCTGGCGCTGTGCGGCCGTTATGCGCTGCGCAAGCCGCTGCACCGTCGCCGACTGCACGGCAGCTGCCTGCGCCCGGTGCTCGCGGTCGGCGACCGGGACTTCATCGCCGACCTCGTCGAACGCACCCGGCGGGACATGCACTACGGCTGGTGGGTCAGCGCGGCGTGCACGCCCGGTGGGCTGGAGACCAGCGTCGCCGGGGTGCCGGTGGTCGGCGACCTGGACTCGGTCAGCCGCGTGGCGCTCAGCGGTGACTACGGGGTGATCGCGGTGGCCCCGGCGGAGGGTTGGACGCCGCTGCGGTTGCACCGGCTGTCCTGGGACATCGAGGGCTGCGGCGCCGAGCTGGTGGTGCACCCCGGGCTGATGGAGATCTCCGGGCCCCGGCTGCATGTCACCCCGGTGGACGGCCTTCCGCTGCTGCGGCTCACCGAGCCCACCTTCACCGGAATCCCCCGGCTGGTGAAGACCGGGATGGACGTCATCGGAGCGTTCCTGCTGATCATGCTACTGACGCCGCTGTTCGTGGCGGCGTACCTCGCGGTGCGCTCCGACGGCGGCCCCGGGCTGTTCCGCCAGACCCGCGTCGGCCGCGACGGCCAGCACTTCCGGATGATCAAGTTCCGCACCATGGTGACCGATGCCGAACGGCTGCGCTGCCGGCTGGCCGAGGACAACGAGGGCAGCGGTCCGCTGTTCAAGATGCGGTCCGACCCGAGGGTGACGCCGGTCGGCGTGGTGCTGCGCCGCTACTCGATCGACGAACTGCCGCAGCTGTTCAACGTGCTGCTCGGCTCGATGTCGCTGGTCGGCCCACGGCCCCCGCTGCCCGACGAGGTGGCCAGCTACGCGCGGGACGCCCAGCGCAAGCTGCTGGTCAAGCCGGGGTTGACCGGCCTGTGGCAGATCAGCGGGCGCAGCGACCTGTCCTGGGACGAGTCGGTCCGGCTCGACCTGCGCTACGTGGAGAACTGGAGTCTCGCGTTGGACGCACTGATCCTCTGGAAGACGGTCAAGGCGGTGATCCACGGTGACGGTGCTTACTGAACCCAAGCCCAATGACTCCGGACCGGCCGCCGTGGGCTCCGACCTGATCAAGGTGAACCGCTGCCGGCTGTGCGGCTCGACCGCGCTGCGCAGCTTCGTGGACCTCGGCGCGACCCCGCCGTGCGAGCTGTTCCTCGGGCCCACGCAGCTCGAGGACCCCGAGATGACCTATCCGCTGCACGCGTGGACCTGCGAGGGGTGCCTGCTGGTGCAGTTGCCGGCGCACATCTCGCCGGAGGCCACGTTCACCGAGTACGCCTACTTCTCGTCGTTCTCCAGCTCCTGGGTGGCGCACGCCGAGCGGTTCGTCGCGTCCGCGGTGGACCGGGTGGGACTGGACAGCGACTCGTTCGTGGTCGAGGTGGCCAGCAACGACGGCTACCTCCTGCAGCATGTGGTGAAGCGCTGGATCCGGTGCCTGGGTATCGAGCCGTCGGTGAATGTCGGCGAGGCGGCTCGCGAGCGCGGCGTACCGACGCTGACCGCGTTCCTCACCCCGGAGTCGGCCGCCGACGTGCGCGCCGAGCACGGCCCGGCCGACCTGGTGGCCGCCAACAACGTCTACGCCCACATCCCGGACCTGGTGGGGTTCACCCGGGGGTTGCGGACCCTGGTGGCCGACGACGGCTGGGTGTCGATCGAGGTGCAGCACCTGCTCACCCTGGTCCAGCTCGCCCAGTTCGACACGATCTACCACGAGCACTTCCAGTACTACACCGTGCTCACCGCCCAGCGTGCACTCGCCTCCGGCGGGCTGTCACTGGTGGACGTGGAGCTGGTACCCACCCACGGCGGATCTATCCGGCTGTGGGCCCGCCCGTCCGAGGTGGCCGGCGAGCCGACCGAGGCCGTCGCCGAGGTGCTGGCCGCCGAACGGGCCGCCGGGCTGCACACCGCGGCCGGCCACGACGGCTTCGCGGCCATGGTGGCCCGGGTCCGCACCGACCTGCTCCGGTTCCTGCTGACCGCGGCCGACAAGGGCGCGACCGTGGTCGGCTACGGAGCGCCGGGCAAGGGCAACACGCTGCTGAACTACTGCGGCATCCGCCCGGACCTGCTCGCCTACACCGTCGATCGCAACCCCTACAAGCACGGCCGGTACACCCCCGGCGTGCGGATCCCGATTCACCCACCGGAGCGGATCGCGCAGGACCGCCCGGACTACGTCCTCGTGCTGCCCTGGAACCTGCGGGCCGAGCTGACCGAACAGCTGGCCTACGTGGGGGAGTGGGGCGGCCGGCTGGTGTTCCCGATCCCGACCCTTGAGGTGGTCAAACCATGAAGGTCGTCCTGTTCTGCGGTGGCTACGGCATGCGGATGCGCGACGGAATGTCCGATCTGCCCAAGCCGATGCACCCGGTGGGGCCGCGTCCCCTGATCTGGCACGTCATGCGCTACTACGCCCACCACGGGCACAAGGACTTCGTGCTGTGCCTGGGCTACGGCGCGCACCACATCAAGGACTACTTCCTCAACTACTCCGAGACCGCGAGCAACGACTTCGTACTGCGCGGCGGCAAGGTCGAGCTGCTGTCCAGCGACATCGAGGACTGGACGATCAACTTCGTGCACACCGGTCTGGAGTCACCGATCGGCGAGCGGCTGCGCCGGGTGCGCCACCTGGTCGAGGGCGAGGAGATGTTCCTCGCCAACTACGCCGACGTGCTCACCGACCTGCCGCTGAACGCCATGATCGACAAGTTCGGGCGCAGCGACGCGGTGGGTTCGTTGCTGGCGGTGCCGCCGCAGTCGGCCTTCCACTGCGTCGAGCTGGGCGACGACAACTCGATCACCCGGATCAACACCGTGCAGGAGCTGCCGCTGTGGGAGAACGGTGGCTACTTCGTGCTGCGGCCCGAGGTGTTCGACTACCTGCCGGAGAACGGTGACCTGATCGGCAACGCCTGCACCGACCTGGCCAAGGAGGGCCGGATGCTCGCCTATCCGTACCAGGGGTTCTGGCAGCCCGCCGACACGGTCAAGGAGCGGATCGCGCTGGAGGCCGCCTACCAGGCCGGCACCCGACCGTGGATGCTGTGGGAGCGCGAAGACGACCGGTGTCCGCTGCAGGCCGCGATCCAGGCCGAGCTGGACCGCTAGATGCGTAGCCTGCTGCCGGAACGGTGCGCGCACCTGCTGCTGCTCGGCGCGCACTGCGACGACATCGCGATCAGCGCCGGCGGCACCGTGCTGGAGCTGTGCCGGGCCAACCCCGGCCTGCGGGTCACCGCCCTGGTCTGCACCGGCGGCGACGGGTCGAGAGCGGTCGAGGAGCGCGCCGCGCTGGCCGCGTGCTGCCCCGGCGCGAAGCTCGAGACCACCGTGCTCGACCTGCCGGACACCCTGCTGCCCAGCTACTGGGAGGAGGTGAAGGCGGCGCTGCGCGAGGTGCGCCAGGACGTCGACCCGGACATCATCCTGGCCCCGGCGGTACACGACGCGCACCAGGACCACCGCACCCTGGCCGAGCTGGTGCCGACCGTGTTCCGGGACCACCTGACCCTCGGCTACGAGATCCTCAAGTGGGAGAGCGACCTGCTCCAGCCGTCGGTCTTCTTCCCGGTACCCGCCGAGGTGCTCACCGAGAAGCTGGACCTGCTGTTCGAGTACTACCCCTCCCAGCTGGACAAGCCCTGGTTCGACCGCGAGGTCTTCGCCGGCCTGGCCCGGGTCCGGGGCGTGCAGTGCCAGTCGCGCTACGCAGAGGCATTCCACCTGACCAAGCTCACGCTCGGGCCGGGCCCGGCCACCGAGTCGTGCTGACCTCGAGTCGTACCGATTAGCCGAAGGAGACCGCGTTGCGCGTCCTGCTCACCGGACACCAGGGATATCTGGGCACCGTGATGGCCCCGGTGCTGGCTGCCGCCGGCCACCAGGTGACCGGCCTGGACTCCGGCCTGTACGCCTCCTGCGTGCTCGGACCGGCACCGGCCGACCCCCGGGGCCTCGCGGTCGACCTGCGCGACGTCACGCCGGAGATGCTGGCCGGGGTGGACGCCGTGGTGCACCTGGCCGCGTTGTCCAACGACCCGCTGGGCTCGCTGGCCCCGGAGATCACCCACGAGATCAACCACCATGCGTCGACCCGGTTGGCCCGGTTGGCCAAGGACGCCGGGGTGCGGCGGTTCGTCTACGCCTCGACCTGCTCGGTGTACGGCGCGCAGGGCGGCGACGACCTGGTGACCGAGGACGCTCCGCTCAAGCCGGTGACCCCGTACGCGGAGTCCAAGGTGCGGGTCGAGGACGACCTGCAGGACCTGGCCGACGACGACTTCAGCCCGACCTCCATGCGCAACGCCACCGCGTTCGGTTTCTCGCCGAGGTTGCGGGCGGACATCGTGCTGAACAACCTGGTCGGCCACGCGGTGCTGACCGGGGTGGTGAAGGTGCTCTCCGACGGCACCCCGTGGCGGCCGCTGGTGCACGCCGAGGACATCGCGTCGGCCGCCGCCGCGATCCTGGCCGCGCCCACCGGGGTGGTGCACACGAGGGCGTTCAACATCGGTACCGAGGCCAACAACCGCACGGTCGCCGACATCGCGGCCGCGGTGGTGGACGCGGTGCCCGGCTCGGAGCTGCTGATCACCGGCGAGTACGGCTCCGACCCGCGCTCCTACCGGGTGGACTTCTCCCGGTTCCGGGTGGCGGTGCCCGGCTGCGAGGCGCGCTGGACCATCCCGGAGGGCGCGCGCGAGCTGGTCGCCGCCTACACCCGGCACGGGTTGACCCAGCACGCGTTCGACCGCCGGTTCACCCGGCTGGCCCGGCTCGCCGACCGGACCGCGGCCGGCGAGCTCGCCCCGGACCTGCGCCTGACCGCGCTGCAGGGAGCCCGGTGAACTGCCGAGGCTGCGGCCGGGACACGGTCGAGCTGGTGGTGGACCTCGGCGAGCAGACCGCCGCGGACTACTTCCCGCCGGCGACCGACCCCACCGAGGACCCGCGCTGGCCGCTGGAGCTGTGGCTGTGCCGGGCCTGCACCCTGGCCCAGCTCGGACCAGTGCGGCCGCTGCTGCCGGAGATGCCGCTGGCCGTCGAGTCGGCGACCAGCATTGCGCACGCCGGGTCGTCGGTGCGGGCGCTGCTCGCCCGTCACCCCGAGCTGGACGGCGCCACGGTCGCCGAGTTCGCCAGCCACCACGGCGGCTCCTGGCTGCCCAGCCTGCGCGCCGCCGGGTGCCGGGACGCCGGGGAGGGTGAGCCGGCAGACCTCGTGGTGGACGTGCACGGGCTGGCCCACGAACCCGATCTCGCCGCCAGTCTGGCGCTGCGGGCGCAGCGGCTGGCCCCCGGCGGGCGGTTGCTACTGGAGTTCCACCACCTGCTCCCGCTGGTCGAGCAGTGCCAGTTCGACACCATCCGGCACGGGCACTGGGCCTACCTGTCCCTTGGCGCGATCCAGGAGTTGGCCGCCCCACTGGAGCTGCGGGTGACCGAGGCCGTCCAGGTCCCGCTGTTCGGCGGCAGCCTGCTGGTCACGCTGCGCTCCGGCTCGACGGCGGGCTCGACGGCGGGCTCGGCGGACGAAACGGTGGGCCCCTCGGTGGCCGCCGTGCTGCGCGCCGAGCGCGATGCCGGTCTTGCCGATCCCCACCGGTACCGCATCCTGCAGGACACGGCCCGGCGCACCGCGACCGTGCTGCGTGACTATCTCGCCGGGCAACGCGACCGGGGCCGCACGGTGCTCGGTTACGGAGCGCCGTCGAAGGCGCCGGTGCTGCTGGACGTCAGCCGGGTCGGACCCGAGCTGCTGGCGTTCACCGTCGACGCCGCGCCCGGCAAGCACGGGCGGCGGATCCCGGGCGCCGGGGTGCCGATCCGCCCGATCGAGGAGCTGCGGGCTGCCCGCCCGGACGTCGTGCTGATCCTGACCTGGGACATCGCCGACGAGATCGTCGCGCAGCTGGAGGCCGGCGGCGGTTGGGGAGCGGAGTACGTCGTGCCGTTGCCCGAGCCGCACCAGGTCGGCCGGCCTGCGACCGGAGCCCGACCGAGCATCGCAGTCGAGGAGCGTCATGGCTGAGAAGTCACTGTCCGGGTCGGCCGAGACCAAGACTCGCGCAGCGATGAGCGCCACCCCGAAGTTGGCCTATCGACCCGAGTTCGACGGCATCCGCGGCTTCTTCGTCCTGGTGATCCTCGGCTGCCACTACGGCCTGCCGGCGAAGGGCGGCTGGCTGGCCGTGGACATGTTCTTCGTCCTCTCCGGCTACCTGATCACCTCGCTGCTGACCACCGAGCAGCGGCGGACCGGCCGGTTGAACCTGAAGCGGTTCTACCGCAACCGGGCCTACCGGTTGGCTCCGGCGCTGCTGATCGGGACCGCGCTGGCGGTGCCGGTCATGGTGGCCTTCCCGGACGACCCGATGATGGGCGGCTTCTCGCCCACCGAGGTGGTTCTGGCGGTGCTGGGCTACGCGGCCAACTGGTTCAACGTCATCTCCCAGCCGGCGCTCGGCCCGCTGAAGCACACCTGGTCGTTGTCCATCGAGGAGCAGTTCTACCTGCTCTGGCCGCTGGTCCTGATCTTCTTCTTCCGCCGCTCGTGGTCGCCCCGACGCCGGATGCAGTGGTGCGGCGTGGCCATCCTGGTCGTGGTGGTCTCCCGGCTCGCGCTGTTCTTCGTGCTGCCGCACGACCAACTGTGGTTCGCCACCACCTCGCGCGCGGATGCCCTCATGATCGGCGCGTTCATGGCCTTCCTGCACGAGGCGAGGCCGGCCGCCGTGACCGCCGGGTTCCGGCCCTGGGTCGGCTGGACCGCGGTCGGGCTGCTGCTGGTGGGCTCCGTCACGATCCCCGAGTACTCGCCCTCGATGGTCGCCGGCGGGCTGACCCTGATCGCCCTGGTGACCGCGGTGTTGCTCGCATCCCTCGTCGAAGGGAGGCTGCTGACCCGCTTGCTGACCTGGCGGGTGTGGATCGCGATCGGGCGGGTGAGCTACGGCCTGTACGTCTACCACTTCGTGGTCCTGTACTCGGTCCGGCGGTTCGATCCGGACCCGAGCCCCCGGCGCTGGGCCATGATCATCGGCCTGACGGCGCTGCTCACCGTCGGGTCCTGGTTCCTGGTGGAGAAACCGTTGGCGCGCCGCAAGGCGAAGCCCCGATTGCCCAAGATCGAGTCAGTCACGTCCTGACCGACGTGGACGAGGGATTTCCCACCGGCCGCGCGGACCCCGGTCGGCACGGTGCCAACGATGGCCCGACGGGCTCCCCCACTGCGGTCGACGGCGGTCATTGAGCACGAAGGAGTTCATCGACAATGGCAATACCGACCGTCCGGCGGGCGGACGCCACGCCAGCCGGGCGGACGGGCGTCGCCGACCGGGAACGCACGCACCCCGGTCGCACTGGGGTCTGGGGTCTGGTCGCCCTCGCCGGGGTGACCGGACTGGCGGCGTTCTCGCTGCTCACCGGTCCGGCGCCGATTGCCGCGCCGTGGGACGTGTTCATCCTGCTCGACGGCGCGTACCGGATCATCGAGGGGCAGATCTCCAGCACCGATTTCGCCAGCCCCATCGGGCTGCTCGTCTACGCGATGACCTCGCTGGGGATGCGCCTGCAGCCGGTTCCGTCACTCGCCGCCGCGACGTACGGGAACCTGATATTCCTCGGGGCGGCGGCGACCATGGCCTGGGTGGTGGCCCGGCGCCGGCTGCCGGGAATGTACGCGGCCGGCTTCACGGTCTTCGTCGCCCTGCTGGTGGTGTCGGTCCGGCCGCTGGGCTTCTCGCCGTGGGTCACCACCTACGCGATGCTCTACAACCGGTACGGCTGGGCGCTGTTCGCCATCCTGCTGGTGCTGCTGCTGGTTCAGCCCCGTCCCGGGACGAGCACAGCCGCGGCACTGGACGGTGTGGTGCTGGGCGTGCTGCTCGGCCTGATGTTCTATTGCAAGATCAACTTCTTCCTGGCCGGGCTGTTCGCGGTCGCGGCGGGGTGCGTGTTGCGTACGCCGCGGCATCGGATCCTGGCCGTTCTGGTGGCGCTGCTCGCTTTCGGGGCCGTGCTGGTCGGGATGTGGCTCGGGTTCGGGGTGCGGGTCTCGGACTATGTCCATGACCTGGCCGTGACGGCGCTCGTCCAGGACGAGAACTACCGAATCGGGAAACTGGTGCTGGCTCTGGGGTACACCCTCCCGGTCGGCGTGCTCGCACTCGGGGTGATCGCGGGGTTGTTCCGGTCCGCGCGCAGGCGGGGCGAGCCCACTCGCGAGCTCTGGCGGCTGGTCCTGCTCGTGATCTCCGTGCTCGGACTGACCGCCGCCGTCTCGGCGGTGAACACCCCGGAGCGCTACGAGCTGCCGGCGCTGGTGACCGTCGCGCTGCTGATCGTCGGCCACCACCACTACCGGAGCGCCCCGCTGGCCCGAGCCTCGCTGCTCGGCGTCGGGGCGTTGGTGCTGATCGCGGCCGGCCCGATCGTCGGCAAGGACGCAATGGGTCTGGGCAAGGCGGTTTCATTGCGCGGGGAGGAGGTGCACCCACAGGAAAGCCAGCGGATGCACAGCGACCACCTTCGCGACTTCGTGATCCCGGCGGACGCGACCTGGTCGACCGCGTACCGGATGGCCAGCGACGTCCCGAGCATGATCAATGACGGGATCGCGCTGCTCGGCCGGCACATCTCGCCCGGGGACCAGGTCTTCACCGTGGCCCTGACCAACCCGTTCTCATTCGCGATGTCCCTGCCCCCCGGGCGGGGTGAGCCCCTGTGGTGGGATCTGAATATCAACTTCAACCGGACCAGCCACCCCGACCCGACGGTGTTGGACGGGGCGCGCTGGGTGATGGTCCCGACGACGCCGCTCGGCGAGGGGTGCTGTCAGGCCACGGTCGCGGCGATGCTCGAGTTGTACGGCCCGCATCTGGCCGAGCACTACACCGAGGTCGAGCGAACCGCCGACTGGATTCTGTTGATGCGGTCGCGATGACAGCGCCACGGATCCGGCCCGATGGTCGCGGCACCGACAACCGCGGCACCGACAACCGCGGCACCGACAGTCGCGGCAACGTCAGTCGCGGCAACGGTCGGGGTGGGACGACGGGGCGACTGACGATCGATCCTCACTGTTGGCGATGGCACGGACACACCGCTGGGCGCAGAGTGACGACAGTACGTTCACGAGGCTCACTTGGCTCCGTCAGATGCCTGGTGACCAGGCCCGGAGGATCGCGTCCATGATTGTCCGGGTCGGATCGGAGCAGGAGACTGGAGGACGGACAGCGATGGCCCCGATCCTCGATGCGATCCGGACCCGGGGCGCCCGGTACCGCACGGGCCGCGCCGCGGCCGGCCGGATCAGCTGGGGCCTGGCGGACCAGGCCGTCTCCAGCCTCACCAACTTCGCGGTCGGGGCCGTCGTCGCCCGCTCCCTCGGAGTCAGCGCCTTCGGTGCCTTCAGCCTCGCCTGGGTCACCTACGCCGTGGTTCTCAACCTGTCCCGGGGTCTGGCCACCGATCCCCTCGTGGTCCGTTTCAGCGGAGCCGAGCCGGCGGTGTGGCGGGCGGCGGTACGCCAGGCCTCGGCTACGGCGTTGTGCGTGGGCCTGGCAGCCGGGGCGATCTGCCTGCTCGCCGGGCTGGCCATCGGTGGCACCATCGGTTCCGGCTTCGTCGCCCTGAGTCTCGCGTTGCCGGTCCTGCTGCTGCAGGACAGCTGGCGCTACGCGTTCTTCGCCTCCGGCCAGGGCCGCAAGGCCTTCGTGAACGACGTCGTGTGGGCCACCGCGCTGGTCCCGGCTCTGGCGATCGCGTACCTGCACGACTCGGTGTTCGCGTTCGTGCTGGCCTGGGGCCTCGCGGCGGGTGTGGCGGCGGGGGTCGGTCCACTGCAGGCGGGGGTGCTGCCCGGGCTGTCCGGGGCTTGGGCGTGGGTGCGACGGCACCGCGACCTGGGTGCTCGCTACATGGTCGAGAACCTGTTCAACAGCGGGTCCGGGCAACTGCGGATCTACGGGCTGGGAGCGATCGCCGGGCTTGCCTCGGTGGGGGCGGTCCGTGGCGCGATACTGCTGCTCGGGCCGTTCCTGGCGGTGCTGATGGGCCTGTCGCTGGTCGCCGTCCCGGAGGCCGCCCGGGCCCTGCGTCGCTCGCCGGGCGTATTGAGGAAGTTCTGCCTCGCGTTCGGCGGGGCGCAGGCCGGTGCGGCGCTGTGCTGGGGAATCGTGCTGCTGACACTGGTGCCCGACGCCGCCGGCCGTGCCGTCCTGGGCGAGGTGTGGGAGCCGGCGTCGGGGCTGATCGTGCCGGTGACGATCGAGGTGATGGCGGCGGGGATGGCGACCGGCGCGGCTACCGGCCTGCGCACCCTCGGTGCCGCGCCCCGCGGCCTGCGGGCCCAGCTGTGGACCTCAGCGGCCTACCTGACCGGCGGGCTCGGCGGTGCCTGGGCAGCAGGGGCGTCCGGTTCGGCGTGGGGCGTTGCCATCGGCGTCCTGGCCACCAACTCGGTCTGGTGGCTCCAGCTGCGGGCGGCGCTTCGGGAGCGGCACCGGATCGAGGCAACAGCATCCAACCGCGAGCAACAGCTCGACCCGACCGAATCGAGGATTCCGTGACCACCGTTCCGCGGCTCAGCATTGGGCTCCCGGTCTACAACGGGGAGAACTACCTGGCCAAGTCGCTCGATGCCCTGCTCGATCAGAGCTACCGGGACTTAGAGCTGATCATCTCTGACAACGCCTCCACGGACCGGACAGCGGAGATCTGTCGGCGATACGCCGCGGCCGACCCGCGTATCCGGTACATCCGCCAGCCACGCAACCTCGGTGCCGCCGAGAACCACAACCTGCTCCTCCGAGAGGCCCACGGCGAGTTCTTCAAGTGGGCCTCGCACGACGACCTGTACGGGCGTGACCTGCTGGCACGGTGCGTCGAAGCGCTCGACGAGCGACCAGAGGTCATCCTGACCCACGCCCATCTGGCGATCATCGACGAACGCGGTGACATCGCCGAGAAGTACGACTACACGCTGGCCACGGATTCTCCCTCGGCCGCGGCGCGGTTCCGGAGCCTGCTCTTCGGTGTCGGTGGTGACGATTTCTACGGCGTCATCCGCTCGGATGTCCTTCGGAGAGTCAGGCCGCACGACAGCTACCACCACGCCGATCGCACCTTCGTCGCCGAGATCGCCCTGCACGGTCCCTTCTACCAGGTGCCGGAGCTGCTCTACTTCCGACGCGACCACCCGGAGCGCGCGGAGCAGGCCTGCCCGACCACCCGTTCCCGTTGCGCGAACCTGGATCCCCGCCGGTCGGACCCGGTTCGACACCCCACGGCTCGGCTGCACGCCGAATACGTGGCCGGGTATGTCGGTGCAATCCGTCGCTCCGGGCTACCCGCGCCGGAGCGGGTGGCGTGCTACCGCTACCTGTCGCACTGGCTGGCCAGCCGCCTCGTCCCGGCGACATCGCGCTGGTTCGACCCGTTCGCCCGGCGGACTGCGGCATCCCCGCTGCCCGTGGCCCAGGCGTCCGGGGCCACCCGCGACGGGGCCGGCTGATGGCGGGTCCCGGCGCCGGCCCACGTCACAGGTCTTCGGGCCCGAGACCCGCGAGGGTCGGTCTGTTCGGCCTTCTCGGTTCCGGGAACCTCGGGAATGACGGGTCGTTGGAGGCCGTCCTCGGCTATCTCCGGGACCGCCATCCCGACGCTCGCGTGGACTTCATGTGCGCCGGTCCGGAGTGCGTGACAGCCCGGTACGGGCTGCCCGCGACGAGGCTGCACTGGTCCAGGTCCGAGTACCAGACCGCCTCGGGTCCGGTGTCGATCGCGCGGAAGGCGATCGCCAAGATCGTCGACGCCGTGCGCACGGTCGCGTGGGTCCGCCGTCACGACGTCGTCATCGTCCCTGGCATGGGCGTCCTGGAGGCCACCCAGCCGCTACGGCCGTGGGGATTCCCGTACTCGCTGTTCCTGCTCTGCGCGGCCGCCCGCATCACGGGGACGCGGGCCGGGTTGGTCAGCGTGGGTGCGGACCCGATCGACGAGCCCCTCATCCGCTGGCTGACCCGGTGGTCGGCGAGGCTGGCGTCCTACCGCTCCTACCGAGACCGCCATTCGCTCGAGGCGATGCGCAGCATGGGGGCCGATACCTCGGCCGACGAGGTCTACCCGGACCTCGCCTTCGCGCTCCCGAATCCGCCGAACCCGGACAGCCGCACCGGCATCGTCGGTGTCGGGGTGATGGCCTACCGCGGGCGCAACGCCGAGCGTGGACGGGCGGACGAGGTGTACGCGGCTTACCTCGAGACCATCACCACGTTCGTCCGCTGGTTGGTCGACAGTGGTCGGCGGGTGCGGCTGTTCACCGGCGACCGGTCGGACGAGGCGGTCGTCACCGACATCATCGCCGACCTCCGGTCCTGGCGGCCCGGCCTCGATCCGTCGTGCGTCGTCGCCGAGCCGCTCGCCGACCTTCCGGACCTCATGCGGCAGATGGCCACTGTGGACGCCGTGGTCGCCACCCGGTACCACAACGTGCTCTGCGCGCTGAAGCTGTCCAAGCCCACGGTGTCCCTCGGCTACGCGGCCAAGCACGACCGGCTGATGCAGTCGATGGGTCTCGGCGAGTTCTGCCTGACGGTCGGGCCCACCGACGGTGACCGGCTCATCGAACGGTTCACCGCGTTGGAGTCCCGGACGGGCGAGCTGCGTCGGACCATGTCGGAGCGCAACCGAGCCAATCGCCGGCGACTCCAGGAGCAGTTCGACGTCCTGTCGGACACGCTGATCGAAGCGCCTGGAAGCGCGCCCGCGGCGGCCGGGTCGGATCGGGCCCGGAGTCTGTCGACCAGGATCGAGGCCCAGCAATGACGAGCGTGATGCCGAGGACCTGGCAACGATCGGCCGACCTGAACACCCGTCTGCACCGCTCGGTTCCGGGTGGTGCCCACACCTACGCCAAGGGCGAGGACCAGTATCCCGAGGGCCTCGCCCCGGTGATCTCGCACGGCCGGGGAAGCCACGTCTGGGACGTGGACGGTAACGAGTACATCGAGTACGGCTCGGGTCTGCGCGCGGTGAGTCTCGGACACGCGCACCCCGGTGTGCTGTCGGCTGTTCGCTCCGAACTGGAGCGGGGCGGCAACTTCGTGCGGCCCAGTGCCGTCGAGCTGGAGGCTGCTGAGCAGTTCCTCTCGACCGTCCCGACGGCGGACATGGTGAAGTTCGCGAAGAACGGGTCGGACGTCACCACGGCCGCGGTCCGGCTGGCTCGGGCGGCCACCGGTCGCCCACTGGTCGCCATCTGCGGGGACCAACCGTTCTTCTCCACCGACGACTGGTTCATCGGAAGCACACCGATGAACGCCGGCATCCCCGCCGCGATCGCCGATCTCACCGTGACCTTTCCCTATGGTGATCTCGTCGCCACCGAGGAGCTGCTGGCACGGCACGAGGGCGACGTCTCCTGCCTCATCCTCGAGCCGGCCGGCGCCTGCGAGCCGCCGCCGGGTTACCTGGCGGGCTTGCGAGCACTCGCGGACCGACATGGCTGCGTACTGATCTTCGACGAGATGATCACCGGGTTCCGCTGGTCCGAAACGGGTGCCCAGGGTCTCTTCGGCGTGGTTCCCGACCTGTCGACGTTCGGTAAGGCGCTCGGCAACGGGTTCGCCGTGTCGGCACTCGCGGGCCGCCGGGAACTGATGGAACTCGGGGGACTGCGCGACCGCAGGGAGCGGGTCTTCCTGCTCTCCACGACCCACGGCGCCGAGACGCACTCGCTGGCGGCCGCCATGGCCGTCATGCGGATCTACCAGACCGAGGGGATCACCGCCCGGCTGCACGCCCTGGGTGAGCGGCTCGCCGCCGGCGTGCGTGAGGTGGTCGCCGCGATGGGCGTCGAGGATCATCTGGTGGTCCGGGGTAGGGCGAGCAATCTTGTGTTCGCCACCTTGGACGAGAACCTGCGGCCGTCGCAGGACTACCGGACCCTGCTCCTCCGCCAGCTCATCACCAGCGGGATCCTGGGTCCGTCCTTCGTGGTCAGCAGCGCGCTCACCGATGACGACATCGACCGGACGGTGGAGGCCGTCGGACTGGCGTGCGTGGCGTACCGCAAGGCGCTCGATGCCGACGACCCGGCTCCGTGGATGGGTGGACGACCGGTAAGCCCGGTCTTCCGCAGATTCTCCTGACCGGCGCGTGAGAAAGAGGAGTTGGAGGACGCGGTGAAGGCGGTACCGATCCCGGCGATCGCCGGCGCATACCTGTTCGTGCCGACGCCGCATGTCGATGAGCGGGGCTTTTTCAGCCGCACTTTCGACCGGGAGACTGCTCGCTCGGTCGGCATCGACCCGGACGGGTTCGCCCAGGACAGCGTCTCGCGCTCACACCGGGGCGTGGTGCGAGGCATGCACCTGCGCTCGGGCGCCGGAGAGTCCAAACTCGTGCGCTGCTCCTACGGACAGGTGCTGGACGTCATCGTCGATCTGCGTCCCGACTCGCCGACCTATGGCAACCGCGAGCTCGTCGAGCTGTCCGGAGAGACCCAGGTGACCGTGTACGTGCCGGCCGGTTGTGCGCACGGGTTCCAGGCGCTGACCGAGCCCGCCGACGTGTCCTACCGCATCGATCGCGAGCACGACCCGTCGGAGGACGTGGTCATCGCACACGACGACCCGGATCTGGCGATCCCGTGGCCGCTCCCCGTGGCGTTGACGTCCGCGCGGGATGCCGGTGCTCCCGTGCTCCGTGACGTGTTGAGGGGTCGGTCGTAGCACTCCGGCGCGGCTACGTCGTCAACATGGTGGACGACGGGACCGCCGCAACCGCGGCGCGATCGCGTCGACGAGCCAGGCCACCGTGCACATGATCGCGACGGCAGCGCAGAACCCGCCGATGGTGTCGGTGGGGTAGTGCGCGCCCAGGAAGGACTGCGCCCACCCCATCGCCGCGCCGGCGGCCACCACCGCAGCCACCATGATGGCTGTGGCCACCCTTGCCCGGCCGGGGTGCCGCGAGGTGACCACGTCGAGAAGCAGCAGCCCGAGCACCATGACCAGGGCGGTCAGCGCGGCGGTATGGCCGCTGGGGTAGGAGTAGTGGACGTCGTGAATGGTCCGGCCCAGGACGGGCTTGAGGCCGATGGCCGCCACCCCGGTCGCACCCTGCCCGACCACGGCCAGAACGGCCAGCCGGCGGCGCCGCAACAGCAGACACAACGCCGCGGCCAGCAGAGCGAGTGCCACCCCGGGTACCCGCTCGGCGAGGACGTCGACCAACAGCGCCGCCGTCGTGGTGGCCTCGTCCACCCACGGGTTGCCCGGAGGTTGCAACCAGCTGTCGACCACGCTCGGCGCACTCTCGCCCGCGTAGGTCACGCCCAGCCCGGTGGCCACCGCGGCGGAGGCCGCGGTGACCAATGCGGCCGGCCGCCGCAAAGCGGGGGGCAGCGCCGGTTGCGGGTCCGATCGCGGAGCTGGAGCCGCCGGGCCGCCGAGCGGGCGCACGGCAGAGGAGTCCACAGGTACCGGGTTCATCATCGGTGCACTGCCTCGGAGACGCCTGGCCCGGAGGTGTCGCCAGTCCCGGAGGCACCGGTCCGCCCGGAGAATGCCTCGATCGCCTCGTGATAGCCACCGACCAGCCGCGCCAGCCCCACGGCGGGGGTGAACTCCCGCTCATAGTGGAGCCGGGCCGCCGCGCCCATCGCCTGGTTCGCGGCGACGTCGGTGACCAGTCGTTCGATGCCGTCGGCCAGCGAGTCCGGGTCGTCGGGCCGGTGGAGCATCCCGGTCACGCCCTCCCGCACCAGCTCGCCCAGTGCGCCGTGCCCGGCCGCGACGACCGGCACCCCTGCGGCCATCGCCTCCACCGCCACCAGGCCGAACGCCTCCAGCCAGGAGGACGGCACGACGACGACGGCGGCCCGCTCGGTGAGCGCGTGACACTGCTCCCTCGACTGGAGGCCCAGGTAGCGGACGTCGGTTCGCCGCTCGGCCCACGCCGACACCTCGTCCTGCAGCGGCCCGGTCCCGGCCAGGACCAACGGCATGCCGACGCCGCCGCGCGCGGCCAGCCGGTCCCACGCCTCCCTCAGGACCGGAATGCCCTTCTCCGCGGTAATCCGTCCCAGGTAGAGCACATGGTCACCACGTCCGGTGCGCCGCGCACCCCGATCGGGGACGAAGTTGTGCTTCACGGTCAACCGGTCGGCGGGCATACCGGCCTGGATCAGGATGTCGCGCTGGGCGGCGGAGACGCAGAAGAACCGCGTGATGCCGGTGCGCCAGCGGCGACGGTTGGCGAGCGAGGACACCGCGACGGGCACGGTGGCCACGCTGGAGTCGCGGTAGCAGCCGTGCCGTACCGCAGGCAGCGGCGACCCGCCGGCGCACTCGGTACACACCCTGCCCGCGCGGTAGAGCGTTCCGGTCGGGCACACCTGGAGGTAGTTGTGCAGCGTCGCCACGGCCGGGACGCCCGCGTCCGCGCACGCCGCCACCACCGAGGGCGAGAGCAGGGGGAAGGTGCTGTGGATGTGCACCACGTCGGGGCGTTCGGTCCGCAGCCGTGCCGCCAGCTCGGTGCGGACCGCCGCGTTCCACGGGACCCGGAGCGGCACCGCGACCTTCCGCGCCACCGTCATGGCCGCGATGTCGTCGCTGCGTCGCTCGAACATGCCCACCTCGTGGCCGGCGTCGGCCAGCAGCGCGACATCCTGATCGACGACCTGGTCCTCGCCGCTCGGCTGCTCGGATCGGTACCGGTTGTGCACGACGAGCACCCGGAACCGCTGACGGTTCATCGTGGGGCCTCCAGACGGGTCGGGAGCTGCGCCGCTCGAGGGCCGGCGGGGTGTAGGAGCGCGCCGGCGACGGTGAGGCTCAGGATGTACGGGGAGGCGTCACCGAGGCCGACCTCGGTGTACGAGGCCAGGATGCAGTACAGGACCAGGAACAGCCCGCAGGCCCGCTGTGGCGACGGCGGGCGCAACACCGCGGCCGCGAGCAGGCTGAGCAGCAGGCTCGTCACGACGGCGACGCCGAGCCAACCCTGCTCGTAGTAGATCGACAACCAGGCGTTGTCGATGGGCAGGCCGTTGAACGACTTGTCACCCAGACCCACGCCGAGCAACTGCTCGGTCAGTGTGCGGTCGGTCGCCAGCAACGCGTCCCATACCTTCGCGCGTCCGGTGAAGTTGGCCAGCTCCTCGCTGTCCTGTCCACGGGTCAGCCAGAACTGGATCGTGGAGCCGAACGCCAGCGCGACCAGCCCGCCCAGCCCGCCTCCGACCAACAGGAACCGGCGGGCGCGTGCGTTGGTCGGCACCAGGGTGAGCGTGACCAACGCCAGCCCGACGCAGAGCGCCATCAGTGCGGTGCGGGTGTGGCTGAGCAGCAACAGCATGATCGCCGGAGCGATGATCAGCAGGGCGGCACGTCCATCGACGTACCGGTGCAGCCACAGCAGCGCCACTAGTCCGATGGTCAGTGCGCAGCACATCCCGACCTGGGGTGCGGGGATGGGCCAGATCGCTCCGACCAGGCGGTCGTCCGGCCCGGAGAAGGCAGCGGCAGGCGAGATGATCAGGCCCACCAACACGGTGGACATGATCGCGCACAGGGCCCGCAGGTGGTTCCGGACCACGAGCAGGTCGCCGCGCCACCACGCGGACAGCAGCCACAGAGTCGCCACGAACACCAGGAACCGGCCGCAACGGGCGATCGATCCCAACCCCGCCTCGAGCCGGATGCTCGACGCCAGGCTGACCACCACCAGCAGGGTCAGCATGGCCAGCGCTGGGCTCGGGCGCAGCCGGACCCTCGGGTTGAGCAGCAGGGCGAGCGTGAACGCGGCGATCAACGAGCCCATCGTGACCAGTTGGGCGGTCGAGCGCGAGAACGGGACGTTCAGGTCGACAGAGGTGTAGCCGAGCGTGTTCGCCAGCAGCAGCGCCCAGGCCACCCCGACCAGTGGGGGCACCCGCTCGGGCAGACCCTGGTCGGGGTCGACCCGGGTCGGGCCCCCATCCGCACCGTCACCGGTCAGCATCGAGGACCTTGGCCGGCGGAGAAGGTGCTTCCCTGGTCCTGCCGGTGCGGGTCACCCTGCCAGGCCGCTACGTCGTGCGACTTGCCCACATCCGCGATCGTGAACGTCCACGGGCCGGTGTACGAGTTTTCCCGCCATCTGACCTCCTGCCGGCGGGTGATCGCCTCCTGGATACGGTCTGCCTTGTACGGCGACCATTCGGGAAAGGTCCCGTAGTTCGACAGCACCGTCTGCCGGGCGGCGAATCCCGGATGGCATCCGACGACGGAAGCGTTGTACGAGAACGTGTTGTCGTGGATGTCCACCCGCTGGGTCTTCCACCGGCAGTCGCTGTAGAGCGGCTCGGTGGCGATTCCCGGAGTCGAACATGTGGACGTGTCCGGGACCAGTCGGGTACATGTGCCCGTCGAGGTGTTGGCCGCACTGTTGCAGAAGCGGTCGGCATTCTCCCAGGCCGTGACGCCGGACCAGTTGTCCTCGAACACGTTGTCGACGATCTCGATCTTCGACGTGCGTGCCGGTATCCGCGGTTCACCGCCGGACTCACTGAGGTACACCGCTCCGACGGGGAAGTTGTCATCGCGTCCCGCGAACACGCGGCCCTGGGCCAGGGAGTTCCGGCGGACCACGTTCCGCCGCATGACGAGGTTGTAGCTGGTCTCGTAGAAGACGGCCTCACCGTCATTGTCCTCGATCAGGTTGTCCTCGATCAGGAAGTCGTTGTTGTTCGTGTCCGCCCACAGCCCGGCTCCACGGTTGTCGTGAACCCAGTTCGAACGAATGTCGGCACCGTTGACCGACCAGAACTTGACGCCCCCGCTGCATCCGCACCCGGGTGACTTCTCCTCCCAGTTCTCGGTGTTGTTGCCGGTGATCTCGTTGTACTCGAGGACGAGGCCGGTGATCTTGTTGCCCGCCTGGTAGGCGTTGAGCGCGTACTGGCCGTTGTTGCGCAGGCAGTTGCGGCGCATCTGCTGACGAGAACCGGCCATGAGCCCGGCGCCCTTGTTGTCCTCGATGGTGTTGTCCTCGATGACCCAGCCGTCCCCGGAGTCGTGGTTGACGACGCCTTGGTCCTGTGGCGGGACGAAACCCCGAATTGTCAGGTGGCGGATCGTGACATTCTGGGCCGGTGTGGTGAACGCGTACTGATTCTCCCCTTGACCCTCCACGATCGCTCCCGGAGCGCCGACGTAGGTGTTGCCGTCCTTCACGGCGACCTGGTCGAACTGGTCGGTCCCCAAGGTGTGGGTGCCGGGAGCAAGCCAGAATGTCGAGCCGGCGGGGCTGACGCGGGTCTTGACGGCCAGGTCACCGGTGATCTCCGGGTCGACGGTGATGGACCCTTCAGGGGCGGACCCGGGCCCCGAGGCCCGGTTCGCGCACACCGAGGCTGTGCCGGGCGGTGGCGCGGACTTCGTCGGGGGCGTGGTCTGCGCGCAGGCGGTGAGGGTGAGCGCGGCCGCGATCACCGCGACGGTCCAGGTCATGCGTCGATCGTGCACCGGCGTGGACGTCAGCGGCTTAACCATCTGCGGGGTCCGGGCTCGGGTGCCACACGGTCGTGAGGATCGCGGCCCGCTCGACGCGACCGGACCCGACGAGCGTGGTCGCCGGCTCCCGGCGACCGAAGCCGGGGGAGTACCAGCCCAGCGGTGGGTCGGTCTCGCCGCGGTGCGTGGTCCAGGTCAGCTCGGTCGGCAGGGAGAGGGTGGCCGCGCGCTCGCGCCCGTCGTGGGTCCAGGTCAGCCGCGCGACATGGTTGGTGAGCTCGGCGGTCACCGCGGGGCCGAGGTGGAAGACCAGGCGGCATCGCCCGCCCCCGCCCCGCACCTCGTCCACGATCCGCAGGGCCGACCGGGACGCAGGCCGGCTGTCGAGCTCCACGGTGCGTCGGTGCGTCACCGGCCGGTACCCGTCGTGTTCGGCCCGCCACTGTTGCACGGCCGAGCCGGCCCGGGGTGTCTCCAGCACCCGGGTCCGGGCGTGGCGGGTCCACAGGAACGGACCGCCGGAGCGGGACTGGTCGGTGCCGTCCAGCTCCAGGGTGTTGTGCCCGAGGGTGGACCGGAAGTACTCCCGCCACTCGGGTTCGCCGTGGTAGCAGTAGGTGCCCGGGTCGGCCAGCAGTTGGACACCGTCGTGCCGGACTTCGACCGACAGCGCGTCGGCGTGCGCGTGCGCGGCGATGGACAGGAAACCGTGCGGCCCGCCGTCACAGCGGCACCACAGCTCGCCGCCGGCCACGTCGCCGCGCAGCACGGTCAGTCCGGCATCGGCGAAGTGGTCGGGCCGGGTGGCCGGGCGCGGACCGGAGGTGGGCGGTCGGGAGCTCACCAGCCCGACCAGCAGCGCGGTGCGCACGTCGTCCGCGGGTACCGCCGGCCACCATCCCTGGCGGCCGAACAACGCCCCGCCGGTGGCCAGCAGCGAGGCCCAGCGGTCGGTGCCGGCGCCGTCCAGGACCACCCCGTGGCCGTCGTCGCTGTCGCCCTGCCGGGGCGGGTGCAGCCCGGTGTCCACGATCGCGGCGAGCGCGTCGGTCATTCGGCGCAGCACCGACCAGGTGGACTCCGGGACGGTGACCCCGGCGGCGTCCGCCTCGATCGCGGCGGCCAGCCCCAGCTCCAGGACCAGGCCGTGGTACTCCGAGGCCAACTCCCGGTTCAGCCCGGAGTCGAAGGTGTTGCGGTGCAGCTGGGTGTCCAGGGAGCGCAGGGCCGAGGCCCGCCATCCGGTCGACTCCGGGAACCAGTCGAACGCGCTGGCGGCGGCGAGCTGGCCGGCGGCCTCGGCGATGACGTGGTTGTTGGCCGAGGAGCCCCGGCTGGGGAACGCGGCCAGCCACCGCTGGTGGTGCCAGACCTGGTGGCGGGCCTCGGCGTTGTCCTCGAACAGGCCGGCCGCACCGGACCAGTCCGCGAGCAGCCTGCGCACCCAGACCCACGAGATCAGCCGGATCCCCAGCTCGATCCCGCTGACCCAGTGCACGCCACGCATCGGCGGGTTGGTCGCCCACCAGGACTTGAGGTGGTCGGCGACCCGCTCGGCGTAGCGGTCGTCGCCGGTGAGTGCGTGGGCGGCGGCCAGCACGGTCAGGTGCTGGTGGCGCGAGGGTTCCCACAGCTGCTTGACGTTGCCCACCGCCTGCTCGTCGCGGTAGGGGACGTCGAAGGCGTAGGCGTCGGTGGGAGCCCGCCGGCCGGTGCTGGGATCGAGCGACCAGTCAGGGTCGGCGAGGTCGTCGCGGGGCACCCCGAAGTACTCGTGGTGGCCGTCCATCAACCGGTCCGCGGTGGCGACCAGCCGGGCGGCGGCACCGGACGGGACGGCGGCCAGCGCGGCGGTCGGGATCGGGGCGGGCGGGCGTCGCGACGGCAACGGGTCGCCGGTCAGCTCCGGGCGCCCGGCGACCGACCGCCATTCGCGCTTGCGCCAGATGTCCAGCGCGCGCCCGGCGACCTCGGCCGGTCCCATCCGGGACACCCGCCGCAGGTACCACCCGGCGTTGGTCACTGCTGGCCGCCGTTGACCAGCTCGAGCAGCGGGGCCTGCCGGGCGAGGCTGTCCGGCCGGACCGGTCCGCCGGTGCCGAGGCTGATCGCGGCGGCCAGCGTGGCCCGGGTGGTGGCCGCCAGGGAGTCGACCGGCACCGGCATCGGGCCGCCGGTGCGCACGGCGGTCAGGAACGCGTCGATCTGGGCCCGCTGGCCCTTGTCCCGGGCCTTGGGCAGCCGCGAGCTGACCCACCGGTGGCGGCCGTGCACCGCAGCCCGCTGGAAGTCGTCCAGCCGCAGCACCTTGCCGTCGCCGACCAGGTCCAGGGTCTCCTTCGGGAAGCTGCTGGCGCCGGTGGTGACGTAGGAGATGGTGGCCAGCGAGCCGTCCGGGTAGGTGAGGACGACCTGCAGGTCGTTGCGGTCGGGGGTGGCGTGCGCCTGGACGGTCTCCGGGTCGGCGTCCAGCAGCCAGCTGACGGTGTCGATGAAGTGGCCGCCCTCGCCGATGAACCGGGTGCCCTCGCCGGAGTTGTCCAGGTACCAGCTGCCGTGGTCGAGCTTGCCCGCGTTGACCAGGTAGCGCACCGACGCGGCCCCGACCCGGCGGCCGAAGTGCCGCTTGGCCTGGACCAGCAGCGGCGCGAAGCGGCGGTTGAACCCGACCTGCAGCCGGTCGTTGCCGGACGCGGCGATCGCGTCGAGCAGGTCGTCGAGCTCGTCCGGGTCCAGCGCGAGCGGCTTCTCCACGAACACCGCCTTGCCGGCCTGCAGCGCCCGCCGGGTCAGCTCGGTGTGCGTGCTGTGCCGGGTGACCACGAAGACCGCGTCCACCGCCGGGTCGGCGAGCACGGCGTCGACGTCGGTGCCGGCGGACTCGAACCCGAACTTGCGCCGGGCGTTCGCGCCGGACAGCGCGGAGGTGGTCACCACCTGGGCGAGCCGCACGTCCGAGCGCCGGGTCAGGTGCGGCAGCAGCATCGAGGTGGCGTAGTTGCCGGCGCCGATGAAGGCCACCCGGACCGGTCCGGTCCGGGGCATCGCGGGGGTCCGGACCGGTGCCGCCGGCTCGCCCCGGACGACGGTGCTGTTTCCGTTACTGGTGCCGTTGCCGTTGGTCGCCGGGGTCGCCGCCGCGAGCGCCTTCTCCGGGTAGTGGAAGAGCACCGCGACCGCGGCCAGCTCGCCGTCGTGCAGCCGCTGGTAGGTCTGGACCGCGTCGTCGAACTCGGCGATGTGCGAGATCAGCGGGCTCGGGTCGACCCGGCCGCCGGCCAGCAGGTCGCAGAAGCACTCCATGTTGCGGCGCTCGGTCCAGCGCACGTAGCCGATCGGGTAGTCGCGGCCGTCCAGCTCGTAGGACGGGTCATATCGGCCCGGCCCGTAGGAGCGGGAGAACCGGACGTCGAGCTCCTTCTCGTAGTAGGCGTTCCACGGCAGGTCCAGCCGGCACTTGCCGATGTCGACCACCCGACCCCGGTCGCGGCAGACCTTCGCGGCCAGCTCGACCGGCCCGTTGCCCGTGCCGCCGGCGGCGAGGTACACCTGGTCGACGCCGTGGCCGCCGCTGAGCTCGGCCACCGCGGTGTCGATCACGTCGGAGTCCGGCGCCGCGCAGACCAGCGCCCCGGAGCGCTCGGCCAGCGCGCAGCGCTCGGCGTCGGGGTCAACGCCGATCACCCGGGCACCGGAGGCGGCGAGCAACTGCACGACGAGTTGCCCGATCAGGCCCAGGCCGATGACCAGGGTGAGGTCGCCCAGCTGCGGTTCGCCCCGACGCACGCCCTGCATGGCGATCGAGCCGACGGTGGCGAAGGCGGCGTGCTCGGCTGCCACCCCGGGCGGCACGGGCGCGTACAGGTTCTTCGGCACCCAGTTCAGCTCGGCGTGCAGTGCGTGCTCGTTGCCGGCGCAGGCCACCAGGTCGCCGACCGACACGTCCTCGATACCGGCGCCGACCTGCTCGACCACCCCGCACAGCGAGTAGCCCAGCGGGGTGTAGGAGTCGAGCTTGCCCATCACCTTGCGGTAGGTGGCGCCGACGCCCTGGTTGGCGACGCTCTGCACCACCTTCGCCACCTGGTCCGGGCGGGCCTTGGCCTTGCCCAGCAGCGACATGCCGGCTTCGGAGACCTTCATCAGCTCGGTGCCGCTGGAGATCAGGGAGTACGAGGTGCGCACGAGGACGCCACCGGGCTTGCACGCGGGGACCGGCACGTCGAGCAGCGCCAGTTCGCCGCTCTTGTAGTTCTGCACGACCTGCTTCACTGCTCTCCCTCGGTCGGGGCTTGCTGGGTGTCGGGGCGGTTGGCGGGTCAGGCGGCGCGGGTCTGGCCGGAGCCGCCTTCGGTGGCGGCGCGATACCAGTACTCCAGGGTCAGCACGTGCCAGAGGTGCTTGGCGTGGTCGCTGCGGCCGGCGGCGTCCTCGGCGGCCAGCCGCTGCAGCGCCTCGGAGCGCAGCAGCCCGGCCCGGACCAGCGCGCCGTCGTGCACCACCTCGCGCACCAGCGGGGCCAGGTCGCGGCTCATCCAGGCCCGTAGCGGCGCGCTGAACAGCCCCTTCGGCCGGTGCACGATCTCCGCCGGCAGGGTGGACAGCGCGGCCTGCTTGAGCGCCGCCTTGCTCCGCCGACCGACGATCTTGCTGGAGCCGGGGATGCGGAACGCGGCCTCGACCACCCGGACGTCGACGAACGGGGTGCGCACCTCGGTGGAGGCGGCCATGCTGGCCCGGTCGGTGTAGGTGAGGTTGAGCCCGGGCAGGAACATCCGGGAGTCGGCCAGGCACATCCGGTTGACGTGGTCGTCCAGCGCGTTGTCGTGGTAGGTGTCGGCGTGCTCGGTGAGCACGTCGTCGACGCAGCCGGCCAGGTCGGGGTGCAGCAGGTCGAGCAGCTCGGCCCGGTCGTACATGGTGTAGCTGCGCCGGAACGCGGTCTCCTCGGGCAGCTCGGCGAACGACAGGAAGCGTTTGGCCCAGCGCACGGTGCGGTAGCCCCGGCGTGAGCTGGCCACCGGCAGCCGGCCCACCAGTGACTCCACCGGGGCCCGTAGCGCCCGGGGGGTGCGCTGGTAGCGCAGCGCGAGCAGGTTGGCCAGGTGCTTGCGGTAGCCGGCGAACAGCTCGTCGGCGCCCATCCCGGACAGCATCACCTTCACCCCGGCCTCCCGGGCGGCGGTGCAGATCAGGTAGGTGTTGATCGCCGCCGGGTCGCCGATCGGCTCGTCCAGGTGGTGGGTCATCAGCGGCAGCATGTCCTGCAGGTTCGGTGCGATCTCGATCTCGCGCAGGTCCACCCCGAACCGGGCGGCCACCTTGCGGGCGTAGGCCAGGTCGTCGGGCATCGCCTCGAACTTGGCGTCCTGCGGGCGGAAGCCGATGGTGTAGGCCGCGATGCCCGGCTGGGTCTGCGCGGCCAGCGCGGTCAGGTAGCTGGAGTCCAGTCCGCCGGACAGGAAGGTCGCCACCGGCACGTCGGCGAGCAGGTGGCAGCGGGTGGAGTCGGCGATGATCTCGTGCAGTTCCTCGGCGCTGGGCTCGGGCTCGCCGGCGCCCCGCTCGGCCACCTCGCGCAGCGACCAGAACGTGCCGCGCTCGGTCCTACCGTCCGGTCGGATGCGCAGCCAGCTGCCCGGCGGCAGCTTCTCGGCCTCCCGGTACGCGCAGCGGCTGTCCGGCACCCAGTAGTAGAGCAGCGAGGCGACCAGGGCCGACTCGTCCACCCGCAGCTCGCCGCCGAGCACCGCGGCCAGCGACTTGAGCTCGGAGCTGAACAGCAGGCCGCCGTCGCGCCGGACCAGGAACAGCGGCTTGATGCCCAGCTGGTCGCGGGCCAGCACCAGCTCGCCGGTGCGCTCGTCGAACACCGCGAACGCGAACATCCCGCGCAGCCGGGGCAGGCAGTCGGTGCCCCAGCGCCGCCAGGCCTGCAGCAGCACCTCGGTGTCGGAGCTGCCGCGGAACCGGACTCCCGCGCCAGCCAGCTCGGCGCGCAGCTCGGGAGCGTTGTACAGCTCGCCGTTGTAGGACAGCGCCAACCCGTCGATGACCATCGGCTGCGCCCCGGTCTCGGACAGGTCCACGATCGACAGCCGCCGGTGGCCCAGGTTGACCTCGCCGGGGCCGGCCCGGTGGGTGTAGCGGCCCTCGGCGTCCGGGCCCCGGTGCGCGATGACCTTGCTGAGCCGGTCGGTGACCGGGCCGCCGTCCGGCCAGAGGTAGCTGCCCGCGATGCCGCACATCAGCGCTCGCTCACTTTCCGCGCGGTACGCGGTCGTACGACACGGTCGTAGACGGACAGGTACGCGGGCACCTGGTGGCGCCAGGCGAGGACGTCGCACACCCGCCGCCGGCCGGCGACCCCCATCTGCTTGCGGCGCAGATCGTCGTCGAGCAGCCGCAGCACCGTCTCGGCGAAGTCGTCGACCCGGTTCGGCTCGGCGTAGTCGGCGGCGTCGGCCGCCGAGACCCGGGTCTCCACCAGGTCGAACGCCACCACGGGCAGCTCGAAGGCCAGGTACTCCATGGTCTTGTTCATGGTGGACACGTCGTTGAGCGGGTTCTTCGGGTCCGGCGACAGGCCGATGTCGGCGGTGGACAGCACCCGGGCCACCAGCTCGTCCGGGGCCCGCCCGGTGAACAGCACGTGGTCGTCGAGGTCGAGCTCGGTGCACAGGGCGCGTAGCTGCGCCCCGGCGTCCCCGTCGCCGAGCAGGGTCAGCGCCACGTCGGTGCGCCCGGCCACGTGCACGATGTGGTGCATCGCGCGCAGCGCCAGGTCGACGCCGTCCTGCGGGCCCATCACCCCGAGGTAGGCCAGCAGGTGGTCGTGTCCCCGGCGCAGCGTGGGGTCGGGCTCGACCGGGCACAGCCGGTCCGGGTCCGGCCCGGTGCGCACCGCGGTGACCGCATCGGCGCGCTTGCGGCCCCGGGTCAGGGCGACCGCGCGGTAGGACTCGTTGGTGGAGATCACCTGGCTGGCCAGCGCGTAGGTGATCCGTTCGGTGGCCACCAGCGCCCGGTAGGGCAGGTCGGAGTCGCGGCCGAACCGCGAGCGGTACAGCTCCGGGCACAGGTCGTGCTGGTCGTAGACCATGCGCACCCGGGCGAACAGGATGAACGGCAGCGCGGCCACCCACAGCACGTCCGGCGGGTTGCACAGCTGCACGGTGCGGAACGGGGCCCGCCGGTAGGCGCGCAGCAGCCCGAGCAGGGTGGCCAGGATCGAGTAGGCGTACTCCGCGACGAACATGATCTTGCGGGTGATCGGCGGGAACGCGCGGTACTTGTAGAGGTGCACGCCGTCCAGCTCGTGGTGGTCCGGGTCGCCCGGCGCCTTCGGGCAGACCACCGAGACCTGGTGGCCGGCCGCGCGCAGCGCCTGGCACTCCAGCCAGACCCGGCGGTCGAACGGCACCGGCAGGTTCTGCACCACGATGCAGACGTGCTGACGGGCGGCGCGCGGGCTCATCTGGCCTCCATGATCTCGGGGGTTGCGTGCCCGTGGCCGTTTGTGGAGACGATCAGCGGCTGGCCGAGCAGGGCCGGCGCCGCGGCCCGTGCCCGCACGGCGTGCAGCTCGTCCCAGAGGGTGCCGTCGGTGCGGTCCCTCGGGTCCGGGTGCACCAGCACCACGCCGAGCACGGTGATCTCCGCGTCGGCGAGCTGCCGCGACACGGTGTGCAGCCACGCGGTGTCGGCGTGACCGGCCCGGACCACCAGCACCGTCTCCTCGCCGAGCCGGGCGAGGTCGGTCCAGGCCGCGCCGGGGCCCACGGTGCCCACGCCGAGGTGGCGTTCGTGCCCGGCGGCGGGGGAGGGCGTCTCGGCGCCGTCCAGGATCGTCACCGGGTGCGCCGGCTCCGGCACGGTATCGACCGGCTGGGTGTCGGTCTTGTCCCACTCGCCCTGCAGCAGCACCCGGCTGGTGGAGGCGTAGCCGGGGGACACCACGAGCGACGCGCCGGCGCCGACCAGGGCGCCGAGCACGGCGAGGATGACCAGCCGCGGCCACCGGCGACGGATCAGCGCGCCGGCCACAGCCAGCCGAACGACGTCCTCGCGCATCGACCCGACTTCCCCTCGCACGCGCCGGCGGGGCCCGCGCGTGTCCACCGGCCCTGACGCGGCTCGGTGGTGTCCCATTTCGGTCCTCGCTACTGTGCTGGCGAGTGGGGGTGCGGGTAATCGTCAACGTTGGCGATCCTGGGTGGCCGGTCACCGGATCCCGGCCCGTCGCTCGCTCGTGATCACCTGGTCGAGGCGTATCCGGGCGGTCGTGGCGTCGTTTCTCCGAGTGACGTTTCCGACGCTACGGGCGTACGCCCGTAGCGTCGGCGGGCCCGGATCAACGGCGATCTCCAGTCCGTTCGGGCCTCGGCGGCCTGCTTCTTCGCGACTGCGCCCGGCGCGGGTGGCCGGGTCAATGGCGGCCGCGTCGGTGATGCTGGTGCCCCTGCTCAGCGGGTGTGTGTCGCAGGAGCTCTCGGTGGAGACCGCCCGCAAGTCCCGGGTGGCCTCGGAGAACGCCGAGGAGCTGCGCAAGATCGAGCGGCCCTACGACGTCGAGGTGCAGCGGCAGATCCTGGACCAGGCCCGGGCCGACGTGCTGCTCGCCCAGCGCAGCCTGGACAAGACCTTCAAGCCGTCCTCGTACAACGGCGTCGTCGACGGGATCAACGGCCAGGTCGGCCAGGTGATGAAGGCCTCGCACGGCACCCCGGTGCCCGGCGCCGCGGCGGACGCCCCGGCCGGTGACACGCTGATCACCCTGAAGGACGTCAACGCCCACCAGGTGGTGGTCCCGTTCTCCGAGGCCGACGGCCGGTCGGTCGAGGTCAGTTTCGAGCAGGTGCCCGGTCTGGTCAGCCCGGCCAGGGTGGCGGCCATCGAGCCGCCGGTGCCCGGACGCAACGCCGGCTACCTGGTCACCGTGGTGCTCGACCAGCCCGACGAGCGGCTGACCGACGGCCTCGCGGCCCGGGTCAGTGTGGCCATGGACAAGATCGACAACGCGATGGTGGTGCCGGCCTCGGCGGTCCGGGTGAACGGGCGCACCGGCACGGTGACCCAGCTGACACCCGACGGCACCGCGCGGGAGACCTCGGTCGAGCTGGGCATGATCGGCGACCGGACGATCCAGATCCTCTCCGGGCTCAACACCAACGACCAGGTCCGCGCCGTCCACACCGGCTGAGTGCTCCCCCCGCAGTGATGGAGACCTCCGCAGCGCGGGGGTTCTGCGCTGGTCTGATCCTGGGGTCCGGCTCGCCCGGCTCGCACCCTGACCGACCCACCATTCAGCGGCGAATCGGCCTGACCGGCGTGGTCACCCGGCGGGTTCGGCCCGACCGGTGAGGTCGTTGCCGGACCCCCGCCAGCCCGCCCAGTCCAGGTCCAGGTCGTGCCAGGAGAAGTTCACGCTGTCCAGTGACGGCAGCCGGTAGACGTTCGCCTCGAAGCGGTTCCCGTTGCCGGTGAAGATGTCGGGGCGGCCGGTGTCCTCCACCGCGCCGGTGAACTCCCCCGGGCCCATCGTGACGACGTTGTCGTGTACCCACACGTTCTGGACCAGGTGCGGGCCGTGCGGCGCCGGGTCCTCGTCGGTGTCCCGCATCCCGCTGTCGAGCAGGGTGATTCCGTTGGCATTGCCGGTGACCATGTTGCGCGCCACCTCGATACCGCGGGACCCACCCGAGCTCTGGATCTGGATGCCGGCGTCCCACTTCCAGCCCTTGTGCCGCCGGCCGTTTCCGGTGACCTCGTTGAACCGGATGACGGCGTCGTAGCTGATCTCGTGCTGGATGCCGGCACCCCAGTTGTCGATGATCGTGTTGTACTCGTAGGTGGTGTCGATGTTCCCGCCGTCGGACCACAGCCCCGGCCCGAGGTTGTCGTGCACGTGGTTGCGGGCGAGCGTGACACCGGTGGTCATCCAGAGCTTGCTGCCCCCGGCCTCCCAGTCCGGGGAGTAGCCAGCGGTGCCGTTGAACGAGACCTCGTTGTCGCTGACCACGGACCCCGTGCCCCAGACGCCGAACCCGAGCTGGCCCTGGTGGTGGATCAGGTTCCCAGTGACCGTGCTGGCCCCGCCGAACCCGATGCCCACACCGTGGTTGAGCCGCACCTCGTTGTTGACGACGCGCCAACCCGAGCCCTGCCCCGGCGGGCTGACCTGCCGGCTCTCCACCGCGCCCACCTGTGCGTCGTTGGCCGCCTGCTCCAGGACCAGATTGGCCACGGTGACGTCGTCCACAGTGGACTGCACCAGGCTCTTGGCCACCGCCTGCTCCACCAGCCGCGACCGGGGGTCGTCCGCGAGGGTGATCGTGCTGGTCGGGTAGTCCGCGTGCACCGTGCCGGGGACGACGGCCGACACCGAGTCCACCCGGCGCAGACGTTGCTTGTCCAGGAACACGTCCTCGGTCCGCCCGCAGCTCGGCTCCGTCTCCAGGCAGAACTCGTGGGTACCCGGTTGCGGCGGTAGGGTTCCCCGTGCGGACCACAGCGCGCCGTTCGGGCGCCAGTCGGTGAGCACCCGCGAACCGCTGAGCACCGCGCCTCGCAGCCCGACCAGGGCATCACCTGCCCGGGGGCGCACCGGCGCGCTGACCCGATGGACACCGGGGGCCAGGCAGAAAGTCGAGCCGGCCGGGTGTGAGTCGATGACCCGCTGAACCGGATTCCCGAGAGCGATCGGTACCCCGGTGCAGGCGCGCTCGGTCGGTCCGACCGGGCCGCTCGGTCCGGCGCCCGGGATCCCGGTGACCGGGTTGGCCGTGGTGGGCGAGGACCCGATCAGCAGAGCGGCCAGGACCGGCACGAGCACGATCACCGAGGTCCGGCGCAGGATGGGCATCTGACGTCGAGCCTCAGTCGCCCGGGGCCGGGGCCGGGCGGGTCGGTGGGGCCGGCCGGGGATCGGGGTCGCGCTCACGGGACCAGCCTCCGGTGCTGGTCACGGCGATGCCGATGCCGAAGACGGTCCATAGCGGGATCGAGACGGTGGGCCCCTCCAGCTGGGGATCGAAGAACGTGGACACCAACACCGAGGTGGTGAACATCATGCACAGCACGGCGATCTGCCGGTCCCGGTGCCGCCCGGCTCGGGCGAGCCGACCGCAGCCCCGCAGCATCCGCCAGTACCAGGCCGACCACAGCGCGACCCAGAGCGCGATCCCGACCAGGCCCATCCGGGCCAGGATGTGCAGATGCGAGTTGTGCGGGTTGCGCAGGGTCTCCTTGCCCTCGTCGTACTCGCCCACGTCGGCGGCGATGTTCGGGCCGAAGCCGGAGCCGTCGACGAGTCGGCCGTCGTCCACCTGCTTGTCCAGGATGCGTACCCACAGCTCCCGCCTGCCGTCGACAGTGCCCGCCAGGTTGCCCGGCGAGTCCTCCGCGCCCCCCACGCTGACGATGTTCTGGACCAGCTGCGCGGCGGAGAACTCCCGTCCCTGAACGCCGGCGAACGGGACCTTCACCGCGAGCGTAGTGGCCAGGCCCAATCCTAGCGCGGAAATGACCAGGGCCTGAACCGCGAGCCGCAGCCCACCGCGCAGGTAGGCCAGCCCGACCAGCGCGCCCGCGGCCGCGCCGAGCAGGCCGCCGCGGTTCTGCGTCGCGGACATGGCGATCACGAGCAGTGCCAGCAGGCTCAGTGCCCATCGCAGCCGAGTACGGCGCTCGTCGGGCAGCAGCCACAGGTAGCCCAGGACCAGCAGGGCGGCGAGGGCCGCATTGCCCGGCTTGTGGGACAGGATTGGAAGGCCGGTGAACGGGACCAGCGGAAACGTGGTGTACCTCGGTTGCAGGATCAGACCGATCGGAAGCCACAGCAGCAACCACGGCGCCAACCGGCCCAGCTGCCCGAGCAGCGTGTTCAGGAACGCCGGCCGGTGGGCCAGCGTGGCCAGGATGAGGAACGCGCTCAGGCAGTAGTACCACAGCGCTGAGTCCCGCACGGCGTCGATGCCGTAGTCGTGCAGTCCGGGTAGGAGACGCAGCGCACCCCACAGGGCGTAAGCGGCGAGCAGCGCGAGGATGGGCTCCTCGCGCAGCGGAGTCACCAGGTATCGAGTGGCCGCGAGGACTCCGAGCACCCCGACTCCCAGCACCAGCTCACCGACGAACAGCGGCGTGCCGGGCACGTGCAGGTAGGCGAACGCCTTGTCGAACAGCAGGTACCCGCCCAGCAGCGGGCCGAGCAGGCCCCCGAACAGCAGCAGCAGCCGAGCCGGCGGCTCGGCGACGGCGCCCGAGGCCGTGGGCCCGATGGATGCCGCCGGCCTCACCGGTCGTCGACCGTCGGGACCCCCACGCTGGTGGGCGTCGGCGCGGGAGTGCGGGGCGCGACGCCGTTGGTGGCGTGCCCGTTGCCGTTGGAGATCCCGGTGGCCGGTGCGGTTTCCGGGGCCGCGCTGACCGCCAGGTCAGACGGAGCACCATCGGTTGGCGAGGGCTCGGGCGAACGGACTCGGTGTCGGATCGGCGAGCGCAGGTAGAGGTAGCCGTCCGGCTCGGCGCCGAGCAGCCCGAGCCGCCGCGCGAGCTCGAGGTGCTCGCGGATGGGCTCGTCCGGGGACACACAGATCAGCACCGCGTCGCAGGCGCCGACCGGTTCGCCCGCGTCGCCGTCCCGCAGCGGGGACGGGCCGTTGACCAGCACCAGGTCGAAGTTCGCTGTCGCCTCACTGAGCAGGACGCTGAACGCGGCGCGGTACGCGACGCCGTGGGCGCGCTCGATCTCCGACGAGCCGTATCCGAGGACCATGACCGCCGGGTCGCTCGGGCTGAGCCGCATGCAGTCGACGAGCGCGCGCCGGCCGGCCAGCACGTCTGAGAAGCCTCCTTCGGTGCCGCTCCCGGGCACCAGTAGCTCGGCGAGCTCACCGCCGGGGTCGGCGTCGACCACCAGTACCCGGGTGCCGCCCTCGCCCAGCGCCAGCGCGATGTTGGCCGCCACGACTGATTGATTCGGACCCGCCGAGGGCGACACGATGACCACCGACGTCGGGCTTGTGACCGCCGCGCGCAGGGCCCCGGCGGCCAGCCGGAAGGCTTCGGCCGCCGGGGTCCGCCCGGTCGTGTCTCTCCTGACGTCGGCGGTTGTGGACACCGGAAGCCGTTGGACAGGTGCGTCCATCCGGCGGCCACGCCGTGCCCAGCGCGGGATGTCCCCGAACAGCGGCGTCCGGTACAGCGCCGTCGGACGCAGCGGATCGGTGAAGCCGCATCGATGACGGGCCCAGGCGAACGCGAGCGCGACCCCCAGGATGAACCCGACCATCAGGCCGGTACCCCCGATGCGCGTCGAGTTCGCGTTCAAGGGCACCGCGGGCTCGGTGGCCCAGGCCACCGTCGGATGCTGCGCGAGGTCGAGCTGCTGCTTGATCAGTACCTTGGAGCGTTGGTCGACGAGGGCCGCCAGCTGGTCGCGGGCCTGGGGAACCTGGTCCATCAGCTTCTGCAGGCTGGCCACCGTGGCGTCGCCCAGCGCCTGGATGGACGCCGTGCGCGCCTCGTCGAACGCGGCCACGAGAGCGTTCGCCCCGTCCTTGGCGACCCGCGCGTCAGACCAGGTGAACGATACCGTCACCGTCCCGGCGCCGAAGGTGCCCCGGTTCGCGCGCTCCGGCGGGGTGATCTCCGACGCCTTGCCCGGCCCGATGAAGTCGTCCACGGCGAGAACGTCGCGGCGCAGGGCGGCGTTGGCGATCGCGGCCGCGCGCTCGGCGACCTCCTGCGATTGCAGGATCACGACCTGGCTGTCGAGGTACTGCTGGTCGCCCTGGTCCTGCAACCCTGTCTGCTGGGGCACCGTGAACGCCGCGGTCGCCCGGTACACCTCGGGTACCAGCAGCGTGACCGCCACGAAGACTGCCCCGGTCAGCAGGGTCATCGCCAGGACCAGCAACGGGTAGCACCGCACCGCACCGAACACAGACGGCTCGAATCGCGATCGATCGTCCTCGTCCACACGCCCCCCCCAGAGTCAGAGTCCGTTCCGCACGACTCGGCGTCGCCCCAGATGGCCAGCGGCGCCCGGAAAGGAGACGGCGCGGGCTCACCGTCGATCCTCCGCCGGTCGCTGCGGCCGCGACATCGTCAACGTTGGTGATCCGCGAACTCGGGCGTCGCGACCCTGCCTCCGGACACGACCTGGTTGGATCACCGGGTGTCCGCCACCCAGCCGCACGAGCTGACCGCCGTCCAGCAGGCCGAGCAGATCCGCGCCGGCCGGCTCGACCCGGTGGAGCTGGTCGAGCACCACCTGCGCCGGATCGAACGGCTCGACCCGGGCCTCGCCGCCTTCGTCACCGTCACCCCCGAGCGGGCCCTGGATGCCGCGCACGCCGCCCGCCGGCTGCTGGCCGGCTCGCGGGACCCGGGCTCGCTGCCGCCGCTGCTCGGCGTGCCCACCGCGATCAAGGATCTGGCGGTCACCGCCGGGGTGCGCACCACGTTCGGCTCACCGGTCTACGCCGAGCATGTGCCCGAGGTCGACGACGACTCCGCCCGGCTGCTGCGCGAGGCGGGGATGATCAGCCTGGGCAAGACCGCGGTGCCCGAGTTCGGGCTGCCGCCCTACACGGAGCCGGCCGGCCGCCCACCCACGGTCACCCCATGGGACCCCACCCGCTCGGCCGGCGGCTCCTCCGGCGGGGCCGGCGCCGCGGTGGCTGCCGGGCTGGTACCCGTCGCGCACGGCACCGACGGCGGCGGCTCGATCCGCATCCCGGCGTCGGTGAACGGGCTGGTCGGGCTGAAGACCAGCCGCGGCCTGGTCTCCCGGGGGCCGCTCGGCGGTGACCCGCTCGGGCTGTCGGTGTCCGGCCCGCTGGCCCGCACGGTGGCCGACGCGGCGGCGATGCTCGACGCGCTCGCCGTGTCGGTGCCCTCCGAGCCCTGGGCCCGCCCGGCCGGCCGGGCCGGCACCCCGAGCGGGTTCGCCGCCGCCGCCCGCCGCGCCGACCCCGGGCGCCTGCGGATCGGCCGCTACGCCACCCCGGCGCTGCCCGGGGTCACCGTGCACCCGGACTGCCTGGCCGCCTGGGAGCACGCGAGCACGCTGCTGGCCGGCCTGGGCCACGAGGTGGTGGACGCCGAGCTGGGCCTGGCCGCCGGCACCGAGGCCGCCGGCGCCTTCGTCACCGTGTTCGAGACGCTGTGGGCGGTGCTCGCGCACGGCAGCGCGGTACCGCCGGGCACCGAGCATCAGCTCAGCCCGCTGACCACCTGGTGGCGGGCCCGGGGCGCCCGGGTCAGTGGCCCGGAGTTCCTGGCCGCCGCGCAGGCCGCCCAGCTCGCCTCCCGGTTCCTGGTCACCGCGCACGCGGCCTACGACGTGGTGCTCACCCCCACCCTCGCGCTGCCGCCGCGCCCGCTCGGCTGGTTCACCGAGGGCCCCGCCGGGGACACCGACCCGGCACTCGACTACCAGCGGCAGCAGGCGTTCACCCCGTTCACCGCGATCTACAACATCACCGGCCAGCCCGCGCTCAGCCTGCCGTTGGGCTGGTCCGGGCCGGCGGACGGCGGGGCAGCGGTGCTGCCGATCGGCGTGCAACTGGTGGGCGGCCCCGGCACGGACGGGCTGCTGCTGGAACTCGGCGGGCAGCTCGAGGCAGCGGCCCCGTGGGATGATCGTCACCCGCCCACCTGGTAGCCAGTGACCGGGGTCTCGCGACTACGCTCAGGCTCCGTGACCGTCTTGCAGACCGTGCTGGTCTTCGTGCTGGTGCCGCTCGGCATCTATCTGCTGATCACCCTGCTCGCCGCGTCGGGCCGGTTGCGGTCCCAGCGCACGCGGTACCGCCCCGGTGACCGGTGGTCGCACGCCCCCGTGTGGTGGTCGGCGAACCCGGCCGGCGCGGATCTGCCCGAGCGCGCCGACGCACCCATCGGGACCGTCAAGGGAGGAGCCGATGGTGGCTGGTGAGCTGACCCGGCCCGAGCACGGGTCGGAGGAGCACGCGGGGTCCGAGGTGGCCGACCTGCCGGCCGGCTCGGTGGTCACCGGCTCCGGGCGGGTGTCCGCCGCGGCCGACGTGGGAGCCGAACCGGAGCCGTCCGGCCCGTTCTCCCCGGTGCAACTGGCCCGCCTCGACGAGGCGCTGACCCTGGTCAGCCGGCACACCCGGCTGCGGTTCTCGGTGTTCCTCGGCGAGCTGGACGGGCCGGCGCGACCGGCGGCCGAGCGGCTGCACGACGAGATGGGCACCGACGGCGCCGACGCGGTGCTGATCGCCATCGACCCGACCCGCCGCGAGCTGTCCATCGTCACCGGCCCCGAGGCGAAGGTCCGGCTGCCCGACCGCGCCTGCCACCTCGCGGTGATGAGCATGACCGCCTCGTTCTCCGAGGGCGATCTGGTCGGCGGGCTGCTGAGCGGCCTGCGGATGCTGTCCGACCAGGCCGGCGCGCACGCCTGACCGGCGCTCGGCCCCTCCACGCTGAGGGGCCGGCGCACGGTCTACCAGGCGGCGCCGATGTAGCCGGCGGTTCCGCGACGCTCCTCGGCGTCGGGCAGCCGGACCAGGTCGACCACGGTACGGTCGTCGACGTCCTTGAGGGCGTGGAGCACCGCCTCGTCCTTGCAGCCGATCACACACACCTCGGCGTGCTCCATGACCTCGTCCACCGAGTCGCTGAGCAGGTCGCCCAGGTGCGGCAGGTGTTGCTCGATGTACTCCCGGTTGGCGCCCATCAGCCGCGACAGCGTCACGTTCGCGTCGTAGATCCGCACCTGGTAGCCCTTGCCGATGAGCCGCTCGGCGAGCTCCACCAGCGGGCTCTCCCGCAGGTCGTCGGTGCCCGGCTTGAACGACAGCCCGAACAACCCGATCTTGCGCCGCTTGGTGGACACGACCGCGTCGAACGCCCGCTGCAGGTGCGCGGTGTTGGACGGCAGCACGTGCTCCAGGATCGGCACCGACACGTCGGCCCGCCGCGCGGCGTGCACCAGCCCGCGCAGGTCCTTGGGCAGACAGGAGCCGCCGAAGGCGAACCCGGGCCGCAGGTAGGCCGGGGAGATGTTCAGCTTGCGGTCGGCCAGGAAGACATCGATGACCTTGTGCGAGTCCAGGCCGAGCGCCTGGCAGATCGACCCGATCTCGTTCGCGAAACCGATCTTCAGACCGTGGAAGCAGTTGTCGGTGTACTTGACCATCTCGGCCACCGAGATCGGCACCCGGAACACCTCGCCCGGGATGCCCTCGTACAGCGCCAGCACCGCGTCGCCGGTGGCCTGGTCGATCTCGCCGATCACCGTCTTGGGCGGGTCGTAGAAGTCCTGCACGCTGGTGGACTCCCGCAAGAACTCCGGGTTCATCGCCACGCCGAAGTCGGTGCCCGCCTGCTTGCCGGAGGTGCGCTCCAGCTCCGGGATGAGCAGCCGCTCGCAGGTGCCCGGCAGCATGGTGCTGCGGAACACGACCGTGTGCCGCTCGGCCTTGTCCGCGATCGCCTCGCCGATCTGGGCGGCCACCTGCTCCAGGTAGGCGGTGGACAGGCTGCCGTTGGCCGCCGACGGCGTGCCGACGCAGATCAGGGATATCTCGGTGGCGGCGATCGCCTCCGACACATCGGTGGTGGCGCGCAGCGCGCCGCTGCGCACGACCTCCTCGATGAGTTCCCCGATTCGTTCCTCGACGACGGTGGACCGGCCGCTGTTGACCAGTTCCACCTTCGCCGGGTTGACGTCCACTCCGACGACCTCGTGGCCTTGTGCCGACAGGCACGCGGCCGAGACGACGCCGACGTAGCCGAGCCCGAATACGCTGACCTTCACCGTGCTCCCTCATGCCAGGCCCGAGGGACCTGACCTCGGGTCAGGTCACGGTAGAGGACCGGTGTTACGCCCGACGCAACGGGGGAGCGTCACCGGGCGAACGGCCGTACCGGCCTCGCGGCCCTGACCCGGACCAACGCGTCACGCCGGCGCTACGGGCGCTGGGTGACCGTGGTGCGTTCGGTGGTCGTGGTGGTACTCGTCACGGTCACCGGAACCGGGGCCGGGGTCGCGCCGGCCGCGTCCGGTGGGGCGGCCGACGCCGGGGGCGCCGGGGACGACGACGGCACGGTGTACAGGTTCGACCCGGCCGAGTCACACCCGGCGAGCAGCACGAGCAGACCGCAGGCCGCCAGCAGCGCGGGCGCGTTCGCCTTCACACCCGGTTCAACGCGCGGGCCGCCGTCGCGACTCGCTGCGTGACCCGGACGTGCGCCAGGCACCGCTCAGGACTGGTCGAACTCCCGGGCGGCCAGCGCGCGCACCACCCCGGCCCGGCCCTCGGACACCAGCCGGCGCAGCGCCGGCGGGTGCGACTCGTCGGAGAGAAACGCGTCCGCTGCATCGACAGTGGCCTTGTCCACCGCCCAGGTCGGGAACAGCCCGATCACCATCGACTGCGCCCGCTCGCTGGTCCGTCGCTCCCACACCCGCGCGACCTCGGCGAAGTACCGCTCGGTGTAGCCGCCGAGCAGCTCGCGCTGCGCCGGGTGGGAGAACCCGTAGATGATCGAGTCGCTGACCGCGTTGGGCAGGTCGTCGTCGTGCACCGCCCGCTGCCAGGCCAGCTCCTTGGCCTCGGCGGTCGGCATCAGCGCGCGGGCCTGCTCGGCCTGCCGCTCGCCCTTGGAGGTGGCGTCGCGGGCGAGCTCGGCGGCGATCTCGTCCTCGCCGGCCCGGCCGTGCGCCACCAGCGCGTGCAGCAGCCGCCAGCGGCAGTCGGTGTCGACAACGAGACCTGCCAGGCCGTCCGTTCCGTCCAGCCAACCGGCCATCACCTGCAGCGTCGAGTCGTCCAGCCGTGCGCCGGTGAGCGCGTTCACCGCGACCAGCTGGGCGTCGCTGCCCGGCTCCGCGCCCCGGGCCATGTCCAGCAGCGCGCCGGTCAGCCTGGGCCAACCCTGCTCGGAAGCCCAGGACGGCTCGGCGTAGGCGCCGACGGCCGTCTGGGCCTGCATCAGCAGCCGCTGCACCACACCGGTCTCGCTGTCGCCGCCGACCCCGGTGGCGACCAGCGTGGTGAAGTCGCGGGCCTTCATCTCCGCCTCGCGGGTCATCTCCCAGGCGGCCGACCAGCACAGCGTGCGGGGCAGCGGCTCGGCGATGTCGGCGATCCGCTCGACCACCGTGGCCAGCGAGTCCTCGTCCAGCCGCACCGCGCCGTAGGTCAGGTCGTCGTCGTTGACCAGCACCAGCTTGCCCCGCGGCACGCCGACCAGCTCCGGGACCTCGGTGCGCTCGCCGGTGACGTCCACCTCGACCCGGTGGGTGCGCACCAGCTTCCCGTCCGGATCGTCGTCGTACACGCCGATCGCCAACCGGTGGGTGCGCAGCTCGCCGGCACCCGGGCGGGCGCCGCCCTGGAACACCGAGAAGGTCTCGAAGCTGCCGTCCGCCGAGACGGTGAAGTCCGGGCGCAGCAGGTTCAGCCCGGTGGTGCGCAGCCACTGCGCGCCCCAGTCCGACAGGTCGCGCCCGCTGGCCCGCTCCAGTGCGCCGAGCAGGTCGTCGAAGGTGGCGTTGCCCCAGGCGTGCGCCCGGAAGTAGTCCCGCAGGCCGGCCAGGAACGGCTCCAGCCCGACGTAGGCCACCAGCTGCTTGAGGATCGAGGCGCCCTTGGCGTAGGTGATGCCGTCGAAGTTCACCTCGACCGCGTGCAGGTCGGGGATGTCGGCGGCCACCGGGTGCGTCGAGGGCAGCATGTCCTGGCGGTAGGCCCAGGACTTCTCCACGTTGGCGAACGTGGTCCACGCGCCGGTGTACTCGGTGGCCCCGGCCTGGCAGAGCACCGACGCCCAGGTGGCGAACGACTCGTTCAGCCACAGGTCGTCCCACCAGCGCATGGTGACCAGGTCGCCGAACCACATGTGCGCCATCTCGTGCAGCACGGTCTCCGCGCGCCGCTCGTAGAGC
>JAJCYC010000236.1 GCA_029263115.1 Pseudonocardia sp. | reverse complement strand
GCGGCTGAGCTCGTCGGCCGGGGCGTCCGGCACGACCAGGCCGTCCGCCCGCTCGGCCGGGAACTCCCGGATCGTTCCGGTGATCTCCCGCATCGCGCCGCCGATCGCGATGCCGAAGACGCCCTGGCCGCCCTGCAGCAGGTCGACCACCTCCTCGGGCGAGGCGCACTCGTACACCGTGGTGCCGTCGGACAGCAGGGTGATCGACGCCAGTTCGCGGACGCCTCGGGCGCGCAGGACATCGACCGCGAGCCGGATGTTCTGCAGCGACACCCCGGCGTCGAGCAGCCGCTTCACGACCTTGAGGACCAGCACGTCCTTGAACGAGTACAGCCGCTGGGTCCCCGAGCCGGTGGCGCCGCGCACCGAGGGCACCACCAGGCCGGTGCGGGCCCAGTAGTCGAGCTGGCGGTAGGTGATGCCGACCACCTGGCACGCGGTGGGACCGCGGTAGCCGAGGAGTTGATCAGGCAGTCCGTCGTCGAGCGCGGCGCCCGGGAACAGCTCGCCCTGCTCCCCTGGGCCCACCGCTGTGGTGGTGCCCTCGCCGGGTGACTCCGCGTCCATGCCGAGACGGTATGCCCGGCTCATCGGCCGGTCAACGCGACGCGCGCAACCTTCGAGGTGGACTTCAGGGTTGCGCGCCGCGGAAGTCTTCCGGGGAGACCGAGTCGAGGAACTCGCGGAACTTCTCGACCTCGTCCTCCTGCTCGTCCGGGATGATCAGGCCGGCCTCGGCGAGCACGTTCTCCTCGGCGTGGATCGGCACACCGACCCGCAGGGCCAGCGCCACGGAGTCACTGGGCCGGGCGGAGACCCGGATGCCACCGTCGAACACCAGCTCGGCGAAGAAGGTGCCCTCCTGCAAGTCGGTGATCCGGACCTGCTCGAGCCGGCGACCCAGCGACTTGATCACGTCCTTGAGCAGGTCGTGGGTGAGCGGTCGGGCCGGCTTGACCCCCTGTTGCTCCAGCGCGATCGCCGTAGCCTCCACCGAACCGATCCAAATCGGCAGGTAGCGATCTCCGTTGGTCTCCCGCAACAGGAGAATGGGCTGGTTGGCCGGCAGCTCCACACGCACACCCACCACGCGCATCTCACTCATGCGGATCGCCTCCCTCCCCGACGGGGACTCGCACCACCTGGACGCGCCTGGCGATGGGACCTGGATGGGACCTTCTCGCTCCGGTAGTCGGGTCGGATCCGGTGGACCCTGTTACCTAGGAACGCTACACGGATGGGCGGCCGTTCGCGCGCCGTCCGGCGACAGATCGCGTCACCGGCGGAAGATTCACCGTGGTAGCCCCTCGCGCAGACCCACCCGCATCAGCAGCGCGTGCAACCGCATCGACAGACCCGCCATCTCACGCAGCTGGTCCTCCGCGCGTGCCGCCGCGTCCGGATCGCGTTGACGTGCCGCGGGTCCGACGATCTGATGCAGCAGACCGGCCTCCCGGTCGGCCGCGGCCCGGAAGGCCCGCAGGTGTCGGGGCTCTATGCCGAAGTCGGTGAGGGCCCGCGCGGTACCGGCCAGTTCGACGGCGTCGGTGTCGTAGAAGCCAGCCGCCCCGGGGCGCACGATGCCGTACTGCTCGAGCGCGCTGAGCGTCGCCGCGTCGATCCCCGCCTCGGCCAGCAGGTCCTCACGGGTCAGCCGGACCTTCGCCACCGGCCGGACCTGCTCGGGCTCACCGCTGGGCACCACGACCAGCGGCCGCGGTTCGCCCGACTCCACCCGGTCCCGCTCGTCCAGCTGCTGCTTGATCACCTTCAGCGGCAGGTACTGGTCGCGCTGCGCGGCCAGTACGAAGCGCAGGCGCTCCAGGTCGTCGGCGCTGAACTGGCGGTAGCCGGAGGCACTTCGCGCCGGGGAGACCAGACCCTCCGATTCCAGGAACCGGATCTTCGAGATGGTCACGTCGGGGAACTCCTGGCGCAGCCGGTCGAGGACCGCCCCGATGCTCCACCGGCCGTCCTCGCCGCCGCGCCCGCGCGACCAGTGCGGGGCGGTCATCCGACCACTCCGGCTGCGCTACCTGTCGTCACGAGAATCCCTGGCCTGCCCCCTGCCCGACCTCCCGGGGGCCGGTCAGGAAGACCAGCCGGAACTTGCCGATCTGCACTTCGTCGCCGTTGGCGAGCACGGCGGTGTCCACCGGCTCGCGGTTCACGTAGGTGCCGTTCAGGCTGCCGACATCGACCACCACGAACTCGCCGACGTCGCGGCGGAACTCGGCGTGTCGACGTGACACCGTGACGTCATCCAGGAAGATGTCACTCTCCGGGTGACGCCCTGCGCTGGTGGTGGCCCGGTCCAGCAGGAACCGGGAGCCGGCGTTGGGGCCGCGCTTGACCACCAGGAGCGCCGAGCCCGGAGGCAACGCGTCGACGCCCGACACCGGCTGGTCTTGCTGAGGGGCCTCGTGCTCGGCCAGGAAATCGGCCCGGAAGACGGAGGTCGTCTCCGGGGCGCGCTCCGGGGGTACGCCGGGCCCGTCGTTGCTGGTCACCTCTGGGTCTCCTCCTGCGCGGTATCGCGTGGGCCGCTTGCGGCGGTGCTGGGTCGGCGCCCAACCTACCGCGCGGC
>JAJCYC010000235.1 GCA_029263115.1 Pseudonocardia sp. | reverse complement strand
AGCAGCGGGTGCGGGCGCTGGCGGCGAGCATGCAGACCACGTTGCGGTCCCTGGGTGGGCACAGCGCGCAGATCGACCAGAGCCTGGCGGCGTTGCCGGGGGTGGTCGACCAGCTGGGTCGGTCCACCACCGAGGTGCGGGCGTTGTCCGACGAGCTGGACCCGGCGTTGCGCAACCTGCAGGAGGCTTCGGAGGAGTTGCCGGAGGCGTTGGACTCGTTGCGGGGCACCACCGACAGGTTGGACGAGGTGGTCGAGGTCGCGGGTCCGTTCCTGGACGAGGCGAAGCCGCTGCTGGAGGACCTGCGTCCGCTGGTCGACGATCTGCGCACCGCGGTGCCGGAGCTGCGGGCCTCCACCAAGGAGCTGGACCCGGTGACCGAGGCGCTGCTGCCCTACCTGCCCGACCTGGCCGCGTTCGCCATCCACACCCGCTCGCTGGTCGGCACCGAGGGTGCCAACGGCGGCATCCTGCGCGGCTCGCTGCAGCCGTCCAGCTCCGACGAGATTCCGACGCCCCTCGGCCCGAACAACGGCGTCAAGCCGGTGCCGGCGCCGTTGCTGGACCAGGGCACCACCCGGGTCCAGGATGCGGTGCCGACCGGCCCGGAGGGTGAGCGGACCGTCCCGCAGGACGGCTCCGACCCGGGCAGGCACCGGGACCAGCAGACCCCGGGCGAGGACGGGAACCAGCGCGGTCTCGGCGACCTGCTGCCCGCACCCGGCACCGACAACTGAGGGATGACCAGATGAAGAAGAGTCTCGTCCAGACCGTCGTGGTCGGGCTGTTCGTAGCGGTCTGCGCCGGCATCTTCTCGGTACTGTGGATCAACTCGGGTGGTAACCTGCCCGGCTACACCCAGGCCGAGTACAAGATCACCGCATATGTGCCCCGGGCCGGCAACGCCGTGTACTACAGCGACGTCCGGCTGTCGGGTGTCCGGGTGGGCAAGATCCTGGAGATCGAGCCCAGCGGGGACAGCGCCCGGGTGCTGATCGGGTTCACCGACTACGGGCCGCTGCACGAGGGCGCCACCGTCCGGGTCGGCGCCAAGACCCTGATCGAGGAGTCCTACCTGGATGTCACCGACGGCACCGGTCCGCCGTTGGCATCGGGGGCGGAGCTACCCAAGAGCGCCGGTATCGGCCCGGTGCAGGTGAACGACGTCCTGTTGGCCCTGGACCCGAAGACCAAGAGCGCGCTGGCCGAGAGCATGCGCGGCTTCGGGGCGGCCACGGTGGGCACCCGGCAGGCGTTCTCCGACGCGGTAGCCGGCCTGGGCGGCCTCGGACGCGGTGGGCACGACGCGCTCGACGCGTTGGCCGCCCAGTCCGAGGACCTCAAGGAACTCACCGGGCACACCGCGACCACGTTGGCCGCGCTGAACACCCAACGCGGCCAGATCGCCCAGCTGGTGCAGGACGCGAACGAGCTGACCACGGCGACCGCCGAGGGCAAGGAAGACCTCGCGGAGGTCATGCGGACGCTGCCGCCGGTGCTGCGCAGCGCCTCGGCCGCCAGCGCCAGCCTGACCGAGCTGGGCCAGGCGTTGCAGCCGGTGGCCCGCAACCTCGACGCGGCCGCTCCGGACCTCTCGGCCGCACTGCGCGAGCTGCCCGACAGCTCCGCGCAGCTGCGCGGGCTGCTGCCGGACCTGGACGGCTCCCTCGGTAAGGCGCCCGATACGCTCACCCGCGTGCCGGACACCGCCGACGTCGTGCAGGAGCTCATCCCGCAGACGATCACCGATCTGGCCGACATCAACCCGATCCTGGGTTACCTGAAGCCCTACGGTGTCGACATCGCCTCGTTCCTGCCGAACTTCGCGCAGACCCTGGCGCACAGTGACAGCAACGGCAAGTACTTCTATGCCCAGATCGTGGTCAATGAGAAGTCGCTCACCAGCCCCCCGGTGAACACCAACATCGGACCGTTCGACCGGTATAACCCGTACCCGAACCCGGGTTACGGGTACAAGCCGAACGGCAAGGGCCGCGGGTTCACCAAGCTCCATGAGGAAGGCCCGAACTGATCCGACGACTCAAGTCTGGCCAGGTTCGACCGGGGCCGTCACCCGACGGCCCCGGCTCCGGGCGCCGGGACAACCGTCTTCGACGGCTGGCCCGGCGCCCGGAGCGCGCCGCAGAGTCGTCGGGTCAACCTCGACGTCTGGGTGCCCGGGTGCGACCGCCGTCCCGGCGGACCCTGCTGATCGGGCTGGTCGTGCTGCTGGCCGGTGCATTCCTGGTGGGCGGGCTGGTCAAGACCCGGGTACAGACCGGGCTCGACTCGTTCCTGCCGACCGACGACCCGGCGGTCACCGACCTGAACACGGTGGCCACCCAGTTCGGCGGTGATCCGATCGTCGTACTGCTCGAGTCCGAGAAGCCCCGGGCGCTGCTCGGTGACGAGCAGATCCAGCCCCTGGTGCAACTCGAGGGCCAGTTGGCCTCGCTGCCGGACGTGGCCACCGTGTACGGGCCCGGCACACTGCTCAACCAGATCGCCGGTCGCGCCCAGGATCTGCTGGCCGAGCTCACCGGCCGCCGTGACGGGCTGGCCAGCCGGGCCGAGGCGTCCGCCAGGCAGGCCGGCGGGTCGCCCGCCGAGGTGGCCGAGGCCCGGGCGCAGGCCGTCGCCGGATTCGATGAGCGGTACGGCCCGCTGATCGTGCAGGGCCTACCGGCCGGGCTGCCCACCCTGCGCAACCAGTCGTTCGTCAGCACGGTGATCTTCACTCCGTCGGGGCCGCGCCCGCAGTGGCGTTTCGTCGTCCCCGCCGACAACGCGGTGGCGATCCTGGTCCGCCCGAGGGAGGGCGCCGACGCGGCCGCGGTCGGACGGCTGGTCGCCTCGGTGCGCGAGACCGTGGGTACGGCGAACCTCGGGGCGAACCGGGTCACGGTGTCCGGGGTGCCGGCGGTCGTGGCCGCGCTGAACACCCAGGCGGGCCGGGAAGGGCCGCTGCTGGGCGGGTTGGCGGTGGCCGCGGTGGGCTTGGTCTTCTTCCTCGTGCCATGGACCAGGCGTTCCCGCAGGCTGGTTCCGCTGGGCACCACGCTGGCGGCGATCGGCCTGACGCTGGCGGTGTTCGGCTGGCTGGGACGACCGCTCTCGATCGGCGTGGTGGCATTTCTGTCGGTGGTGCTCGGGATCGGCTGCTACTACCCGACCTACTTCGCCGTGCGGGCCCGGGTACGCACGGTGCTGACGGTGGCCTGTGCCACGGCGGCGAGTTTCGCGACCTTGGCGCTCTCGCCGTTGCCGCTGGTCCGGGACCTCGGCATGACGCTGTCGCTGGGAGTGCTGCTGTCCGCACTGCTCGGCATCATGGCCCGAGGGCTGATCCGGGGTGCCGAACCCTCGACCGAGGTGGCCAGGCCCCCGGACGACGGCCCGGGAGACGCCGACGGACCGGAGACCGATGCCGGGACCGCCGTCCCCGACGACGAGAGGTCGACGCTTCTCGGTCGGCTGCGCGGCCGGCCCAGACCGGCCGCGGCAGTACTGGTGGGCGTGGTGCTGGCCGCTTTCGGTTGGGCCGCACTGCCGGGCCTGCCGTTGCAGACCGACGTGGAAGGGTTCGCCGCCGGGCTTCCCGCCCTGTCGGACGCCGAGCACGTGGAGCAGGTGCTCGGCTCGTCCGGCGAGCTGGACGTCGTGCTGAGCGGTCCCGACGTGCTCAGTCCCGAGGCGATTCGCTGGATGCAGGCCGCCGAGTCCGAGATCGTGCTGAGATACGGCGACCGCGCCCGTCGGGTCATCTCGCCGCCGATGCTGTTGGCGTTCCTGGGCAACGGGGCCTCACCGGAGCAGATCGACGCGGCCGTGCGCATCCTGCCGCCGTACCTCACCGGTGCGGTGGTGAGCCTGTCGAGAGGCACCGCGCTCATGGTGTACGGCGTCCGGGTAGACGACTTCCCCGGCATCCAGCAGCTGCGTTCGGATCTCCTCGGACAGCTTCCGCCGCCGCCGGAGGGCTACGACGTCAAGCTGGTGGGCCTGCCCGTCGTCGCGGCCCGAGGCCAGGAACTGGTGTCCGGCGACCGCTATCTGGCCAACCTGGTGGGTGTGGTGGTCGCGGGAATGGTGCTGGTGATCGGCCTGCGCCGGCGCCAAGACGCCGCGCGCGCGGTGGTCGCGGCGTTGCTGGCCACCGGTGTCGGATTGTTCCTGCTGTGGTTGACCGGCACCGCGCTGTCGCCGATCACGGTGGCGCTAGGCTCGCTCACCACCGCCGTGGGATGTGAGTTCACCGTGCTGCTGTCCGAGGCGGCCAGGCGCCGCATCCCCGAGCTGCGCCGCGCGGTCCAGTTGGTGACGGCTACCTCGGTGATCGGATACGGCGTGCTGGTGGTGTCGGGGATCGCGGTCGTCCGCGAGTTCGGTGTGTTGTTGGCCGGCGCGGTGCTGCTGGCCCTGTTGTCGTCGATGTGCGTGGTGTGGCTGAGTACCGGTGGCGCGGCTCGCGGTGTCCGGGCAGGTCGGCCAGGTGATGATGTGTTGTGGGGAGTTCGAGGATGACCGCAGGGCGGGACAAGAGCGAGGACGCGACGACGGAGGTCGACGCGGTGGCCGATGCGGTGGCCGATGCGGAGGCAGATGCGGAGGCAGATGCGCAGGCGGGTTGCGTGGTCGCGCCGGCCGCACATCGGGAGCCCGCGGCCGGCGAACAAGCCGCGAAGACGGATCCTGCCGAGCCGGACGGTGCGGCTGACGGTGCGGTGAGTCGTCGATTCTCCACACAGGTGATGTTCTCGGGTCGCACCGGGAAGATCGTCGCGGCGGTCCTGTTGGTCGTGCTGCTCGCCGTCGGCGCCGGGGGGGTGCTCTGGTACCGCGGCGCTCACGTACCCGACGGCGTCGCGTACCGGGTGTTCGACACGGAGGTGTCGACCCAGGAACTCGACGATCAGCTGCTGACGCTGAAGGCCCTGTACGGCGTCGCTGCCCCCAAGGAGGAGCCGCGCCTGGACGGGTTCCGGCGGGACATGGCGAAGGCGAGTGCCGCCTCGATGATCCTGGACCGGGCCGCCGTCGACATGGGTGTCGCTGTTGCCGATCGACAGGCCACCGACGTGCTGACCCGCTTCATGGCCGAGTCCTACGGTGAGGGTCAGGCGGGCCGGGACCAGTTCGTCCAGGCGCTGGCCCAGGCCGGGACGTCCGAGGCCAAGGTGCTCGGTGAGATCAAACGCCAGCTCACCGTGCGGGAGCTGTTCACCCGGGTGAGCGCCGGGGTGACGGTCTCGGACGAGGATCTGCGTGCCGCGTTCGACGAGCGCCGCGATCAGCTCAGCACCCCGGAGCTGCGAGAGCTGCAGAACATCGTGGTCAGGTCCAGGTCGGAAGCTGACCAGGTCGCCGCCGAACTGGCCGCGGGCGCGAGCTTCGAGGCACTCGCTCAGCAACGCAGTCTCGATGGTGCGACCAAGGCCCAGGGCGGCAACCTCGGGCTGGTGGCGGCGCGCCAACTCGAGCGGGCCTACGCGGACGCCGCGTTCGGTGCGCCGGTCGGTTCGGTGTTCGGCCCGGTGCAGAGCCAGTTCGGATTCAACGTCGGCAAGGTCGTGCGCAGCCAGCCGCCGGCGGCCGCCGAGTTCGACAAGGTGAAGGACCAGTTCCGTCAGGTCCTGGTCGCGGAGCGGGCCACCGCGCAGTGGCGGACATTCATGTCCGACAAGTTGAAGGACGCGGACGTCGTCTATGCCGACGCCTACCAGCCGGCGGACCCCGATGCCCTGCCCGCCCCTCCTGGATCCGCTCCGGCACCGGGCACCGCTCCGGCACCGGGCACCGCTCCAGGCCCGGACGTGCCACCGGTCCCGGGTCCGGCGCCCGGCGGGACTCCCCCGGCGGCACCGGTCCCAGGAGACCAACCGATCGCGCCGCGCTAGTCGAGATCGGCGGTCCGGACCGGCCGCCAGTGGGGAAGTGAGCAGATGGACCGTCCAGGTACGTCGAGCTGGATGGAGCGGGTCGACTGGGTGCGGGTGGTCCGGGGAGCCTCGGCCGGGTTCACCGTCCTGGTCCTGGTCGGGCTGTCCGCGCCGATCCTGGCAGCACTGGGACCGTGGGTCCCGCTGTTGTGGTTGATGGTGGGCTCGCTCGCCGGTTACATCGTTGCGGCCCTCAAAGTGGGGGATGCGGAGTCGCCGATGCTGACCGGAGCGTGGGCGGCGTTCTTCGGCTACACGCTGACCGTGCCGATGATCTACATCTCGACACGCACACTGGAGTTGCACTCGGTGCTGATGTTCGCCGGTGCCGCGGTCGCGGTGGGCGGTGCAACGGGGTACCTGATGGGACGCCGGCACACCCGGTCTTCCTGAGGCCGAGTCGGGTGTCCAGCCAGCCCGTGACCTCCGGCTCACCCGGTCGCTGATGTTTACATGAATGGCCTTGTTGTCGTACCATAACACACAGGCGACCGGCCTGACTACTGAGAGCGACAGCGAGTGGCTTCGCCGAGGACGCGCACCCGATACCGTGAAGGAGAACGACACTGATGGCTGTCATTACCGGCACACCGGGTAAGAAAGCGGGAGATGCGGTCCCGTCGCCGGGTAGCGCCCCGGTGAGCGATGGTGGGGCGAGTGAGGTCGCCCGCAAGGGCGACGGGCTCAAATGGGCCATCGGCACCGGCGGTGCCGTGCTCGCCGTGCTGTGTTTCTACCGGGTCTGGCAGCTCGCCTTCGCCTGGGACTACGGCCTTGACGCCAACGCGCCCGAGTTCGACTACTACTGGCACTCGTTGCTGATCGCCAACCTGGTCGGGATCAGCCTCTTCGGGGCACTGTCCTGCATCTTCGTTGCCCGCGGCTGCCGCGAGTGCGCGCACCAGCGGGCCGAGCACGGCGGGGTGCTGCCCAAGCACGAGGCCTCGCACATCTGGCGGCTGTGGTCGATCGTCGCCGGCTTCACGGTGGCGCTGTTCTCCTTCGGTTTCTTCGCCGAGCAGGACGCCGCCTGGCACCAGGCGGTCGTGCGTGACACCGCCTTCACCCCGAGCCACATCACCCTGTTCTTCGGCGCCGTGCCGATCGCCATCGTGCTCGCCGCGATCATCTACCTGTACGCCGCCACCCGGGTCCCGCACATCTACGCCCGGGGTGTACCCGCATCGCTGGCGATCTTCATGGCGGGTATCTTCATGCTGTTCATGTGGGTCGCGTTCAACGAGTGGGGTCACAGCTTCTGGATCGCCGAGGAGCTGTTCTCCGCACCGCTGCACTGGGGCTTCGTGGTCATGGCGTTCCTGGCCTTCGCGCTCATCTCGGTGTTCACCCTGACGATGGAGCGCATGGTGGAGCTGATCAAGGCCGAGCAGGCTGCAGATAAGGTCACCGAGAAGGTCTCTGCCTGACCCGCTCGATCGCACCAGTTAGGCACCCGGGGCCCGCCGAATCATTCGGCGGGCCTCGAGTTCTCCGCACCGCTGTCACCCGGTTCGACCTCACCGACAAGGACTCAGAGATGAGTGTTTCCCCCCCGCCCACAAGGGCCGTACCCGAAGCCGACTCCCCGCCCAGCTCCTCCATCAGGTTCGGCCGCAAGTGGGACCTGTTGTTGATCATGGTGCTGATCCCGGCGTTCGCCGCGATCGCGCACATCACCCACATGCTGATCATCGGTGACTGGGACTTCTGGGCGGACTGGAAGGATCGCCAGTGGTGGCCCTTCATCTCCCCGATGGTCGGTATCGTCATCCCGGCCGCCGCCCAGTACATCATCTGGCGCCTGCTCGGCATCCCGGGTGGCGCCACCGCCGCCGTGGTGATGCTGGTGCTCTCCCAGTGGGCGAGCCGGATCTTCACCTTCTCCGGCTGGGTGTACTACCCGCTGGCGTTCGTCTCCCCGTCGACGATGATCCCGATGGG
>JAJCYC010000234.1 GCA_029263115.1 Pseudonocardia sp. | reverse complement strand
GACCTGGCGGTGGCCGCCGAGTCGGCCGGATTCGCGCTGCCCGGCGGCAAGGCGGGCTGGTTCTGCCACACCCCGGCCGTGCCGGTGGCCCGCAACGTGGGCCGCAAGCGGCTGATGGAGCTGGCGCTGACCGGCGACGTGCTGGACGCCCGGACCGCCGCCGAGTGGGGACTGGTCAATTACGCGGTGCCGGACACCGAGCTGGACGACCGGGTGGACGACCTGCTGGCCCGGGCCACCCGGGGCAGCCGGCTGGGCAAGGCGATCGGCAAGCAGACCCTCTACGCCCAGTTCGACCGCCCGGAGGCGGACGCGTACGCGATCGCGGTCGAGGTGATGGCCTCGATATCCCAGACCGCCGGTGCCCACGAGGGCCGGTCCGCGTTCCTGGAGAAGCGCCCGGCGGTCTGGCCCGACTAGCCGGTGAGCCGGGTCAGGCGCGGCTCAGCTGGTCGCCCTCCAGGAACCCGCCGGACTGGCGGGCCCAGAACGAGGCGTAGATGCCACCCGGGTGGTCCAGCAGCTCCCGGTGCGATCCCGCCTCGACGATCCGACCCTCGTCCAGCACGATGATCCGGTCCATCCGCTGGATGGTGCTCAGCCGGTGGGCGATGACCACGGTGGTGCGGCCCTGCATCAACCGCCACAACGCGTCCTGGATCAGCGCCTCGCTGTCGCTGTCCAGCGCCGAGGTGGCCTCGTCCAGCAGCAGGACCGGCGCGTCCTTGAGCATCGCCCGGGCGATCGCGATGCGCTGGCGCTGCCCGCCGGACAGCTTCACCCCGCGCTCGCCGACCAGCGTGTCGAAACCGTCCGGCAGGCTTTCCACGAACTGCGTGGCGTTGGCCCGGGCGGCGGCCAGCTCGATCTGAGCCGTCGTGGCGTCGAGCTTGCCGTAGGCGATGTTCTCGGAGATCGAGCGGTGGAACAGCAGCGGCTCCTGCGGGACGTAGGCGATGGCGTCGCGCAGGTCGGCCTGGGTGATCCGGGCGATGTCCTGGCCGTCGAGCAGGATCCGGCCGCCGTCGAGGTCGGAGAAGCGCAGCAGCAGCCGGGTGACGCTGGTCTTGCCCGCGCCGGAGTGCCCGACCAGGCCGACCCGCTCCCCCGGCTCGATGCGCAGGTCCAACCCCTGGAACAGCGCGTTCCGGGCCCCGGCGTGCCGGAAGGTCACCCGGTCGAACCGGATCTCGCCGGCCGAGATCCGCACCGGTTCGGGATCGGCCGGGTCGTGCACCTCGGAGTCCCGCTCCAGGATCTCGATCATGTCGACAGCGTCGCCGAAAGCCCGGTTGTAGGTGCGCAGCCCGGAGTTGCTGAACTCGAACAGCTGCTCCACCGCCAGCAGTGTGTAGTTGACGATCAGGAACAGGGTGCCGACCTGCGCACCCAGCGACACCACCCCGTGCGTGGCGATGACCAGCGCGCCGAATGAGATCGCGCTGATCAGCCCGCCGAACCAGGCCATCTGCCGCATGTGCGCGCGGGACAGCCGCAGCAGCGAGTCGTGCGTGCGCTCGGTGACCCGGGCGAAGCGCTCCCGCTCGAACCGCTCGCGGGCGAAGCTCTTGACCACCATCACGTTGGAGATGGCGTCGGCGAGCGTGCCGGACTCCTTGCTGTTGTTCGCGGCGTGCTCGGCGCCGATCCGGCGAACGGGCTTGGACACCACCACCGCGCACCCGACGAACGCGACCGAGAACAGCGCCAGGGTCAGCGCGAACAGCGGGGCCTGGAACGCCATGATCACGACGATCCCGCCGATGGTCCAGACCAGCGGCATCGCCTGGAACAGCGTGGTGTCCGCGATCCGGACGTAGCTGCCCAGCAGCTTGCCGGTCTGCGAGACCAGCGAACCGCCGAAGTTGTTCGCGTGGAAGCCGGCGGACTGCCCGACCAGGTGGCTGAAGCAGCGCTGCGCCAGGTCGCGCTGGACCCGGGCCTCCAGCCGCCAGAGGAAGTAGTCGGCCACCCGCCAGGTGACCACGTGACCGAGGAACACCACCAGGCCGTAGCCGAGCAGGCTGGTCGAGAAGCTGGCCCACATGCGGCCGGGTTCGAAGTCGCCGCTGGCCAGCCGGTTGAGCACGTTCGCCACGATCAGCGGCGGGAGCACGGTCTCGACGAGCACGGTCAGCGGAACGGACAGCAGGCAGCCGACGACCAGCCCGGGATATCGCCAGGCCGAGCGCCAGTGGAAGGTCAGGATCCGCCTGACCGGAATCGCGCTGTGCATAGGTCGTCGCCCCTCGTGACGTGGTTGACCAAGGGTGCGGCAAGTGGGTGTACGACCAGGCTAGAGCGCCGTGACCGACCGTTCTACCGAGTTTCACCCTCGGCCGAAGCCGCATCCTCAGACACCGCAACCTCCGACACCGCGCGGGTGAAGCGGTCGCCCCAGTCGCGCAGGTACTCGCCCATCTCCAGCGGACCGAGCACGGTGAACTCGGCGCCGACCCGGCCCAGCGCCATCGCCGGCCACTCCAGCGAGTCCGACCGCATCCGCACCAGGCAGCCGTCCCCCGGGTCAGGCCCGGCGTCGGAGACCTCCGCCCAGCGCCCGATCAGCCCGCGCACCTGCTCGGCCGGCGCCCGCACCAGGGCCTTCACCAGGTACGGAGTCGGCAGGGCCCCGATGCCGGCACGGACGAACGCGGCGGCGTCCGCTGCCGGCAGCTCCCGGGGGCGGAACCGGGCACCGGTGGCGACCGGGTCGACCATCCGGTCGAGGCGAAAGCTGCGCCAGTCGTGGCGGACCAGGTCGTAGGCGACCAGGTACCAGCGCCGGCCCAGGCGCACCAGCCGCAGCGGCTCGACGTGCCGGGCGGTGGCACGGGCGTCGGCGGCGGTGTAGCCGAAACGCAGGCGCTCGTCGTCGCGGCAGGCCTGAGCGACCGCGATCAGCGCCGCCGGGTCGACCGCAGTGGCACCGTCGCCCCATCCTGGCGCGTCGGTCATCGTGCGAACCGCATCCACCCGGCGGCGCAGCCGCGGCGGCATCACCGCGGTGAGCTTGGCCAGCGCCCGCACCGAGGACTCCGCGATGCCGGCCACCGCACCGTGCGCGGCGGTCTGCAGCGCGACCACCAGCGCGACCGCCTCCTCGTCGTCGAGCAGCAGCGGCGGCAGCGCGGCCCCGGCGGCGAGCTGGTAACCGCCGTCGACACCCCGGCTGGCGTCCACCGGATAGCCCAGGTCGCGCAGCCGCTCCACGTCGCGGCGCAGGGTGCGGATGGACACCTCCAGCCGCCCGGCCAGCTCCTCGCCCGGCCAGTAGCGGTGGGTCTGCAGCAGGGACAGCAGCCGCAGCGTCCGTGAACTGGTGTTCGCCATGAGCTCGATTCTGCCGGTAATTCAGGACAGAAACTGGCACTAGTGGTGTCTAGCGTGGAGAACACAGCCAACGGAGGGACACCGATGAACGCGACCTCGAGCATCACCGGCGAGCTGGCCGACCTGCTGACCGCGATGCGCACCAACCGGGACAACCTGCGGCACACCGCGCGCGGACTCAGCGACGAGCAGGCGAGCATGCGCACCACCGTCAGCGCGCTCACCCTGGGCGGGCTCATCAAGCACCTGGCGCACGGCGAGCGGCAGTGGATGGACTTCGCGGTCGGCGGCCCGGCCACGATGTTTAGCGGCTCCAAGCCGTGGAGCGAGTGGGACGAGGCCGACTACGCCCGATACAACGACGGATTCCAGTTGATCCCAGGTGAGACGCTGGCCGGGGCGCTGGCCGAGTACGAGGAGACCGCCCGGCACACCGATGAGCTGGCCGCACGCCTCGACCTGAACGCCGCCCACCCCCTGCCCGAGGCGCCCTGGTTCGCGCCCGGCGGCAGCTGGTCGGTCCGCATGGTGCTGCTGCACCTGATCTCCGAGACCGCCCAGCACGCTGGGCACGCGGACATCCTACGAGAGGCCCTCGACGGCCAGAAGACGATGGCCTGACACTCCTACCCGGCCTCGCAGCGCCCGAACAAACCCCGATCGATCCACCCGAGAGGACACTCCGATGACCGACTCGACCACGACCACGACCGGTGAGCGCGCAGACATCCTGGCCCAGCTCGCGTTCGCCCGACACTTCCTGCGCAACACCGTGCAGGGGATCAGCGACGAGCAGGCCCGGCTGCGTACCACGGTAAGCCAGCGGGACTGGCCCTGGGCGGACTGATCAAGCATGTCGCGACCACCGAACGCGGTTGGGTGGACTTCGTCTGCGAGGGCCCTTCCGCGATGCCCGAGGTGGACATGAGCACGATCAGCGACGAGCAGCTGCGGCAGTGGAGCGAGGGCTTCCGGCTGCTGGAGCACGAGACGCTGGCCGGGGTGCTCGCGGAGTACGAGCAGGTGGCGGCCCGCGCCCAGCACGCGGGGCACGCGGACATCCTCCGGGAGGCGCTGGACGGACAGAAGAGCATGGGCTGACCGCACCGTGTTCGGCGGCCACGCGGGTGTGCTCAGGGTCGTCAGGCGCGGTCGATCACCGCGCGGAGGAAGTCCCTGGTGCGCTGGTGGTCCGGCTGTGCGAACAGCTTCGACGGCGGAGCGTCCTCGATCACCCGGCCGCCGTCGAACATCAGCACCCGGTGGGCGAAGTCCTGGGCGAAGCCCATCTCGTGGGTCACGCACAGGATCGTGATGTCGGTCCGCTCACCGATGTCGCGCAGCAGGGTGAGCACCCCGGCGACCAGCTCCGGGTCCAGCGCGGAGGTCACCTCGTCCAGCAGCAGCACGTCCGGGCGCATGGCCAGCGCACGGGCGATCGCCACCCGCTGCTGCTGCCCACCGGACAGCCGGGTCGGATGTGCGTCGATCTTCTCGGACAGCCCCACCAGCTCCAGCAGCTCGACCGCCCGCGCATTGGCCTCGTCCCCGGACAGCCCGAGCACCCGGGTCGGGGCCTCGACCAGGTTGCCCCGCACCGTCATGTTCGGGAACAGGTTGAACTGCTGGAACACCATGCCGATCCGCTTGCGGACCTCCCGGACGTGCTTCTCGTCAGCCGGCACCAGCCTGCCGCCGCGTAGCATGTGGGTCAGGCACTCGCCGCCGACGTGGATGGTCCCGCCGTCCGCCGCCTCCAGGGTCATCAACAACCGCAGGATCGTGGTCTTGCCGGAGCCGGACGGCCCGATCAGGCACACGTGCTCGCCCGCCGACACGGTGAAGTCCAGCTCGGAGAGCACCACGTGATCGTCGTACCGCTTCTCCACCGCGGAGAACACGATCATGGGGTCAGACGGTTCCGACACGCCGCTCCAATCGCCGCACGAGCATCGAGGCCGGGTAGCTCAGAGCCAGGAAGAGCAGGCCGGCGATGGTGTAGGGCTCGACGAACCGGAAGGTCTGCGAGCCCGCCTCGCGCGCGGCGTTGACCACCTCGACCACCCCGATGGCCAGCAGCAGCGGCACCTCCTTGAACATCGAGATGACGTAGTTGCCCAGCGCGGGCAGCACCCGGGGCAGGGCCTGCGGCAGGATCACCGCCGTCCAGGTCCGGGAGTGCGGAAGGCTCAGCGCGGTCGCCGCCTCCCACTGGCCCCGGGGCACCGCGTCGATCCCCGCGCGGTAGACCTCCGAGGTGTAGCAGGCGTAGTGCACGCCCAGCGCCAGCACCCCGACCAGAAACGCGCTGAGCGTGAGCCCGAACCGGGGCGCCACGATGAACAGGAAGAATATCTGCACCAGCAGCGGGGTGGAGCGGACCACCTCGACGAACGCCCACACCACCTGGTCCAGCACCGGGATCCGGGCCCGGCGCAGCACCGCGATGACCAGCCCGAGCGCCATCGCTAGCGCCGAGCCGAGCAGGGTGATCTCGATGGTGACCACCAGCGCCCGCAGCAGGTCGGGCAGCACCTCGAGCGCGTAGCCCCAGTCCCACACCGGAGCGGCGGCCGCCAGGACGGAGGACGGGACCGGCATCAGCGGGCTCCGGCCGGCGTGACCGTCGAGCCCCGCGCGGCCCGGGTCGGCCGCCGGCCCACCCGACGCGCGGCGACCCGCTCGGCCACCCGCATCACGGCGGTGATCAGCAGCGCGAGCACCAGATAGACCACCGCCATCACCGCGAAGATCAGTTCGGTGTCGGGACCGAAGTTCGGGATGAGCACCTGTACGCCCTGCCGCGTCACGTCGGCCACGGTGATCAATGACAGGATCGCGGTGGACTTCAGCAGCTGGATGCAGAGATTGTTGAACGGTGGCAGCATCTCCACCACGGCCTGTGGCAGGATCACCCGCCGCATCCGCTGGGCCGGTGACAGCCCCAACGCGGTGCAGCCCTCGTACTGCGCGCGGGGCACCGACTGGACCGCGCCCCGGACGATCTCCGCGCCGTACGCGCCGTGGTTGAGCCCGAGCACCAGCACACCGGCGTACAGCGGCACCAGCTGCAGGCCCACCAGCACCGGCAGCACGAAGTAGATCCAGAACAGCTGGACCACCTCAGACGTGCCGCGGAAGCCTTCCACGTAGATCCTGGCGAGCACGCGGACGGCGCGCCGCCGCGCCAACAGAGACAACCCGGCCGCGAACGACAGCACGATGGTCAGCGCGATACCGCCGACCGCGGCGATCACGGTCGAGGGCAGCCCGTCGAGCAGCACCGCGACGATCCGAGGCAGGTTGTCCGGCACCGACCGACTCCCGGATCAGCCCGCGCAGAGCCGCTCGGTGGTCACGTCCTGTTTGGGCACGTTGTCCTGGGTGAAGCCGAACGGCGCAGCGATCCGCAACCACTCGCCGCTGTCCTGGAGCTTGTTGAGCTCGGTGTTGAACGCCGTGACGATCGCGTCGTCGCCCTGGCGGAACACGAACGCGCCGGCCGACACCGTCTCCACGCCGTCGATCACCGGGAAGAACCCCGGCGTGACCTCCACCGCCGCGCCCGGGTTCTTGGCCACCACGTCATTCAGCGAGATGTTGGTCAGGGCCGCGGCGTCGGCCCGGTCCGCGGCCACCGCCTGCAGCAGCGTGTTCTGGGTGTCGAAGACCTGGATCCGGGCGTCCGGTACACCGCTCTTCTGTGCGTAGCCCTGCTCCACCGCGCCGCTGAGCACGGCCAGGCGCAGGTTCTTCGCGGTCACGTCCTGGAAGGTGGCCACCCCGTCGGGGTTGCCCCGCGGCACCAGGAACGCGGTGGGGGCGGTGTAGTCCGGGTCGGAGAACGCGGCGTTCTCGCAGCGCTGCGGGTTGATGAACATCCCGGCGGTGACCATGTCGAACTGACGGGCGTTCAATGCCGGGATCAGCGAGCCGAACTCGACCGTGGTGGCCTGCACGTCGTTGATCCCCAGCGCCCGCAGCACGGCCCGTCCGACCTCCACGGACTCGCCGGTGACGCGGCCGGCCGGATCGGTGAACCCGTAGGGCGCCTCGTTGGCGATACCCACCTTGATCGTGCCGGCGGCCCGGGCGGCCTCGAGCGTCCCACCGCTGCTGCCGGTGCTGGTACACGCCGACAGCAGCGCCGGCCCACCCAGGGCGACCGCGCCGGCCACCGCTCCCCTTCGCAGGAAGTCCCGCCGACTCCAACCTGACCGACCGCGCGCACTGCCCACGACGTCCTCCGAACCGAGATGGATGACCGTGGCTGTGGACGTTAGGTCATCACCCGATCGGGCGCAAACCTGGCGCGGATCCGCTCAACCGTCCGGGCGACGGGTCGTCCCGCCCACGGCCCCGCCGGAGCGTCGGGAATGATGCGCCGCATGGCCATCCACATCGCCGGGTTCGCCCTGCCGGGTCCATCCGACCTGCTCGACCCGGTGCGCTCGGTGACCGGCTGGGGGGCCGAGGCGACGGACCTGCTGGCCGAGCTGCCGGCCCGGGCGGTCGGGCTGCTGGCGGAGACCGAGCGCCTGCTCCGGCGGATCAACGACGTCACCGAGCGGGCCGATGCACTGATCGCCAAGGTGGACACGGTCACCGGGCTGGCCGAGGCGGCGGTCGCCCGGGTCGGCACCGTGACCGGCGGAGCGGAGCGGCTGCTCGACGACGCGGGCGACCTCAGCGGCAACGCCCGCGAGCTGCTGAGGCTTTACCAGCCGCTGGCCACCGATGCCGCGCCGCTGGCCCGCCGATTCGTCGAGGAGCTCTCCGAGCAGGAGATCATCGCCGCGGTGCGGCTGGTCGATCAGCTCCCCGCGCTGGCCGAGCACCTGGAGAGCGACATCATGCCGATCCTGGGCACCCTGGACCGGGTCGGCCCGGACATCCACGAGCTGCTCTCGGTGGTCAAGGATCTGCGCAAGGCCCTGGACACCGTCCCCGGCCTGTCCATGCTCCGCCGCCGCGGCACCCGCGCCGTCGAGCCGGAGGCGTGAGCCCGGCTCCGGTGCGGCGCGACGGCCGGGTGCCAACCGGGCCGGTCGTCGGCCCGCCGCTCAGTCGGCCAGTCCGTGGGCCCGGCGGATGACCGTGACCATCTCGTCCATGATCTCGGTCAGCTCGTAGTCCTTCGGGGTGAAGACGCCGGCCACCCCGGCCTCGCGCAACGCGGGCTCGTCTTCGGCCGGGATGATCCCGCCGACCACCACCGGCACGTCCTCCGCGCCGGCCGCGCGCAGCCCGTCCAGCACGTCGGGCACCACCGACAGGTGCGAGCCGGACAGCACCGACAGCCCCACCAGGTGTACTCCCTCCTGCACCGCGGCCGCCACCACCTGCGCCGGGGTGAGCCGGATGCCCTGGTAGACGACCTCGAAACCGGCGTCCCGGGCGCGCACCGCGATCTGCTCCGCGCCGTTGGAGTGCCCATCGAGCCCGGGCTTGCCGACCAGCACCCGCAGCCGGGTGCCCAGCTCCTCACCGGTGACCCGCACCCGCTCGCGCACGCCGGCCAGCCGCTCGGTCGCCTCGCCGCCGCCGGCGGCCGCGGCGACCCCGGTGGGCGCCCGGTACTCGCCGAAGACCGCGCGCAGCGCCGCCGACCACTCCCCCGTCGTCACGCCCACCTTGGCGCAGGCGATCGTGGGCTCCATCAGGTTGGCGTCGGTCTTGGCCGCGTCGCGCAGCGCGAGCAGTGCGGCCTCCACCGGGGCGGCGTCGCGGCCGGCCCGCCAGCGGCGGATCGACTCGATCGCGGCCTGCTCCACCGCCGGGTCCACGGTCTCGATCGCCTTGGCCCCCTCGGCCTGCAACGGGCTGGGCTCGGTGGTGTCGAACCGGTTGACCCCGACCACCACGGCCTCGCCGGACTCGATCCGCCGACGCCGCTCGGCCAGCGAGGACACCAGCTGCCCCTTCATGTACCCGGACTCCACGGCGGCCACCGAGCCGCCCATCTCCAGTACCCGGTCGATCTCCCGCTTGGCGCCCTCGACCAGCTCGGCGACCTTGGCCTCGACCACGGTGCTGCCGGCGAACAGGTCGTCGTACTCCAGCAGGTCGGTCTCGAACGCCAGCACCTGCTGCATGCGCAGTGCCCACTGCTGGTCCCACGGGCGCGGCAGGCCGAGCGCCTCGTTCCACGCGGGTAGCTGGACCGAGCGTGCCCGCGCGTCGCGGGACAAGGTGACCGCGAGCATCTCCAGCACCACCCGCTGGGCGTTGTTCTCCGGCTGCGCCTCGGTCAGCCCGAGCGAGTTGACCTGCACGCCGTACCGGAAGCGCCGCTGCTTGGCGTCCTGCACGCCGTAGCGTTCCCGGGTGATCTCGTCCCAGAGCTGGACGAAGGCCCGCATCTTGCAGGTCTCCTCGACGAACCGCAGCCCCGCGTTCACGAAGAACGAGATGCGCCCGACCACGTCACCGAACCGTTCCGGTGGCACCTGCCCGGACTCGCGCACGGTGTCCAGCACGGCGATCGCGGTGACCAGCGAGTAGGCGATCTCCTGCACCGGGGTGGCCCCGGCCTCCTGCAGGTGGTACGGGCAGATGTTGATCGGGTTCCACCGGGGGACGTTGGTCACCGTCCAGGTGACCAGGTCGGTGGTCAACCGCATGCTGGGGTCCGGCGGGAACGCGTAGGTGCCCCGGGACAGGTACTCCTTGACGATGTCGTTCTGCGTGGTGCCGGCCAGCCTTGCCCGGACCTCAGCCCGGTCGGCACCCTGCGCTTCTGCTTGCTCCTCGGCGACTGCGACGTACAGCGCGAGCAGCCACATGGCCGGCGCGTTGATCGTCATCGAGGTGTTCGCGTCGGCCAGCGGGATGCCGTCGAACAGCTGCCGCATGTCACCGATGTGGCTGATCGGCAC
>JAJCYC010000233.1 GCA_029263115.1 Pseudonocardia sp. | reverse complement strand
CATGTCGCCGTTCACCGACTGGACCTCGCTGCTGTTCAACCCGATCGGCACCTACATCCTGCTGGCCATCGGGCTGAACATCGTGGTCGGTCAGGCCGGCCTGCTCGACCTCGGCTACGTGGCGTTCTTCGCGATCGGCGCGTACACCCTGGCATACCTGGGAGTCGAGTACGGCTTCGCGTTCTGGCCGACGCTGGTGCTGGGCGTCGGGCTGACGGCGATCTCCGGGGTGATCCTCGGTGCGCCCACGCTGCGGCTGCGCGGGGACTACCTGGCCATCGTCACGCTCGGTTTCGGCGAGATCGTCCGGATCACCGCGGTCAACACCGACGCGATCGGCGGCGCCCGTGGCCTGACCCCGATCCCACACCCGCCGCCGCTGTTCGGCACCGAGTTCCTGCTCGACCCGCTGCCGTACTACTACCTCGTGCTGGCGATGATCGTACTCGCGGTGATCTTCTCGGTGCGATTGGAACGCAGCCGGGTGGGCCGGGCCTGGACGGCGATCCGGGAGGACGAGGACGCCGCCGAACTGATGGGCGTGCCGACCTTCAAGTTCAAGCTGCTCGCCTTCGCGATCGGCGCGATGATCGGTGGGCTGGCCGGGGTGACCTGGGCGGGCAAGGTCATCTTCATCGCGCCCACCAACTTCCCGTTCATCCTGTCCGCCACGATCCTGGCCGCGGTGCTGCTCGGCGGCTCCGGCAACCTGCCCGGGGTTATCCTGGGCGCGTTCCTGATCGCCTGGCTGCCGGAGCGCTTCCGCGGCTTCGCCGACTACCGGATCCTGGTGTTCGGCGCCGCCCTGGTGATCATGATGAGCCTGCGGCCGCAGGGCCTGCTGCCGTCGCGCCGGCGGCGGGCGGAGATGGCGGACACCGAACCGGGAGCCGGCGGGTTGGCCGTCGCGGAGCCGACGATGGCCGCGCCGGCGGAGGTGCCCAAGTGACCGCCCCGGGACCGGACGACTCGGCGGCGACATCAGACCCGGTGACGTCCGGGGCCGCGGCGGGGTCGAACCCGGAGCCGACGCTCGAACTGGCCGACGTGACGATGCGCTTCGGTGGTGTGGTGGCGCTACGCGGGGTGAACCTGGCCGTGCAGCCCGGCCAGATCGCCGCGCTGATCGGCCCCAACGGCGCCGGCAAGACCACGGTGTTCAACGTGATCACGGGGGTGTTCCGGCCGACGGAGGGCGCGGTGCTGTTCGGTGGGCGGCGGATCGACGGGCAGAAGCGGTTCCGCATCACCAAGGGCGGGGTCGCCCGGACGTTCCAGAACATCCGGCTGTTCAGCAACATGTCCGCGCTGGAGAACGTGATGGTGGGCGCGGACGCGCACCACCGCACCGGGGCCGTCAGCGCGGCGCTGGGGTTGCCGTGGCACCGGGCGGAGGAGAAGGCCGGCCGGGCCAAGGCGGCCGAGCTGTTGGACTTCGTCGGGATCTCCGGCCGCTCGGGGGAGACCGCGAAGAACCTGCCCTACGGCGACCAGCGCCGGTTGGAGATCGCCCGGGCGCTGGCCACCGAGCCGAAGCTGCTGCTGCTCGACGAGCCGGCAGCTGGGATGAACCCGGCGGAGAAGATCTCGCTGCAGGATCTGATCCGGCGGATCCGCGACTCCGGCCGGACCGTATTGCTGATCGAGCACGACATGGGACTGGTGATGGACATCAGCGACCGGATCACGGTGCTGGATTTCGGACAGAAGATCGCCGAGGGGTTGCCCCGCGAGGTCCGGGCCGACCCCAGGGTGATCGAGGCGTACCTGGGGGCACCGGCCGATGCTTCTTGAGGTCGAGGACATCCAGGTCTTCTACGGCAAGATCGCCGCGCTGAAGGGCATCACGCTGAGCGTGGACGAGGGCGAGATCGTCGCCCTGATCGGCGCCAACGGCGCCGGCAAGACGACCACCCTGAAGTCCATCTCCGGACTGCGCCCGCTCAGTGCCGGGGCGATCCGGTTCGACGGCGCGGACATCAGCCGGATGCCGGGCCACCGCCGGGTGGTCGCCGGCCTCGGCCAGGCCCCGGAAGGGCGTGGCATCTTCCCCGGGATGACCGTGCAGGAGAACCTGCTGATGGGCTCCTACGCCCGGCGCGGCAGCTCGGCCGCCGAGCTGGCGGAGGTGTACGAGCTGTTCCCCCGGCTGGCCGAGCGCAAGACCCAGTTCGGCGGCACCATGTCCGGCGGCGAGCAGCAGATGCTGGCCATCGGCCGCGCGCTGATGGCCAAGCCCAAGGTGCTGCTGCTCGACGAGCCCTCGATGGGATTGGCGCCGATCCTGGTGGCGCAGATCTTCTCGATCATCTCGGAGATCAACAAGCGGGGCACCACCGTCCTGCTGGTCGAGCAGAACGCAGCCCAGGCGCTGGCGTTGGCCGACCGGGCCTACGTGCTGGAGACCGGCCGGGTGGTCAGGACCGCGCCGGCGTCGGACCTGTTGACCGACCCGCAGGTGCAGGCCGCCTACCTCGGCGGCGACCTCGACACCGGCCAGCAGGGCCGAGCGGGCGATGTCGGCGCGGGCTCGTCCGGGTGAGCTGAGCTCAACCGGCGCACGACCCGCCGTAGGTGACGATCTTGTAGTCGATCACCGCCAGCGCGAATCGCAGTTCGTCGAGCTGGCGGCGCACCTTGTCCCGGTGGGAGTGCAGCAGCGTCAGGCGGGCCTCGACCGTGCTCTCGCCCTGGTCGACGAGCTCGACGTAGTCCCGGATGTCCCGGATGGACATCCCCGACATCCGCAGGCGGGTGACGAAGATGACCCGGCCCAGCGCCTTCGCGTCGTAGCGGCGGTGTCCGGACCGGGACCGGCCCACTCGACGAGCCCGACCCGCTTGTAGTACCGCAGCGTGTGACCGGACAACCGGGTCAGCTCGGCGACGTCCGCGACCGTCATCGGTAGCGCGGGTGGGTCGCTCACGTGCACCGAGCACGCCAGGACGTCGGTCAGGTCGGGCAGGCCGTCGGTGTCGGCCCGATCGATCAGGGCGTTCAGGGTGTCGGTCGCGGTCATGGGTCCAGGCTAGGACTTCGAGTGTGCTCACAGCCAAGCCACGGGCCTGAGCGGGGCAGCGGGCTGGCCGCTCTGTGCCTGACGGCGGGTCGGCGTCATCTGGGCCTGGCCCGAGCTGCCGCCGACGCGGGGCGGACGGTGACCGCTGCCGCGGACTACCGGAACGCCTCCCGATGGTTCCACCTGGCCACCGGACCGTGGCTGTGGCTACCGCGGCTCACCGACTGGTTCGCCGAGCAACTCGCGGAGTGAGGTGGCAGGGCGGCCGGCACCGGAGTTACAGCTGGTCTCCCCAGCCGCCCTGGACCATGGTCTGGAACGCCCAGCCGTCGCCGCGCCGGATCAGCAGGTCGGCGTAGCGCATCGGTACCGGTTCGGCGCCGGGCGCGGTCATGGTGGCGTCGGTGACGACCAGGACCAGGCCGGCGGTGAGGAAGTGCGGGGTGCGCGCCGACTCCAGGCGCACGCCGTCGGAGCCGCCGCGGATCACCTCCGACATCGTGGCCACGAACTGTTCCCGGCTCCACTGGGCGCTGGAGCCGTCGCCACCCGGGGTGTCGCTGACCACGTTGAGCGGGAACACCGCCATGTCGGCCATCGCCTCGACCTCGCCCCGGCCGACCAGGCCGTCGTACCGCTCGAACCACGCGGAGATGCTCGCGAACTCCGCGGCGGACGGGGCGAAGGTGGTGTCGGCGACCGGCAGGTCGTAGAGCTCGCCCACGGATGTTCCTCCTCGTCATCGGCAGTTGCTCGCCGAGGTCTTCGACCCGGCCCGCTCCGTTGGCCGCCCGGGTGGGCGCGACCGCCGGTGCGGTGCACCAGGGCCCCGGCGACCCCGATCATGCCTTCGTGTTCGGCCTGGGCCGGGTGCTGGACGGGATCATGGTCCTGGTCGAGCCGGTTCGCTGGTCGGCCGCCCAGCGAACGTTCCGGACCGGGCTCGGTCCGGTGGTCAGCCCGGGGTGGCGGTCGGGCCGGGTCGGCGGTCCAGATGCATGCAGGTGAGCCGGCCCGTGCAGGTCGTCCGGCCGCGCTCGTCGGTGATCACCACATTGAATGTCGAGGTGCTGCGCCCGATGTGCACCGGTGTGGCCACCCCGGTCACCACGCCCGCGGTGGCGCTACCGTGATGGGTGCAGGACAGCTCCAGCCCGACCGGGAAGCGCTCCGGCATGCAGTGCACGGCGGCGGCGACCGAGCCGAGCGACTCGATCAGCACCGCGCTCGCGCCGCCGTGCAGCAGGCCGAACGGCTGCCGGTGGCCGGTCACCGGCATCGTGCCCACCACCCGGTCGAGACCGACCTCGGTGTACTCGATGCCCAGCTTCGCGGTCAGCTGCTCGTCGGCGAGTACGGGGTCGGTGGTGGGCAGCTGGTCAGGTGTTATCGGCACCCGATGAGCCTATGTCGCCGCCGGGACCGATCCCCACCCGGACGGACGAGGATCACGCGACCTCCGCCGGCGTGCCCGGCCACCCGGTGCCGCCGGGTAGGGACAGCCAGGCGGTGGCCAGCCGCTCGACGGCCAGTTCCATCCGGGCCTCGGGAAGGGTGAACGGCAACCGCAGGAACCGCTCGAACGCTCCGTCCAGCCCGAACCGCGGTCCGGCCGCGAGCAGTACGCCGTGCCGCGAGGCAGCCGCCACCAGGATGCTGGACACCGGCGCGCCCAGGTCGACCCACAGGGACAGCCCACCGGCCGGGCAGGTGGACACCCATCCGGGAAACCGCCTGGCGATCAGGGCGAGCAGGTGGTCGCGCTGGCCGCGAACCATCGGCAGGCGCCGGCGCAGCACCGGTTCCAGCTCGTCGAGCAGGTGCGTGACCACCAACTGGTCGAGTACCGACGTGGCGATGTCCAGCGAGGCCTTCGTGCGGGCGATGCGTTCGATCATCGGCTGGGCGGCCCGGACCCAGCCGATCCGGATGCCGCCCCAGAACGTCTTGCTGGCCGACCCCACGGTGATCACCGGGGCCGACCCGGTGTCCGGGGCCAGCGCGGCGAACGGCGTCGGGGCGGGACCGTCCAGGGTCAGCTCGGTGACCGTCTCGTCGATCACCAGTGGGGTGCGGGTGCGCCGGCCCAGGGTGGCCATCTCGTGGCGCTGCCCGTCGTCCATGCAGCGGCCGGTGGGGTTGTGGTGGTCCGGGATCAGCAGCATGAGCCGGGGGGCGGCGTCGCGGACGGTGGCGCCGAAGGTGTCCAGGTCCCAGCCGGCGGTGGGGAAGCCGACCGGGACGGCGCGTGCGTGCCGGCGGTCGATGGCGTCCAGCGCGTTGGGGTAGGTCGGATGCTCGACCAGCACCCGGTCGCCGGGCGCGGCCAGGGTGCCCAGCACCAGCGCAATCGCCTGCTGACCACCGCAGGTGATCAGCACCTGCTCGCGGGTGGTCGGCAGGCCGCGCCGGGTGAAACGGTTGGCCACCGCGTCGCGCAGCACGTCCAGGCCGAGCAGTTGGTAGCCGCTGCCGCGGGTGTAGTGGCCCGCGTGCTCGCCGGCTGTCCGCAGCGCCCCGGCCAGTTCCTCGGCGGGCGCGGGTAGCGCGGCGTAGGCCAGATCCAGCGCGGTGCCGTCGCCGGCCGGCGCGAACGCGGTGAGCGCCCGCTCGACCGGCCCCTCGGGCAGCGTGGTCCAGCTGCCCGCGCCGCGGCGACTGTGCAGGTATCCGGTCTCGCGGAGCTGGTCGTAACCGGCGGCGACCGTGGTGCGGCTCAGCCCGAGCGCGACCGCGAGCTCGCGCTCTGCCGGTAGCCGGGTGTGCAGCGGCAGCCGGCCGTCCAGCACCAGCAGCTTGATCCGCTCGGCGAGTTGCAGGTAGGCCGAACCGGCCCGGTCGCCGCGCCATTCACCCAGATGGCGGGCCAGCGCCCGGCCGGCGATGTGTCGAACTCCGTCCATCGGACCAGTCCACTTCCTTCGGATTGGCCCTGTCAAGCCATGCCAATCGGGTCGAGTATGGACCACAGGGGAGGTACCGGGGATGACCGGATTAGTGATCTTGGCATTGGTGATCGCGCTGATCGGGCTGCTCGCGGCCTGCTTCGGCGCCGACTCGCGCGACGGGCAGGACTGGCGCCGGGGCGGGTGGCGGCCGCCGCATCACCCGCCGAGACCCGCCGGGGCGGACCCGGTGGCCGTGCTCCGGCGGTCGTGGGCTGCGGTGGTGCGCGGCTGGCGGACCCAGGCCGGAATGTGGGAGCGCCACCTCGGCTCGGTGCAGCCGTGGATGCACGATCGGTTGCGGTGGCGCGACGACCACGACGGCCCACGGCTGCAGGGTCGGATCCTGCCGAGCTGGCCGGTGGACGACGCCGACACACCGAGCCGGCGTGGCACCGACGACGGGGTCTGGCGCCGGCCCGACCCGTGCGAGCCGCCCACCGGGGAGCGTCGCGGACTCGGACTCGACCTGCCGGGGGACTCCCGCTGACGCGCGTGTCCGGTTCGGGTCCGCCCGCTCGTCCCTAGGGTGGAGACCGGCCACCGGGCCGGTCGGACCGCTCGAGGAGGACCCCGATGCCCGCCTATGTCGCGCTCACCTGCACCGCTGACGTCGACTGGTCGGCGCCCGAGCAGACCGACGAGTTGGCCGGGTACCGGGAGTTCGGCCAGGCGGCCGCCGCGATCATCCGAGGGGGCGCAGCGCTGTACCCCACCGCGACCGCCACGACCGTGCGGGTACGTGGCGGCAAGGGCGAGGTACTGGCCAGCGACGGCCCGCACGACGAGACGAAGGAGGCGATCACCGGCTTCTACCTGCTGGAGTGCGCCGACCTGGACGAGGCGGTCGCCGCGGCCGCCGGTTTGCCGGCTGCCTGGAACGGTGCCGTCGAGGTGCGGCCGGTCATCCCCTTCCCTCCGGGTGAACCCACCCGGTGATCCCGGGAACCGGCAAGGAGGCCGCCGCGATGGACCGGTCGCCGGATGACGGACACGGCCCAGGGGGACCCGCTCGTGGACGGCCCGCCCCAGGTGGTGCGCGACGACCAGCTGCGGCTGGTGTTCACCTGCTGCCACCCCGCGCTGGCCCCGGCCGCCCGGGTCGCCGTGGCGCTGCGGGTGCTCTGCGGACTGTCCACCGCCGAGGTGGCCCGCGTGCTGCTGGTCTCCGAGGCGACCATGACCAGGCGGCTGTCCCGGGCCCGGCAGAAGATCGGCCGGGCCGCTGTCCCGTGCCGGGTGCCCGCCGGGCACGAGCTGCCCGAGCGGCACGATGCCGTGACTGCGGTGGTGTACCTGCTGTTCAACGAGGGGTACTCGGCCACCGGAGGTGTGGACCCGATCCGGCCGGGGCTGGTCGACGGGGCGGTCCGGCTGGCCCGCCTGCTGCGCGAGCTCACGCCGGACGAGCCGACCACGATCGGCCTGCTGGCGCTGCTGCTGCAGAACGGTGGGCAGCGCGAGCACCTGCGCGCACGACTGGCCGCGCTCGACGGCGCGACCGCCGGCCCCGCCGACCTCCCCGCCGAGGTCGCCGTCGACCGGCCGCGGCCGGCCGGAAACCGTCGGGAGTGCGGCCTAGACTCGCCCGGGTGACCGCTTCCGCCCCTGCCGTCCCCGACAGCGCCGCCGTCCCCGACAGCGCCGCCGTCCCCGAGACCGCCGCCGGTCTGCCGGGGGAGCGCCGTCTGCTGCTGCTGGACGGGCATTCGCTGGCCTACCGGGCCTTCTACGCGCTGCCGGCCGAGAACTTCAAGACCCAGACCGGGCAGACCACGAACGCGGTGTACGGCTTCACCTCCATGCTGATCAACCTTCTGCGTGACGAGCAGCCCACCCACCTGGCGGTGTGTTTCGACGTCTCCCGGCGCACCTTCCGGTCCGAGGCCTACGCTGAGTACAAGGCGAACCGGACGACCACCCCGGACGACTTCCGCGGCCAGGTCGAACTGATCCGTGAGGTGCTCACCGCGCTGAACGTGCCGTCGCTGGCGGTGGAGGGGTTCGAGGCCGACGATGTGATCGCCACCCTTGCGACCCAGGCCGAGTCGGCCGGCTACCAGGTGGCCATCTGCACCGGCGACCGCGACGCGTTCCAGCTGGTCGGCGACGCGGTCACGGTGCTCTACCCGAAGCGGGGGGTCTCGGAGCTGTCCCGGGTGGACCCGGCCGAGGTGCAGGCCCGGTACGGCCTCAGCCCGACCCAGTATCCCGATTTCGCGGCGCTGCGCGGCGACCCCAGCGACAACCTGCCGTCGATCCCCGGGGTGGGCGAGAAGACCGCCGCCAAGTGGATCCGCGAGTACGGCTCGCTGGACGCACTGACCGACCGGGTCGACGAGGTGCGCGGCAAGGCCGGCGAGGCGCTGCGCGCCAACCTGGCGAACGTGCTGCTCAACCGGCAGCTCACCGAGCTGGTCCGGCAGGTGCCGCTGGAACTGACGCCGGACGACACGGCGGTGCGACCGTGGGACCGCGACGCGGTGCACCGGTTGTTCGACGAGCTGGAGTTCCGGGTGCTGCGCGAGCGGCTGTTCGCCACGCTGAGCAGCGCCGAGCCGGAGGCCGACGAGGGCTTCGACGTGCAGGGCGGCGCGCTCGAGCCTGGTGGGGTGGCCGATTGGCTGGCCACGAACGCCCGGGACGGCCGGCGGGTGGGGATTGCCTTCCACGGTCGGCTGGGCAGCTGGGGCGACCGCGACGTGGACGGCGTGGCCCTGACCACCGCCGACGGTGAGGGTGCCTACCTCGACCTGGTCGGGCTGACTCCACAGGACGAGGCCGCGCTGGGCGAATGGCTGGCCGACCCGGCGGCGCCCAAGGCTGCCTACGAGGTCAAGGCGGCGCTGCACGCGCTGCGCGAGCGGGGTTGGCGGTTGGCCGGCCTGACCAGCGACGTGGTGCTGGCCGCCTACCTGGTGCGGCCGGGCCAGCGCGGGTTCGACCTGGCCGATCTGGCCCTTCGCTACCTGCGCCGGGAGCTGCGCGCGGAGAGCGAGTCCGCGGACGGCCAGCTCTCGCTGCTGGGCGGTGAGGAGGAGGCGGACGCGCAGCGGGCCGCGGGGGAGATCCTGCGGGCCAGGGCGATCGGCGAGCTGGCCGACGCGCTGGACGCCGAGCTGGGCCGCCTCGGTGGCGCGGAGCTGCTCTCGGAGCTGGAGCTGCCGCTGCTCGGGGTCCTGGCCGACCTGGAGACGGCCGGTATCGCGGTCGACGGTGACGGGCTCGGCGCGCTGGAGGCCGACTTCGCCGCCCAGGCCAAGCAGGCCGCCCAGGACGCCTACGCGCAGATCGGCAAGGAGATCAACCTCGGCTCCCCGAAGCAGCTGCAGGTGGTGCTGTTCGACGAGCTGGGCATGCCCAGGACCAAGCGCACCAAGACCGGTTACACCACCGACGCCGACGCGCTGCAGAGCCTCTACGAGCAGACCGGGCACCAGTTCCTGGCGCACCTGCTGCTGCACCGCGACGCCACCCGGCTCAAGGTCACCGTGGACGGGCTGCTCAAGTCGGTGGCCGACGACGGCCGGATCCACACCACCTACAGCCAGACCATCGCGGCCACCGGCCGGTTGTCCTCCACCGACCCGAACCTGCAGAACGTGCCGATCCGCACCGCGGCCGGCCGGCGGATCCGGGAGACCTTTGTCGTGGGCCGAGCCGGCGCGTCCGAGGGCGGGCAGGCGTACGCGGAGCTGATGACCGCCGACTACAGCCAGATCGAGATGCGGATCATGGCGCACCTGTCCCGGGACGAGGCGCTGATCGAGGCGTTCCGTTCCCGGCACGACTTCCACGCCGAGACCGCTGCGCGGGTGTTCGGCTGCGAACCCACCGAGGTCACCCAGGAGCAGCGCGCCAAGATCAAGGCGATGAACTACGGTCTGGCCTACGGGCTTTCCGCGTTCGGGCTGTCCGGCCAGCTGCGGATCTCCACCGAGGAGGCCCGAGGCCTCATGGGCGAGTACTTCGCGCGGTTCGGCGGGGTGCGTGACTACCTGCGTTCGCTGGTCGAGCAGGCCCGCAAGGACGGCTTCACCGAGACCATCCTCGGCCGCCGCCGCTGGTTGCCCGATCTGACCAGCGACAACCGGCAGCGCCGGGAGATGGCCGAGCGGATGGCGCTCAACGCCCCGATCCAGGGCAGCGCGGCCGACATCATCAAGGTCGCGATGTTGCGGGTGCACAGCGGGCTGAGCGACGCGGGGCTGCGGTCCCGGATGCTGCTGCAGGTGCACGACGAGCTGGTGCTGGAGATCGCCGAGGGCGAGCGGGCGGCGGCGGAGGAGTTGGTGCGCGCCGAGATGGGCGCGGCCCATCAGCTGGAGGTACCGCTGGAGGTGTCGGTCGGGGTCGGCCGCAGCTGGGACGAAGCGGCGCACTGACCGGCGGGGATCACGGCGCGCACCTGGCCACTCACAGCTCAAGGGTGGGAGTCCCTGGCCGCGGCCCGGAACGGGCCACGATCTTGGCCTAGTTCGCGACCAGCACCTCGCGTGGGGCCCGGGAGGTCATCCGAGCCGGGTGCCGACCGGAACGCTACGGGCGGGCCGTCGGGCTGCTCGCCCCGGTCAGCCCGAGCGCGGCGACCAGCCGGGCCGTCGCGGCGCTCACATCGGCGCGAGCGGCGGCGAAACCATCCGAGGCGGGGCGCTTGGTGAACACCGCGACGACGTACCGGTCGGCCGGGCCGAGCAAGCCGGTGCTGTGCAGGTACTCCGAGGTCCCGGCGACCATCCAGCCCTGTTTGGCCGCGACCCCCGGCACACGGGGCGCCGCCAGCAGGCCGAAGGCCTGGTCGAAGCCGTCCGCAGCGCGACCGGGCGCGCCGCGCAGCGCGTCCAGCACGAACCGCCGGTCACCCGGGCGCAGGGCGGTCATCAGGTGGGCATAGAGCGCCACGGTGTCTCTCGGCGAGATCCGGGTCTCCTCCCACTCCGCCGGCCGCCCGGGCGGCCGGGTGTCGCGCAACCCGGCCCTGGCGGCCACCGCGGTCACCGTGCGCGGCCCGCCGAACCGCTGCCAGAGCGAGGACATCGCCGCATCGTCGCTGACCTGCAACGCTCGCCGGATCTGGATGCGCTGGGCGGCGGTCAGCGTGATCGCCCCGGTACGCCCACGGTGCAGCAGGTCGGCGGCGGTGAGCAGCTTCACCACGGACGCGGAGTAGAACGCGGTCGCGCCGAGCCGGCCGAGCTCCAGCCGGCCGGTGGCCCGGTCCAGCACGGCCACCCCGATCTGGGTGCGGCCCCGTCCGGAGTCACCCAGCGCGTCCACCGCGGCAACCGCCGCCCGCAGCGGGTCGACCGTGCTCACCGTCCGTCCTGCCAGCGGGACCGGTGGTGCCGGCGCCGGCGGCGCCAGCGTGGTCAACCCGAGGACCATCAGCAGCAGGCACGCGGCGACTGGCCATGGGGGCCGGGTGCGGCCGCGGGCCGGGGTCCGGTCCGGCTGATCACAGGACACGTACACATTGGACGGCAACCGTGGGTGACAACGGCGTATCGACACTCACTCCATTGAGGGTTCTGTAAGCGGGTCGGCGGTGCTCAGGCCAGCGACAGCGGTCGGAGCAGCAGCCCGGCGGCCGCTTCCACGTTGTCCCGGCCGGAGTCGAACCCGAGGCCGGCGGGTTGCTGGGTCAGCAGGGCCACCAGGTAGCGGTTGTCGGCGCCGAGCGCGCCCGTCACCAGGTCCCGGCTGGCCGGACTCATCGCGGCCGCCGCCGACCGCTAGGAACCCGCTCACCGCCGCGACGTGAGCAGGCCGGCCACCGGAGCCAGCCGCCGGCGCCGTCGAACGTCTGCGTACGTCCGTGGCCGCCCATCCGGGATAAGCGCTGATCACAGCCTGCGGACAGCCATTCACGGCGGGCTCTCAGGATGGGCGGCCTTCGGGGCGGCTCCGGGTCGGCCGGGGCCCCTCAGCCGGGCTTGTCACAGCAGAGGATGGCCGTACCGGGGTACAGCGCACCGCGCAGCGGTGACCATTGGCCCCAGGTGTCGGTGAGGCCCTCCGGCCACTCCGGTTCCACCAGGTCGGTCAGCACCAGGCCGGCGGCCACCACGTCCCGGATCCGGTCGCCGAGAGTGCGGTGGTGTTCGACGTAGGTGGGCCGGCCGGTCGAGTCCACCTCGACGTACGGTGTCCGGTCGAAGTAGGACACGAACACGGTCAGCCCGGCCTCCCCGGGGTCGTCGGGGAACATCCAGCGCATCGGGTGCATCACCGCGAAGACCCAGCGGCCACCGGGTCGCAACACCCGGGCCACCTCGGCCATCACCGCCGCCGGTTCCGCCACGAACGGCACCGCACCGAACGCCGAGCACGCCAGGTCGAAACTCGCGTCCGCGAACGGCAACTGCTCGGCGCCGGCCTGCACCAGCGGTACCGGCACCCCGGTGGCCTCGGCGAGCGCGCGGGCGTGCCGCAGCATCCCGCCGGACAGATCGAGACCGACCGGGAGTGCGCCCTGACCGGCGAGCCACCGCGAGCAGGACGCCGCTCCGCAGCCCACCTCGAGCACCCGCGCGCCGCGCAAGGCCTCGGCCGGCCCCAGCAGTCGCGCGTCGGCCTCCCGCAGCGCCTCGGGGCACCACACGAAGTCGGCGGCGCCCAGGAAGTCGCCGTGTTCGGCCTGGTAGTCGTCGGCGTCCGCGTCCCACCAGGCCCGGTTCGCCCGGACCGAGTCCCGCGCTCCGACCGGTCCGGGCCGCACCCCACCGGTGCCGGGGGCCTGCTCGGCCGCCGCGTGTTCCATGAGGAGATCCTGACCCGTCGGACCGGGTCGACGCGTGGAGGGGGCCGCCGTTGCTCACTCGTTCGGCTGGCGCGTAGCATGGTATGGCACGGGTTACATGCTGCGCGCACGTCGACCGCTTCGTCGGGGCGATTGTCTACCAACGACTGTCTTCCACCGGGGTCTAGACGGCAGCCATCTCCCGAGCGTCGCCAGGTCCCTGCCCACCTCTTTCTATCCGTACCGGAGCAACCCACCGTATGTCCACCGACACCACAACCGTCCCGACCACCCCTCAGGTCGCCGTCAACGACATCGGGACGGAAGAGGACTTCCTCGCCGCCATCGATCTGACGATCAAGTATTTCAACGATGGTGACATCGTTGAGGGCACCATCGTCAAGGTCGATCGGGATGAGGTTCTACTCGACATCGGCTACAAGACCGAGGGCGTCATCCCCTCGCGTGAGCTGTCCATCAAGCACGACGTCGATCCGGCTGACGTGGTCAAGGTGGGTGAGTTCGTCGAGGCCCTGGTTCTCCAGAAGGAGGACAAGGAGGGTCGGCTGATCCTGTCCAAGAAGCGCGCCCAGTACGAGCGCGCCTGGGGCACGATCGAGGCTCTCAAGGAGGCCGACGAGCCGGTCGAGGGTACGGTCATCGAGGTGGTCAAGGGCGGCCTGATCCTGGACATCGGGTTGCGTGGCTTCCTGCCGGCGTCGCTGGTCGAGATGCGTCGGGTCCGCGACCTGCAGCCGTACGTCGGCCGCAAGATCGAGGCCAAGATCATCGAGCTGGACAAGAACCGCAACAACGTGGTCCTGTCCCGTCGCGCCTGGCTGGAACAGACCCAGTCCGAGGTACGCAGCGAGTTCCTCAACCAGCTGGCCAAGGGTCAGGTCCGCAAGGGCCAGGTCTCCTCGGTGGTCAACTTCGGTGCGTTCGTCGACCTGGGCGGCGTGGACGGTCTGGTGCACGTCTCCGAGCTGTCCTGGAAGCACATCGACCACCCGAGCGAGGTCGTCGAGGTGGGCCAGGAGGTCACCGTCGAGGTGCTCGACGTCGACCTCGACCGCGAGCGCGTCTCGCTGTCGCTGAAGGCCACCCAGGAAGACCCGTGGCGGCTCTACGCCCGGACCCACGCGATCGGCCAGATCGTGCCGGGCAAGGTCACCAAGCTGGTGCCGTTCGGTGCGTTCGTCCGGGTCGAGGAGGGCATCGAGGGTCTGGTGCACATCTCCGAGCTGGCCGAGCGCCACGTGGAGATCCCGGAGCAGGTCGTGCAGGTCGGCGACGACTGCATGGTCAAGGTCATCGACATCGACCTGGACCGCCGCCGCATCTCGCTGTCGCTCAAGCAGGCCAACGAGGGTATGACCCCGGAGACGGAGTTCGACCCCACCCGTTACGGCATGGCCGCCGAGTACGACAACGAGGGCAACTACATCTACCCGGAGGGCTTTGACGTCGAGACCGGCGACTGGGCCGACGGCTTTGAGAAGCAGCGCGAGGAATGGGAGCGCCAGTACGCCGAGGCGCACGTCCGCTACGAGCAGCACATCGCGCAGCTGAAGAAGGCGGCCGAGGCCGACGCCGCGGCCGGCACCGAGGAGGGTAGCGGCGGGGGAAGCGCCCCGTCCAACTACTCCTCGGACAGCGCCACCTCCGACGGCGGGACGCTGGCCAGCGACGAGCAGCTCGCCGCCCTGCGGGAGAAGCTCTCCGGCAACTGATCACGAAGTACGCGTTCGGAGGAACCGGCTACCCCGATGGGGGTAGCCGGTTCCTTCGTTACGATCCGGACTCCGTGGCGGACAGACGGGGATGTAGCCCGATAGAGTCATTCCTGTGGGTGTTCGACCAATTCCAGGTGTTCTGCTGGTGCTCGTCGGCGTGCTTCTCGCCTCGGTCACCGCGTGCGGCGACCAGAGCGGCGACAGCGCGCAGCCCATACCGACGTTCGGGTCGGGACAGCGCTCCGCGACATCCGCCGTCCCGGCCCGCGAGACGTTGCTGCCCAGCGAGTGCGGGGCGCTGTTGCCCGGGGTCGGTATCGAGGCGCTGCTCGGCCAGCCGATCGACAGTGTGCAGTCCCGTTCGGTGATCGGGGTCAGCGCGCCATCGGTCGGGCGGCTGGAGAAGGTCACCTGCCTGTACCGGCGGACGGCCACCCGTGGCGGTCCCACCGACATCCAGCTGAGTGTCTACGCCTACGTGGACGCCACCTCGGCCAGCCGGCACACCGCCACGAACATCCGGGCCGAGCGCGCGTCGTCCGCCGCCGCCGAGGATCTGTCCATCGGCAGCGCGCGGGGCGTCCTGCTCGACCAGCGCGGACAGTCGCACCTGTTGCTCTCCAGCGGTCGGTCGGCGATCGCGATGACCATGCGCAACGGGGTGGTGCCCCCGGACCAGAGCCGCGTGGTCATGCTCGACCTCGCTCAGCGGGTGCTGCCGAACCTTGCGCCGGAGTGGACTGCCGAGTCCCGCTGACCGCGCGGCGCGTGGCGCGCGGCGGCGTCGGCGCTAGGGTCGAGGCATGTTGCGGATCGGTCTGACCGGAGGAATCGGCGCGGGCAAGTCGACGGTCGCGCGCAGGCTCGTGGAGCTGGGCGCCCGCCTGGTGGACGCCGACCAGCTGGCGCGTGAAGTGGTGCGCCCGGGCAGTGTCGGGTTGGCGCGGGTGGTCGAGGCGTTCGGGCCCGCGGTGCTCGGCCCCGACGGCGGACTCGATCGTCCGGTGCTGGCGGACATCGTGTTCGGAGACCCGGACGCCCGCCAACGGCTGAACGGCATCGTTCACCCGCTGGTCGGGGCCCGCACCGCCGAGCTGATGGCCGCCACGCCGGCCGATGGCATCCTGGTGCAGGACGTCCCGCTGCTGGTCGAGGGCGGCATGGCTCCGGCCTTCCCGCTGGTCGTCGTGGTGGACGCGCCCGAGGAGCTGCGGGTCCGCAGGTTGGTGGCCGACCGGGGGATGACCGAGGACGCGGCCCGGGCGCGGATGGCTGCACAGGCCAACCAGGCCGCCCGACGCGCGGCCGCCGACGTCTGGCTGGACAACTCGGGATCACCGGACGCGGCGCGGGCCGAGGTCGACCGGCTCTGGCGGGAGCGTCTGGTGCCCTTCGAGGAGACACTGCGTACCGGGGCGCGGCAGCCGTGCGGTCCACCCGAGCTGGTCGAGCCCGATCCCGGCTGGCCGGAGCAGTACCCAAGGCTCGCCGCCCGGATCACCCGGGCGGCAGGTGACCTCGGTGTCCGGATGGACCACGTCGGGTCCACCGCGGTACCCGGACTGGCCGCGAAGGACGTCATCGACGTCCAGCTCGGGGTGCGGTCACTGGCGGAGGCGCACCGGTTGGACCAGGGGCTGCGTGAGGTCGGGTTCGTGCACACGGCACGCAACTCTCAGGACTGCCCGAAACCGTCCGATCCCGATCCGGTCCGGTGGCGGAAGCGGTTCTTCTACTCCGCCGACCCCGGACGGCCGGTCAACCTGCACGTCCGCGAGCTTGACTCACCCGGGTTCCGGTTCGCGTTGCTGTTCCGTGACTGGTTGCGGGCGGATGCCGCCGCCCGAGGCGACTACCTCGACATGAAGCGCCAGGTCGCGGCCGCGCACGCCGGAGACCCGGACACCAGCGGTTACGCCGAGGCCAAGGAGCCGTGGTTCGACCGCTCGCTCGACGTGGCCAACCGCTGGGCGACACGCACCGGATGGCGGACGCCGACCGGCCCGTCCGGCGCCCTACCTTCGTCGGTTGCTACGCAGAAGGTGTAACGGTCCGGGTCGCCGCGCCGACACACTGGTCGCGGGTCGACGCCAGCAGGGTGTCGGCCGCCACCAGAGCGTGCGGTCATCCCCGGGCCGCGCCGCTCCGGAGCACGGGTTCGTCGGGGTCGAGGGGGACGTCGTGGACCAGCGGTTCGGCGGCAGGCCAGACTCGGACCCCGGAACGCCGTACGGGCCCGAGCTCACCACCGCCGTGGCGACCGCCCCTCCGGTGAACCTGCGCGCCGAGTTCGGTGCGCACCTCGAAGCGACCTACCCGAGGATGGTCGCTCAGCTCTGCATGATCACCCTCGATGCGGGCCAGGCGCAGGAGCTCGTCCAGGACGCCTACGCGCGTGCCTGGCAGCGCTGGTCGGGCGTCCGGGAACTGCCCGACCCCACGGGTTGGATACGGGCCCTCGCCGTGCGCACGAGCGCCCGCCGCTGGCGGAGGCTGCTGCGGCTCGGGCGTTCCCGGGCTGCGACGACCGCCTCGGCGGAACCCGGCCACGTCGCGGTGCTCGAGGCGTTGGCGCAGCTCACCCCGCACCGGCGCCGGGCACTCGTGCTCTCCGACGTCGCGCATGTGCCGATCGCCGAGGTCGCCAGGGTGGAGAACATCGCGCCCTCGGTGGCCGAGGCCCGGGTGCTCCGGGGTCGCGATGAACTGGCTCGCGGCCTCGCCACCCGTCAGTTGACCGATCCGGCCGTCGCGGCGGCGTGGGAGGGCATGTGAACGTGACGCCGGTCGTCCGCCGGTGCATACCGATGATCAGCAGGAAGGAAGCAGCGTGAACGAGTCGTACGATCTCGCGGCCGCCGCGTTGCGTCGGCTCGACGAGGACCTGACCAGGTCCGTGTTGTTGCCGCCGGTCGACGCGGTGATCCGGCGCGCCGACGCGATGAACAGGTCGACCACCGCCGCCACCGCCGCGGTGCTCACCGTCGGTGCGCTGGGTGGGGTCACCGTGGTAGCCCAGTCGGTGGTGTCCGGTGAGGTGCCACTGCCGGTTCCGGTTGCGCTGGCACCCGCGCTCGTGCCGACCCAGATCGCCGCGGCGCCGGGCGCCCCGATCCCGGTGGTCGCGGACCTGCTCAACCCGGGCGAACGCCTGGTTCGCCTCAAGCCCGGGGTGACGAGGTCGCCAGGGTCGCGGTTGCTCGCGAACGGTTCCACGGTGCTCGCCCCGGGTGCTGCGGTCGCTCCCACGGACGAGGACACCCCCTCGCGAAACGTCGCCGGCAACGACGGCGACTCCGATGAGGACTCCGCCGACCACGACGACGACGGTCGCTCGGACGGCGACCGGGACCAGGACCGGGACCGGGATCGGGACGACAACGACTCCGGCGACGACGACGGCGGTTCCGAAGGCCAGCCCGACAACCCGGACCGCCCGATCCCGCCGGTGGAGGAGCCCAAGCCGCCGTTTGAGCCGCCGACGACGGAGCCGCCGACGACGGAGCCGCCGACGACGGAGCCGCCGACGACGGAGCCGCCGACGACGGAGCCGCCGCCGACGACCGAGCCGCCGCCGACGACCGAGCCGCCGCCGGTTGAGCCGCCGCCGGTCGGGGTTCCGCCGGCTCCGCCCGAGGGTGATGCGGAGGGTGGGCCGGACGAGAACAATGTCCCCCCACCCGCCCAGGTCGTCCGCAACCCTCCGGCGCCGGTCCGGGAGCCGGAGGCACCCGCCACGCAGAAGCCGGCCGAGCCGGCGCCCGTGCAACAGGAGGCGCCCAGGCGCGTGGTGCCCCGACCGGTCCCACCGAAACAGGAGCCACCGAAACAGGAGCCACCGAAGCGGGTGGCCCAGCCGGACTCGCCGAGGAAGCAGGCCACCGCACCGAGGGCACCCAAGCGGGTGGCCCCGAAACTGGTGTCCCCCGAGCAGGAGACACCCCGGCGGGAGGTACGCCAGCGGGAGGCACCGCGACGCGTCGAGCCCCGGCGGGAGGCGCCCCAGCGGGTAGCGCCGAAACGCGCCACCCCTCAGCGGGACGCCCCGGCGCGGATCGCGCCCAGCCGACAGCGGCCGGCACCGCAATCGGGCGGGGCGCCCGAGGTAGCGCCGAAGCGGCAGGTCGCACGCCAGCCGGTCCGGCGGCCGTCGCCCCCGGGTGGTCCGGGAGCGGCGGTCCCGGCACCCGGTAATGATGTGATCGGCGCACCGGCGGCGCCGATCGGTCCACCGGCCCCGCCCGGCCCTCCGGCCTGAGCGTCGGACACCCGTCCGGCTCGTGGATGGCGCCGGTCGGTCCGGCAGGTACGGAGCCGCGGCTCCCGGTCAGTGGCGGCGCCAGCTGACCTCCAGCCCGAGGCTGCGCAGCCACCGGCCGGGATCGTGGCCGTGCGCGCTCAGACCGGCCACGGCCCGGTGGCTGGCGGCCAGCGCCCGCTCGCCAGCGGCCCGGTCCAGTAGACCGGCGGCCACCGCTTCGACGTACTCGTCGAGGTCGATCACCGTGCTGTCCCGGCCCACCCGGACCACGATGTCCAGATAGTGGTCCACCGTCCGCCAGACGTCGCCGTCCCGCTCGATGTCCACGATGTCCAGGTAGAAGTCCTGGTCTCGTTCGTAGCCCGGGGTGAACCACCAGTCGGTCACCCGGATCCCGAGCTCGGGCAGCAACCACGACTCCACCCACGAGAACAAGGGGTGCCCCTGCATCTCCCGGGACAGGTACAGCCCGAACGGCTCCACCCGGTACTCGTGCACCGGGCGGACGTGGCCCTTCGGGTCGGTGTTCGTCGACGCGGCGACGTCGAAGGTCTCGGTCTTGGGCGCGTGCACCGCACGGATCCTGTCAGACCGAACGCCTACCCTCGTGGAGTGGCCTTTGCGACCGAGTCCCCCGTCATCGCGCATTCCGACGCCCGCCCGGTGTCCGACATCCCCCGCGACTCCGGCCGGTTCGAGGTGGTCAGCGAGTTCGAGCCGGCCGGCGACCAGCCGGCCGCGATCGAGGAGCTGGAGCGGCGGATCCGGGCCGGGGAGCAGGACGTGGTGCTGCTCGGCGCCACCGGCACCGGGAAGTCGGCCACCACGGCGTGGCTGATCGAGCGGTTGCAGCGGCCCACGCTGGTGATGGCGCCGAACAAGACGTTGGCCGCCCAGCTGGCCAACGAGCTGCGCGAGATGCTGCCGAACAACGCGGTCGAGTACTTCGTGTCGTACTACGACTACTACCAACCCGAGGCCTACATCGCGCAGACCGACACCTACATCGAGAAGGACAGCTCGATCAACGACGACGTGGAGCGGCTACGGCACTCCGCGACGATGAACCTGCTCTCCCGTCGTGATGTGGTGGTGGTGGCGTCGGTGTCCTGTATCTACGGCCTGGGCACCCCGCAGTCCTACCTCGACCGCTCGGTCCAGCTCGAGGTGGGCGGCACCGTCGAACGGGACACCTTGCTGCGCGCGCTGGTCGACGTGCAGTACACCCGCAACGACATGGCGTTCAACCGCGGCACCTTCCGGGTGCGCGGCGACACGGTGGAGATCATTCCGGCCTACGAGGAGCTGGCGATCCGCATCGAGTTCTTCGGCGACGAGGTCGAGGCGCTCTACTACCTGCACCCGTTGACCGGCGACGTGATCCGGCGGTGCGACGAGGTGCGGATCTTCCCGGCCACCCACTACGTGGCCGGTCCGGAGCGGATGGAGCGGGCCATCCGCGCGATCGAGGCGGAGCTGGAAGAGCGGTTGGCGGAGCTGGAGCGCCACGGCAAGCTGCTGGAGGCGCAGCGGCTGCGCATGCGCACCCAGTACGACGTGGAGATGATGCGGCAGGTCGGGTTCTGCTCGGGCATCGAGAACTACTCCCGGCACATCGACGGCCGTGGCGCCGGCACCGCTCCGGCCACCCTCATCGACTACTTCCCCGAGGACTTCCTGCTGGTCATCGACGAGTCGCACCAGACCGTGCCGCAGATCGGCGGCATGTACGAGGGCGACATGTCCCGCAAGCGCAACCTGGTGGAGTACGGCTTCCGCCTCCCCTCCGCGACCGACAACCGGCCGCTCACCTGGGAGGAGTTCACCGACCGGATCGGGCAGGTGGTGTACCTGTCGGCCACCCCGGGCGACTACGAGCTGCAGCGGGCCGGCGGCGAGTACGTCGAGCAGGTCATCCGGCCCACCGGGCTGGTCGACCCCAAGATTGTCGTCAAGCCGACGAAGGGGCAGATCGACGACCTGGTGCACGAGATCCGGGCCCGGGCCGAGCGGGACGAGCGGGTCCTGGTCACCACGCTGACCAAGAAGATGTCCGAGGATCTCACCGATTACCTGCTGGAGCTGGGCATCCGGGTGCGCTACCTGCACTCCGAGGTCGACACCCTTCGACGCGTCGAACTGCTGCGGCAGCTGCGCATGGGTGACTTCGACGTGCTGGTCGGGATCAACCTGCTCCGCGAGGGTCTGGACCTGCCCGAGGTGTCGCTGGTGTCCATCCTGGACGCGGACAAGGAGGGCTTCCTGCGCTCCGAGCGGTCGCTGATCCAGACCATCGGCCGGGCGGCCCGGAACGTGTCCGGCGAGGTGCACATGTACGCCGACAAGATCACCGAGTCGATGCGGGTGGCGATCGACGAGACCGACCGACGCCGAGCCAAGCAGGTCGCCTACAACACCGGGCGTGGGCTCGACCCGCAACCGCTGCGCAAGAAGATCGCGGACATCCTCGATCAGGTGTACCGGGAGGCCGAGGACGACGGGATTCAGATCGGCGGGTCGGGGCGCAACGCCTCGCGCGGAAAGCGCGCCGCCGGCGAGCCGGGCCGGGCCAGCTCCGGGGTGATCGCCGGTCGCGACACCTCGAACATGCCGCGCGCCGAGCTGGCCGACCTGATCCAGCAGTTGTCCGAGCAGATGCTCGGTGCCGCCCGCGACCTGCAGTTCGAGCTCGCGGCCCGGTTGCGCGACGAGATCACCGACCTGAGGAAGGAACTGCGCGGGATGGACGCCGCCGGGCTGTCCTAGCCCGGCGTGTCCGGCACCGCGCCCGGCGACCACCCCGGGGCCGGGCGCCCGTGCCCGGTGAGGGGCTCCTCACCGGCCGATCACGCTGGCGATACGGTTGGCGACACCCAGGTGCGGATATCCGAACCCACCCCCACACGGAGCGGAGACCCCGAGCGGTGACCGGCACAGGTGCGTCGTGGCAACGGCTCGACGGGTTGGTCGAGGCCGTCCGGCGACGCCCGGCCCGGACCCTGGCGATCTGGTTGCCGATCCTGGCCGCCACCGTGGCGTTGCTGCTGGTCCACCTGGGCGACTACTTCCTCGACCTCGAGGTCTACCGGCTCGGTGTGCGGGCCTGGCTGAGTGGCGGCGACCTGTACGGGGTGCTGCCCCCGACCAGCGTGGGCATCGTGCTGCAGTTCATCTACCCGCCGTTCGCCGCGATGCTGATGGTGCCGCTGACGGTGACCGGCTGGTCGTTCGCCTGGATCACCCTGTTCCTGCTGTCCCTGACATCGCTGGTGGTCACGATCTATGTCTTCATCCGCCGGTTGTGGCCCACCGCCGGGGTCGGGGCCGCGGTCGCGGCATCCTCGATCGCCCTGCCGATCTGCCTGGCACTCGAACCGGTACTGGAGACCTTCCGCTTCGGGCAGATCAACCTGATCCTGATGGCGCTGGTCGCGGCGGACTGCCTGGTGGTCCGCACCCGGTGGCCGCGCGGGCTGCTGATCGGGATCGCCGCCGCGATCAAGCTGACGCCGGCGGCGTTCGTGCTGTTCCTGCTGTTGCGGCGGGACCATCGGGCGACGCTGGTCGCGGTGGTCACCGCGGCACTGGCCACCGGGTTGGGCGCGCTGGTCGCGCCGACCCAGTCGATGCGCTACTGGGGCGGCGGCCTGGCCGGCGCGAGCGGGGTGAGCGGATCCCCGTTCTTCACCAACCAGACCTTCCAAGCGGTGCTCACCCGGGCCGGGGTGAGCGGGGTCGAGCGGACGGCTGCCTGGCTGGTGCTGGCTGCGGCCCTGCTGCTGCTCCTCGGGCCGGCCATCCGGCGGGCACCCGCGCCGCTGGCGCTGGTCGCCACGGCCTGTCTGGCGCTGCTGGTCTCACCCACCTCGTGGTCGCACCACTGGGTATGGGTGGCGCCGGCCCTGCTGGTGGCGACGGCGTCGGCCTGGCGGGCCCGCTCGGTGGGCTGGACCTGGGTGAGCGCCGTGCTGGCGGTGACCTTCGTCGCCGCGGTGCACCAGTTCCTGCCGCACGCCGGTGAGGTCGAACTCACCTGGTCGCCGATCCAGCAGGTCGTCGGCGCCAGCTACGTGGTCGTTGCGGTGCTGCTCGCGGTCGCCCTGCACGCGAGGGCGGCCGGCGGTCTGCGTCGTACGGGTCGGCTGAAGGAGGCCGGGTCGGCGGCCGGGCCGGATCGGGCGCACGCCGGTTCGGCGGGCCGCGATCAGAGCTGCCCGCCGAACACCTCGTAGCCGAGCACGACCAGGACCACCACCACGAACAGGTCCCAGGTCACCCAGGCGGCGGTCATCGGCGACCGGCCGGTGCGGGGCTGGTCCTAGCTGGTGATGTCCTTGCGGGCGAAGCGCCAGACGGCCAGTGCGCCGAGCACCGCGGCGTAGGACAGCGCGGAGAAGACCCCGCGGGTCATGTCGCCCCAGTCGATCTGGCTGGCCAGCAGGTCGGCCCACGCCGTCGCGTAGTGCGTGGGCAGGTAGTCGCGCAGGCCCTCCAGCGCGGTGATGGTGTCCAGGATCTGCGAGACGATGGAGACCATCACCGCGCCGCCCACCGCACCCAGCGGTGCATCGGTGACCACCGACAGCAGCAGCGCCAGCGCCGCCACCCAGCTCAGGTGCAGCGTCAGGTAGCCGGCGGACAGCAGCAGCCGCAGCACCGCCGGGCCCGGGTCCAGGGTTTCGCCGGCCGGGCTGATCAGGTCGCCGCCACCGTAGGCGGCCCAGCCGACCAGCAGCGCGGAGCCGGGCAGCACCAGCAGCGCGGCCACCGACAGCATCGCGGCGACCAGCGCCTTCTGCCGCAGCAACCGGGCCCGGGGGACCGGGGTGGCGAGCAGGTAGCGCAGGCTGGACCAGGACGCCTCGCTGGCGATGGTGTCGCCGAAGAACAGCGCGACGACCACGACCAGTAGGAAGGTCGCCGAGGTGAACATGGCGAACACCGCGAAGTTCGTGCCGCTGCGCTGGGCCAGGTCGACCACCGAGATCGAGCCGGTCGCAGGTCCCTGCTCGGCGAAGGAGAAGGCCAGCCAGAGCAGCGCCGGGAGCAGCGCGATCAGCCCGAGGGTGACCTGGGTGCGGCGTCGCTTGAGCTGACGGCGCAACTCGACGGACAACCGGAGCGTGCGCCCGGGACGGTAGCCCGGCGCGGCGTCGGCTCGGGTCGGCGCGGTCACGGCGTGTTGTCCTCTCCGACGAGTTGCAGGAACGCGTCCTCGAGCCGCCTGCGCGGCCCGGCCGCGGAGACCGCGACGCCCGCGCCGACCAGCCGGCCCACCGCTTCCGAGCGGGGCATCCCGTTCAGGTCGGCGTGCACGCTCTGCTCGTCGAGTTCCACCTCGCTGACCCCGTCCGCGCCGCGCAGCACCTCGGCCGCCCGAGTCGGGTCGTCCACCCGGAAGGTGGCCTTGCCGCCACCGGCCACGATGTCGGCCACCGGTCCGTCGGCCACCACCCGGCCGTGGTGCATGACGACCACGTCACCGCAGGTCTGCTCGACCTCGGCGAGCAGGTGGCTGGACACCAGGACCGACCGGCCACCGGTGGCGTAGCGGCGCAGCACCTCGCGCATAGCGTGGATCTGCGGCGGGTCGAGCCCGTTGGTCGGCTCGTCGAGCACCAGCAGGTCGGGTAGGCCCAGCATGGCCTGAGCGATCGCCAGTCGCTGGCGCATGCCCTGGCTGTACGTGCGGACCCGGCGGTGCACCGCCTTGCCCAGCCCGGCGATCTCCAACGCCTCGTCCAGGTGCGCGTCCGCGTCCGGGCGACCGGTGGCCGCCCAGTACAACCGCAGGTTGTCCAGGCCGGACAGGTGCGGCAGGAAGCCGGGGCCCTCCACGAACGATCCGATCCGGGACAGGACCGGCGCGCCGGGGGAGATCGGGTGCCCGAACACCCGGATCGACCCGCCGCTGGGCCGGATCAACCCCATCAGCATCCGCAGCACGGTGGTCTTGCCAGCCCCGTTCGGACCGAGCAGCCCGAGCACCTGGTTGGGTCGCATCGCGAAGCTGACATCCGCGACGGCGACCACACCACCCGGGTAGGACTTCCGTAGGCCCTCGATGACCAGCGGCAGCCGCTCCTGCGGCGCCGGCCCGTCGACGGTGGGGCCCGGCCGGCGGCGGGTGAAGCGGGCGACCAGCCAGGCGACGAGCACACCCGCCACGATCAGGCCGATGCCGCTCGCCGGACCCGCCGGGACGGTATTCGCGGTGACGTTGCGGCCCGGGACCACCGGAACCGCCAGGGCCGGCTCGGGACCGGCCGTCCCGATCCGCCACACCGCGGGCTGGTCGGCGCCCTGGAAGGACTGGTCGGTGGTGGCCACGGTGACCACGAGACGGTGGCCGGGCTCGATCGGCGCGACCACGGCGGGCAGCGCGACGGTGAGCTCCGCCGGTCGATCGCCCGGTGGCACGGCGACCCGCAGCGGGGCGACGGCCCCGCCGAGCAGCGTGCTCCGGCCGTCCGGGGTGACCTCGGCGATCCGCCCGAACAGTACGGCCTCCGGACCGCTCGGCTGGCCGGGCACCCGGCCCACGGTGATCCGCAACCGGGGTGAGCCGGCGACCAGCAGCTGCTCGGGCAACGGATCGGTGCTGAACCCGGCGGACTGGCCGGGCAGCTCGGCGGTGATCGCGGACAGCTGACCGGCCAACCGACCCAGCGCGCCGCCGACGCCGGGCACCGAGGTGATCGCCGCCGGGTTCGCGCCGGGTGGGTTGAGCACCTCGGCCGGCTCGCCCCGCAACGCCACGTCCCGCCGGGCCACCGGGGCGGCGCCCGGCAGACCGGGGTAGGCCTCGGCGGTGACGCTGCGCACGCTGGGGGTGTTACGGCTCTCGCCGCGGATGCCGCTCTGCACGGCGTAGGTCAGCCCGGCGGCCGGCGCAGGACCGGGCGGTCGCGGCTCGACCCCGGGTCGGCCCAGGTAGCGGTCGAACCAGGATCCGATGCGGTCCCGGACGACCGGGCCGGGCGCTCCGCCGTCGTGCCCCCCGGCGAACCAGACCACGTCCACCGTGCCGCCGGCGGCGGCGATCTGGCGGGCCGTCGCGTCGGCCTGGTCGAGCCCGAAGAGGGTGTCCGACTCGCCCTGCACCAGCAGCGTCGGCGCGGTGATCCGGTCGGTGACGCTGACCGGGGACGACCGCCGCAGCACGTCGGCGGTGGCCGGGCTGAGCACGCCGGTGGTCGCCGCCTCCAGGTATCCGGCGCACACCGCGGCCACGAACCGACCGCACACGCTCGGCGGCGGGGCGGCCGGGTCGCGGCGGCTCGGGTCGATGGCCAGCAGCCGGCTGTCCGCGGCGGCGTCGGCCGCGTCGTCCTCGGCCTCGGCGTCGGCGCCCGAGCCATCCGACCCGGCCTCCGGCGCGATCCCGCTCGGGCCGCGCACGGCGGGTCGGGCGGCCAGTCCGGCGGAGAAGAAAATTCCCGCCCAGGAGCGCTTGAAGATCCCGTTCGGGGCGAACGGGGTGGCCGCGGGCGTGGCCCCCGCTTCAGGTACCCCGTTCGGGACCGCGTTGTTCGGGAACAGGGCCTGCCCGAGGTCGTTCCAGGTGATCACCGGCGCAATCGCGTCCACCCGCCGGTCGTAGCCGGCCAGCATCAACGACAGGGCGCCGCCGTACGAGCCGCCGGTGACCCCGACCCGGGGATCGCCCGGGGCGTCGCGGCTCACCTCCGGCCGGGTGGCCAGGTGGTCGAGCAGCCTCGAGGCGTCGGCCACCTCGTGCTCGGGGGAGTTCAGCGCGATCTGGCCGGTGCTGCGACCGAACCCGCGCGCCGACCAGGCCAGCGCGACGAAGCCCCGGTCGGCCAGCTCGCGGGCGTCGGCGTCCACCGAGGCCTTGCTGCCGCCGAAGCCGTGCGCCACCAGCACGGCCGGGGCCGGCGTGCGCTCGGGCAGGTACACGGTGGTGTCCAGGGCCACCGTGCCGGACTGCCCCGGGCCGGCGGGCACGTTCAGCGTCAGATCCTGGGTGGGTACCTCGGCGGGTCCGCTCCGATCGCGGGCGAGGAACGCCACCGTGGCGGCACCGACGAGCACGAGGACCAGGATGGCGGCGAGCGGCCGGCCGGGAGTCAGCCGACGTGGTCGGCGCGGCGGTGGCATGACTCGACGGTATGCGAGCGCATTAGGCGGGAGCTGAGAGGTCCGGTGCGGGCCGGGAGCCCGGTGGCGGACACGGTGGTCAGACGTCGTGCCAGTGCGCGACCGACGGGTCGCCGTCGAAGAACGGCCCGATCAGCTCGCGCCAGCGGGGGAACCGGTCGGACTCCCGGAACCCCACCGTGTGTGCCTCGAGGCTGTCCCACTCGACGATCAGCACGAACTCCGACGGCGACTCGACGCCCCGGGTGAGTCGGGCGGACCGGCACCCCTCGGTCTCCAGCAGCAGCCCGCGTGCCTGCTGGTAGGCGGTGACGAACTCGTCCTCCTGGCCGGATCGGATGCCGATCCGTGCTATGGACTCACGACGAAGTAACGTAGGTTTTCGGGTCCGGGGACTTACCGTCTGTGCTATGGCGATCGATGGGCAGGTCGGGCAGTCGGTAGCGCGTAGGTATGCGGTGTTGCGTCCGTATCTGGACGAGCGGCAGCGCCGTCT
>JAJCYC010000232.1 GCA_029263115.1 Pseudonocardia sp. | reverse complement strand
CGCCTGCTCGGCGTCCAGGAAACCGTCGATCCCGGTGGGGGAGTCCGGCGCGGCACGTCGTGCCGCGACGAACCGGGCCACCCGGGTGACCGAGTCGTGCGTGCGGGCGACCAGATCGCTGACCTCGCCGGCCGGGATCCCGCTCGCGCGGACCCCGCCCCCGGCGGCGGCCTCGGTGGCCACCAGTGCCGCCGCGACGGCGGCCGGCAGCTCCAGGTCGGGTGCGGAGGCCAGCCGGACGGGTCCGAACCGGTGCCAACCGGTGGGGGACCGGTAACGCACCTCGGTCCGCAGCGTCGCGCCCACATGGTGCAGCCGCAGCTGCAGCGGACCCGCGGTGACCGGCCGGCCGGACTCGGTCAGCCAGCACCGCAGCAGGTTCTCCAGGTGGGCGTGCTCGGCGACCGTGCGCGGATCTGGGTCGGCCAGCGGGTCGGCGCCGGCGTCCTTCCCGGTGGTCGCCCGGTCGGCTGGTTCGGCCAGAACGGGCTCCACGTTTGCCTCCGATGCCGGACCGTGCCGAACCGTGCGGACTGTACCCGCCGGGAGCGGGTGGATGATCTGTCCCCGACCCGGTCGGGAGCGCGCCCGGGCGGTAGCCTGGCTCCGAGCAACCCGCAACGACACCGACCACTCCAGGAGGCGCCGAATGTCGGCTGGCCAGGTTGCCGCGCTGATCGCCGCCGGCGCTTTCGTGGTGCTGGTCGTGCTGCTGGCGATCCCGCTGGTCAAGCTCGGTCGCACGCTGGACGAGGCAACCATCGCGATCCGCAAGACGCACGAGGGCGGTGCCCCCCTGCTGGACGGCGCGAACACCACCCTCGTCCAGGTCAACACCCAGCTGGAGCGGGTGGACGGGATCACCTCGAACGCGCGTGCCGTGAGCGGCAACGTCTCCGCGCTCACCTCGTTGTTCACCGCCACCATGGGTGGCCCGCTGGTGAAGACCGCCGCGCTGTCCTACGGCGTGTCGAAGGCGATCAAGGCACGCAGGGAGGCCAAGGTGGCCGGCGGGCCCCGGGGTCGTCGCCGCGGACGGCGTCGCCGGTGAAGCGGCTGTTCTGGCTCGGCCTGGGCGTGGCCACCGGGGTGATGGCCACCCGCAAGGCCGCCGAGGCCGCGCGCAAGCTGACCCCGGTCGGAATGGCCGAGCAGCTCGGTGATGGGCTGCGCGAGCTGGCGATGTCCATCGGTGAGTTCGGCGCCGACGTGAAGGCCGGCATGTCCGAGCGCGAGCACGAGCTGACCGAGATCGTCGAGGACCGCACCGGGCAGCGGTTGCCCAAGATCATCGAGGCCCCCCGGGAGCCGCGGCACGCGGCCCCCGACGCGGGTGCCGTGCGCCGTGCGCCGCTGCCGCGAGCGCGCCGGGCGGGTGGCTAGGCCTACCAGGCCGCCACCGACCCCACCCGACACACCGCAGACTCCGACAGACCCAAGAGAGTGCCACCGTGGAAACCCACGAGATCAGCCGCCGCTTCACCGACCATTTCGTCCGCGCCGGCCACGCAGAAGTGCCCAGTGCGTCGCTCATCCTGGACGACCCGAACCTGCTGTTCGTCAACGCGGGGATGGTGCAGTTCAAGCCGTACTTCCTGGGCGACGCCCCATCACCGTTGCCCACCGCCACCAGCATCCAGAAGTGCGTGCGTACCGGGGACATCGACGAGGTCGGCAAGACCACCCGGCACAACACGTTCTTCCAGATGGCCGGCAACTTCTCCTTCGGCGACTACTTCAAGGCGGGTGCGATCGAGCACGCCTGGCAACTGGTCACCGGCTCCCGGGACGCCGGTGGTTACGGCTTCGACCCGGACCGGATCTGGGTGACGGTCTACGAGACCGACGACGAGGCGATCGAGCTGTGGCGGCGGATCGCCGGGCTGCCCGAGGAACGGATCCAGCGCCGCGACGGCAAGGACAACTACTGGGACATGGGCGTGCCCGGTCCCGGGGGCCCGTGCTCGGAGATCTACTACGACCGGGGTCCGGAGCACGGTCGACCCGGTGGACCTGTCGCTGATGAGGACCGCTACCTGGAAATCTGGAACCTGGTCTTCATGCAGGACGTCCGGGGGGAGCGGAGCCCCAAGTACGGCCACCCGCCGATCGGCACCCTGCCGAAGAAGAACATCGACACCGGGATGGGCATCGAACGGGTCGCCTATCTGCTGCAGGGCGTGGACAACGTCTACGAGACCGACCTGGTGCGCCCGGTGATCGCCCGCGCGGAGGAGCTCTCCGGGCGGCGCTACGGCGCGGATGCCACCGACGACGTGCGGTTCCGGGTGATCGCCGACCACGCCCGGTCCGGCGTGATGATCATCGGCGACGGGGTGACGCCGGCCAACGAGGGCCGGGGTTACGTGCTGCGCCGGCTGCTGCGCCGGATCGTCCGCTCGGCCCGGCTGCTCGGCGTGCACGAGCCGGTGCTGGGGCCGTTCGCCGAGGTGGTGCGGGACGCGATGGCCCTGCCCTACCCCGAGCTGGTGACCGACTTCGAGCGGATCTCCGCCGTGGTCCGGGCCGAGGAGGACGCGTTCCTGGCCACGCTCACCGCCGGCTCGCGGATCTTCGATACGGCGGTCGCGGCGACGAAGGACTCCGGGGCCGCGCAGCTGCCCGGCGACAAGGCCTTCCAGCTGCACGACACCTACGGCTTCCCAATCGACCTGACGCTGGAGATGGCGTCCGAGGCAGGTCTCACGGTCGACCAGGACGGCTTCCGCCGGCTCATGCAGGAGCAGCGGGACCGGGCCAAGGCAGACGCCGCCGGCCGCAGGACCGGGCACGCCGACGGTGGGCTGTACCGCGCGGTCCTCGACCGGCACGGCAATACCGAGTTCCTCGGCTACACCGACCTGACAGCCGAGTCCCGCATCGTCGGTCTACTCGCGGGGGGTACCTCGGTGCCCGCCGCCGGTGCCGGCACCGAGGTGGAGGTGCTGCTCGACCGCACCCCGTTCTACGCCGAGGGCGGCGGCCAGCAGGCCGACTCCGGGGTACTGCGCGGTGACGGGTTCGTCATCGAGGTGGACGACGTGCAGTCGCCGTTCACCGGGCTGAGCGTGCACCGCGGCCGGGTCCTCTCCGGTGAGGCGCTGGTCGAGGCGTCCGTACACGCCGAGGTCGAGGTGGGCCGCCGACAGGCGATCTCCCGGTCGCACTCGGCCACCCACCTGGTGCACGCCGGGATGCGCAAGGCACTCGGCGACGCTGCGGCCCAGGCCGGCTCGCTGAACGCCCCCGGACGGCTCCGGTTCGACTTCACCTCCCCGGCCGGAGCGGTTCCGCCGAGCGTGCTCGCCGACGTCGAGGACGAGGTCAACGCGGTCCTGCTGGACGACCACGAGATCCGCGCGTTCACCACCACGCTGGACGGGGCCCGCAAGATGGGCGCGATCGCACTGTTCGGCGAGAAGTACGGCGGCGCGGTGCGGGTGGTGGAGATCGGCGAGTACTCCCGCGAGCTGTGTGGTGGCACCCACGTGCACCGCTCCGGCCAGCTCGGCGTGATCAAGCTGTTGTCCGAGGCGTCCATCGGCTCCGGGGTCCGCCGGGTCGAGGCGCTGGTCGGGATGGACGCGTTCCGCTTCCTGGCCCGGGAGCACGTGCTGGTCAGCCAGCTCTCCGAGCAGTTCAAGGCCCGCCCGGAGGAGCTCACCGACCGGATCGGCGCGGTCGTCGAGCGGCTGCGCGACGCCGAGCGTGAGCTGGAGAAGGTGCGCGCCGAGGCGGTGCTGTCCTCGGCCGGGGCGCTGGTCGACGGTGCGGAGGACGTCGGTGGGGTGACCCTGGTCGCCGCCGCCGCCCCGGACGGGGTGCCCGGCAACGACCTGCGCGCGCTGGCCTCCGACGTGCGCGGACGGCTCGGCGCGCGCGTGGGGGTCGTGGCGCTGTTCAGCGCCGCCGGCGACAAGCTGTCGTTCGTGGTGGCCACCACCGAGGCGGCCCGCGGCCGGGGTCTGGCCGCCGGAAAACTGGTCCCGTCGTTCGCCGGCGCCATCGGTGGCCGGGGCGGCGGCAAGGCCGAACTCGCCCAGGGTGGGGGCACCAACCCGGCCGGGGTGCCGGACGCGGTCGCCGCACTGCGCTCGGCGGTGCGCGCCGCGGCCGGCCAGGGGTGAGCGGGCGGCCGCTGACCGGCTCCGACGGTCCGGACGCCGGCCCCGGACGCCGGCTGGGGGTGGACGTCGGTTCGGTCCGGGTGGGTGTGGCGGTGTCCGACCCGGGCGGGGTCCTCGCGACCCCGCTGGTTACCCTCGGTCGGGATGAGCAGGGCGGCTCTGATCTCCGCCGGCTGCGCGACATCGTCGGGGAGTACGAGGTGGTTGAGGTGGTGGTCGGGCTGCCCCGCACCCTCGCCGGCCGGGACGGCCCGGCCGCGCGGGCCGCGCTGGACTACGCCGGCGCCCTCGCCGGGGCACTGCCGGTACCGGTCCGGATGGTCGACGAGCGGCTCACCACCGTGGTCGCCAGCCGCACCCTGAGCGAGCGGGGGGTGCGGGGGCGCAAGCAGCGCGCGGTGGTCGACCAGGCCGCGGCGGTGGCCATCCTGCAGGGTTGGCTGGACACCCGCGCCACCCGGCGGACGCCGTGAACGAGCGTCGGGATCCGGAGACCGTCCCCTTCGAGTCACTGGCTGAGACCACCGTATTCGATTCCGCAGCGTTCGATTCCCCGGCGTTCGGACGGACCCCCGACGGCGACCAGGCCGGGTACGCGGCCCGACCCGAGCGCCCCGAGCCCGAGCGGTACGAGCCGGAGCACGCCCCGCGTCGTCGCGGCCGGCGGACCGGTCCGCTGATGGTGCTCGGTATCTTCGCGGCGATCGTGGCCGGCGGCGGGTACCTGCTCTACAACTCCTTCTTCGGCGTACCGGACTACGACGGCCCCGGCCAGGGCGACGTGATCCTGCAGGTCGAGGAGGGTGACACGATCAGTGCGATCGGCGCGCAGCTGACGAAGCTGGACGTGGTGCGCAGC
>JAJCYC010000231.1 GCA_029263115.1 Pseudonocardia sp. | reverse complement strand
TGTTCATCCTCTACACCTCGGGCACCACCGGGAAGCCGAAGGGCATCCTGCACACCTCCGGCGGCTACCTCACCCAGGCCGCGTACACCCACCACGTGGTGTTCGACCACAAGCCCGGGGAGAGCGTCTACTGGTGCACCGCCGACATCGGCTGGGTCACCGGGCACAGCTACATCGTCTACGGGCCGCTGGCCAACCGGGCCACCTCGGTGATGTACGAGGGCACCCCGAACACCCCGCACGAGGGCCGGCACTGGGAGATCGTGCAGAAGTACGGGGTGACGATCTACTACACCGCCCCGACGCTGATCCGCACGTTCATGAAGTGGGGCCAGGAGTTCCCGGACAAGTTCGACCTGTCCTCGCTGAAGGTGCTCGGCAGCGTCGGCGAGCCGATCAACCCGGAGGCGTGGATGTGGTACCGGGAGAACATCGGCCACGACCGCTGCCCGATCGAGGACACCTGGTGGCAGACCGAGACCGGCGCCATCATGATCGCCCCGCTGCCCGGGGTGACCGCCGCCAAGCCCGGCTCGGCGATGCGCCCGCTGCCCGGCATCTCGGCCACGGTCGTCGACGACACCGGTACCCCGGTCGGTAAGGGCGGCGGCGGGTACCTGGTGCTGGACAAGCCGTGGCCGTCGATGCTGCGCGGCATCTGGGGCGACGAGGAGCGCTACCGCGAGACCTACTGGTCCCGGTTCGCCAAGCAGGGCTACTACTTCGCCGGGGACGGCGCGAAGTACGACGCGGACGGCGCCGTCTGGCTGCTCGGCCGGGTGGACGACATCATGCTGGTCTCCGGGCACAACATCTCCACCACCGAGGTCGAGTCGGCGCTGGTCAGCCACCCGACCGTGGCGGAGGCGGCGGTGGTCGGCGCCACCGACCCGACCACCGGGCAGGCGATCGTGGCGTTCGTGATCCTGCGTGGCAGTGCGGTCAGTGGGGCGGCGAACGACGAATCGAAGGGTGAGGCGGCGATCAAGGCGCTGCGCGACCACGTGGCCTCCGAGATCGGCCCGATCGCCAAGCCGCGCCAGATCATGGTCGTCGAGGAGCTGCCGAAGACCCGGTCGGGCAAGATCATGCGGCGGCTGCTGCGCGATGTGGCGGAGAACCGGCAGATCGGCGACGTGACCACGCTGGCCGACTCCTCGGTGATGGACCTCATCTCCTCGGGCCTCAAGGAGGGCAAGGGCGAGGAGTAGCCGAAACAGCCGCGCGACCCACCCGGCCCGCGCTCTAACCTGCGGGGCATGACCGACCACCGGGATTCTCTCGACCAGCCCGGGGGGATCCCCGTCCGGGCCGGCCGCTGGTCGTTCGCGGTGCCCGAGCGGGAGCTGCGCTGGCGGTTCTCCCGCTCGTCCGGGCCGGGCGGTCAGGGGGTGAACACCACCGACTCCCGGGTCGAGCTGTCGGTCGACGTGCGCGCGCTGGCGGCCACGCTGCCGGAGGCGCTGGGCGAACGCATACTCCACCGGCTGGCCGCGCGCCTGACCGACGGGGTGCTCACCGTGGTCGCCGCCGAGCACCGTTCCCAGCTGCGCAACCGGGACGCGGCGCGGCGGCGGCTGGCCGCGCTGCTGACGCGAGCGGCCGCGCCGGACCCGCCGAGCCGGCGGCCCACCCGCCCGTCGAAGGGTGCCCGGCAGCGGCGGATGGACGACAAAACCCGTCGCGGTCAGGTGAAGCGGCTGCGTGGCCGCCCCGAGGACTGACGATTCCTCCGTGTCGTTGGCCACGGGACGGTTGGCCGGCACCGCCACCGACTACGCTGCAGCACGGGGTGCCGGGAAGTCTGGTCGGCGGTGCCTTGTGGACCCTGCCGCCGACCTCTGGAGCCGCCGTGACCGTTCCTCGCCGCCTCGCCCAGCCCGCCGGGGAACTGGCCCGCTTCCTGCGCACCGAGACCGTCGGTGGGATGGTGCTGCTGGCGGCCACCGCCGTGGCGCTGATCTCGGCGAACTCACCGTTGCGTGACACCTACCTGGCGGTGCGCGACACCGCCCTCGGCCCGGCGTCGCTGCACCTGGATCTCACCGTGGCGCAGTGGGCCACCGACGGGTTGCTCGCGGTGTTCTTCTTCGTGGTGGGCCTGGAGCTCAAACGCGAGCTGGTGATCGGCGAACTGGCCGGAATCCGGCAGGCCGCCCTGCCGGTGGCGGCCGCGCTGGGCGGGATGGTGGTACCGGCGGCGGTCGCCTACGCGGTGCTGCACGGCGTGGGCGCCGCGCCGCCCGAGGTCGGGCAGGCGTGGGCCATCCCGGTGGCCACCGACATCGCCTTCGCGCTGGCCGTGCTGGCGCTGGCCGGCGCCGCGCTGCCGCACACCGCGCGGGTGTACCTGCTCGGGCTGGCGGTGGTCGACGACCTGGGCGCGATCCTGGTGATCGCGGTGCTGTTCACCGCATCGGTCAACTGGTGGGCGATCGCCGCGACGGCGGTGCTGGCCGGCGGCTACTGGCTGGCCCAGCGATACCGGATCACCTCCCCGCTGCTGTACGTCCCGCTCGCGGTGGCCATCTGGATCGCTGTGCACGAGGCCGGCATCCACGCCACCGTCGCGGGGGTGCTGCTCGGCCTGCTCACCCGGGTACGCCGCGACCCGGGTGAGCACGAGGCACCGGCCCTGCGCCTGGAACACCGGTTGCAGCCCTGGTCGGCCGGATTCTGCGTGCCGGCGTTCGCGCTGTTCGCGGCCGGGGTGCCGCTGTCGGCCGAAGCGCTGCGCTCGTTGGTGACCGAGCCGGTGCCGCTGGCCGTGGTCGCCGGGCTGCTGGTGGGCAAGCTGGTGGGGATCTTCGGGGCGTCCTACGCGGTGGTCACCCTGACCCCGGCCTGCCGCCCGACCGGGCTGGGCTGGCGGGACATGGCGGCGGTGTCGATGCTCGGCGCGGTGGGCTTCACCATCAGCCTGCTGTTGGCGGAGCTCTCGCTGGCCGGGGCGCCGACCGCGGTGGTGGACAGCGCGAAGGCCGCGGTGCTGGTGTCGTCCGCGCTGGCCGCGTTGCTGGCCGCCGGGGTGCTGGTGCTGCGTTCCCGGGCGCACCGGGCCCGCGAGGGCTGACGCGGCGGAGCGCGCCGTCCGGGCGAGGCCGGGCACAAGGCGGCCTACCGCGGCGACCCGTCGCGGTCCGTGGCACGATGGCGCCCACTTGATGTTCGCCGCCGCGCGCTCACGCGGGCGGCGGCGAGGCAGCGCTAGGAGGCTCCCCGGTGACCAGCCCGAACCGCGGCAGTAACGGAATCGGCGCCACGGACGTCCCACCGGTACTGCCCTCCATCCCGCTGTCGCCGGAGGCCGCGGGTGGCGCCGACGGCTCGATCGGCGGGCTGGTCAAGGACGCCACCTCGCACGTGTCGACGCTGATCCGCTCCGAGGTCGAGCTGGCCAAGTCCGAGGTGGCGGCGGAGGTCAAGAAGGGCGTCAAGGGCAGCGTCTTCTTCATCGTCGCGCTGGTGATCGTGCTCTACAGCGTCTTCTTCTTCTTCGTGTTCGTCGCCGAGCTGCTGCAGTACCTGCTGCTGCCCTGGGCGTCCTACCTGGTGGTCTTCGTGCTGATGCTGGCCTCGGCCGGGCTCATCGGGTTCCTCGGCTACCTGCGGGTACGCAAGATCCGGGCCCCGGCACGCACGATCAGCTCGATGAAGGACACCGCCGCGGCGCTGAGCAAGCGCGGTCACCCGGGCCACTCCGCGCTGGAGCGATGACCCCGACGTCAGGGGTCCGGGTACCCGGCCCCTGGCGGCACGGCGGTGTCTCCGCGAACGGCATCCGGCTGCACACCGTCGAGTGCGGGAGCGGGCCGCTGGTGGTGCTGCTGCACGGGTTCCCGGAGTTCTGGTGGACCTGGCGGCATCAGTTGGTCGGGCTCGCGGATGCCGGGTTCCGCGCCGTCGCGATCGACCTGCGCGGCTACGGCGAGTCGGACAAGCCACCGCGCGGCTACGACCTGTGGACGCTGGCAGGTGACGCGGCCGGGTTGATCCGGGCGCTGGGTGAGCGGCGGGCCATGGTGGTCGGCCACGGCTGGGGCGGGCTGATCGGCTGGACCCTCACCGCATTGCATCCCCGGTTGGTGAGCGCGCTGGCGGTGTTCGGTGCCCCGCACCCGCTGGCGCTGCGCCGGGCGGTGTGGCGCGACCCACGCGGGCAGGGCCGGGCGACGGCGGCACACACGCTGGGATTCCAGGTGCCCCTGCGTCCGGAGCGTCGGCTGCGCGCCGACGGGGCCGCGCGGGTGGAGCGGATCCTGCGGGCCTGGTCCGGCGCGGGTTGGGCGGCCGCGCCGGAGTTCGCCGAGGTGGTGGCCCGCAACCGGGCGGCGATGGGCATTCCCGGGGTGGCGCACTGCGCGCTGGAGTACTACCGCTGGGCGGCACGTTCCCAGCTGCGCCCGGAAGGACCCCGGTTCGCCGCCGAGATCGACCGGCCGGTCGAGCAGCCCGTGCTGCAGGTGCACGGCGCGGACGATCCCTGGCTGCTGGAACCGACCGCGCACGCCTCCGTTCGCTGGGCCGGCAAGCACGAGTACCACGTGTTGGCCAACTGCGGGCACTTCCCGCACCAGGAGGTGCCGAGGGCGACCACCGGCCTGCTCACCGACTTCGGGCTCGCGACGAAATAGTTTAGGTTGATGTCGGCGTGTCGTCCGTTGTCGGCGCGACGGTGTAGTTCCACTCTCCATGGAAGTCGTGCCTGGTGATCGGCAGGGCGTCGACCTGCTTCTTCGTGTATCTGATGCCGATCG
>JAJCYC010000230.1 GCA_029263115.1 Pseudonocardia sp. | reverse complement strand
TCCGGTCGCGGAGCACGACCACGCGGCGACCTCCGCCCCGGCCGGCTCGCCGGCCGCGCCGCCGGTCGGCGGCGGGCACGGCGAGGCGTTCGCGGCGTGCGACGGGGTCGCCTATCCCGACCCGATCGCCGACACCGACGCCGTGCACGCGATGGAGCGGGGCGCGGTCTGGATCACCTACGACCCCGCACGCACCGCGCCCACCACGGTGACGGCGCTGTCCGCCACGCGGGTCACCGACGCCGACTTCCTGCTGATGTCGCCCTACCCCGGGCTCGACAGCCCGATCTCGCTGCAGGCCTGGGGGCACCGGCTGGCTTTGGACACCCCGGACGACCCGCGGTTCGAGCAGTTCATCCGGGCGTTGAGCGACAACCCCTACACCTCCCCGGTGCCGGACGCCGGCTGCACATCGGGTCCCTGACCCGTCGCAGCCGCGATGGTGGAGAACCGGAAGCTTCGATGTAGGTACGAGTCCACACCAGTACATCCCTCGGCTCGTCTCAGAGTGAGACATGCCTAACATGCTGATGCTGACATGGCTATAGTTCTGGTTCATGTGCGCTGTCGCGGCACCTCACCAGCTTCATCAGTGCTGTTCACGGCCGCACACTGGGGCGGTCGAGGACTATCTCAAGGCGGTCTTCGACCTCACGTCCAGCCGGGGTTCGGCCACCACCAGCTCCCTCGCCGAGCTGCTCGGCGTGGCTCCGCCGTCGGTGTCGGCCATGCTCAACCGGCTGGCCGTCGACGACCTCGTCGTGCGGCCCGCGGCCCACCGGGTTGTGCTGACCGAACACGGGAGGCGACATGCGGTCGCGGTGGTCCGCCGGCACCGGTTGGTCGAGGAGTTCCTCGTCAGGGTGCTCGGTGTTCCGTGGGAGGACGTGCACGCCGAGGCCGACGTCCTGGAGCACGCCGTGAGCGAGCGGCTCCTGGCGCGAATCGACGACTTCCTCGGACACCCGACGCATGACCCGCACGGCGATCCGATCCCACCGCGCCACGGCCGCCACGACGAGGACAGGCCCCCCGCGCTGAGCGGGGCCCGTCCGGGGTCGCGCGTCGTGGTCAGCCGGGTCTCCGCCCGCGACAGCACTGTCCTGCGCTACCTGGGAGAACTCGGCATCCGGCCGGGTGTCGCGCTCGATGTGCTCGAGCAGGCCCCGTTCGGAGGCCCGCTGTGGGTCCGGCTCGACGGGCGCCGCATCCCCCTGAGCCAGCAGCTGACCGATCTCGTCTTCGGAGGAACCGCATGACGTCTCGACGACGCTTCCTGGCCGGTGCGGGCGGGGTCGCGCTGGCCGCGCTCCCCGCACGTGCGGTCGCCGACACCCCGCCCGGGCACCACAGCCCACCCGACCCGGGTGCGGGAAGGGGATCGGACGGTGGCCACTCGGCGATGGGGGGCGCCAGCGGCGCGACGTTCCGCGAGGGTGCCGGCGTCGACCACGTGGCCAACGGTTTCGACCCCCGCACCCTGCTCCGCGAGTTCGACTACGGCACGGTGTCCACCGAGAACGGCCGCACCGTTCGTGAGTGGACCATCCGCGCGCAGGACCGCGAGATCGAGGTCGCTCCCGGCGTCGTCTTCCCCGCCTGGACCTTCAACGGCTCCATCCCCGGCCCGACGCTGCGTGCCACCGCGGGCGACCTCATGCGGGTGCGCTTCATCAACGACTCCGCACACCCCCACACGATGCACTTCCACGGCATCCACCCCGCCGACATGGACGGCGTCCCGATGGTCGGGCGCGGCATCATCGCCCCGGGCGAGGAGTTCACCTACGTCTTCGACGCCGAGCCGTTCGGGCTGCACCTCTACCACTGCCACGTCGGGCCGCTGGCCGAGCACATCGCCCGCGGCATGTACGGCACGTTCATCGTCGACCCGCCGGGCGGTCGCCCCCCCGCCGACGAGATGATCATGGTGCAGCACGGGTACAACACGACCTTCGACGGTGAGGGCAACCAGCTCTACGCCGTCAACGGCATCCCGTTCGTCTACATGAACGACCCGATCCAGGTCCGCCTCGGCGAGCTGGTCCGGATCTATCTGGTCAACATCCTGGAGTACGACCCGATCAACAGCTTCCACCTGCACGGCAACTTCTTCGACTACTACCCCACCGGCACCCGCCTGGAACCGAGCGAGTTCACCGACACCGTGGTCCAGGCCCAGGGCCAGCGCGGCATCTGCGAGATCCGCTTCCCCAACCCGGGCAAGTTCATGTTCCACGCCCACAAGACCGAGTTCGCCGATCTCGGCTGGATGGGCTTCTTCGACGTCGTGGACGGAGCCTCATCATGAGCACCACCGACGAAAGCCGTGACGCCGAGACCCGGCAGGACCCGGCCGCCCGAGCTGCCGCCGAGGACCCGAAGCCCGCGGCCGGAACCGCCACCCGGGACTCCCGGCGGGTTCCGCTGTGGGCCCTGGTCGTCGGCCTCGTCGCCGTCCTGGTCGCGGCGCTGGGCGGCCTGGCCGCCTACGGCGGGCAGACCTTGCCCGAGCGGTTGGGCCCCCCGGTCGAGGAGCTGGCGGTGGAGCGCACCATCATCGCCCCGGGCTCGATCGAGCTGGTGCTGCGCAACACCGGCCCGGACCCCGTCGCCGTCGCGCAGGTCTTCGTCAACGACTCCTATGTGGACTTCACCGGTGCCGACGAGCCGATCGGCCGGCTGGCAAGCGACACCCTGGTGCTGGACTACCCCTGGCAGGACGGGCAGCCCTACACCGTCTCGATGCTGACCTCCACCGGTCTCGTGATCGAGCACGTGATCGACGCCGCCGTCGCCACGCCGGAACCCGGGTTCGAGTTCCTCGGCCTGATGGCCCTGGTCGGCACCTACGTCGGCGTACTGCCCGTACTGCTGGGCATGCTGGTACTGCCGATCCTGCGCCGCACCAGCGGGCGCGTGGTGCGGGTCCTGCTGGCGCTGACGGTCGGGCTGCTGGCCTACCTGGCCGTCGACGCCCTGCTCGAGGGCATCGACCTGGCCGTGCTGTCCGGTGGCGCGTTCGGCGGTCCGATACTCGTGTTCCTCGGCGCCGGGCTGGCCTTCCTCGCCCTGACCACCATCGACAAGGTGCTCGCCGGCCGCCGACCCGACGAGCAGGGCGCCACCGGGATGCGGCTGGCGGTGATGATCGCCATCGGCATCGGCCTGCACAACCTCGGCGAGGGCCTGGTGATCGGGTCGGCGTACGCGGTCGGCGAGCTCGCGCTGGGCGCCGCCCTGATCGTCGGCTTCGCCGCGCACAACACCACCGAGGGCCTGGCCATCGTCGCCCCGCTGACGGCGCGCCGCCCGTCGCTGTGGTCCCTGGTCGGGCTGGGCCTGATCGCCGGTGCGCCCGCCATCCTCGGCGCCGTGATCGGCGCCTCGGTGGACAACGCGGGCCTCTCGGCACTGCTGTTCGGCGTCGGGGTCGGGGCGATCGTGCAGGTGATCATCCAGATCGTGCCCGGCCTTCGCGACCGCGCCAGCGGCCGCCTGCTCGATCCGGCCGTGCTCGGTGGGCTCGGCGCGGGCGTGGTGATCATGTACCTGACCGGGCTGCTGGTGGCGACCTGATCCGGCCCCGGAATCCTGACTTGACCTTTGAGCCGGGTCGAAGGCTCAGCGTGCAGTCGTGAGCCGCTACCGGATCTCCCAGCTCGCCGAGCGCACCCGCGTCCCTTCAACAACTCTGCGCTACTACGAGGAGGCGGGCCTCGTCCCCGCGGCGCGTAGCCACGGGGTCTCGCGTGTGTCGCCGTCAGCCATTCCCGCGCGCCACGAGGTGCGCGGCGGTCGCTCGCACCGTCCATCCATCGGGTCGCCCGCGGAGCCGGGTCGCGGTCAGCGGGGCGATGTCGATGCGCCAGAAGGCGATGGCCGGGGCGTCCAGAGCGGCCAGTCGCCGCACGGACGACGGCCGCGTGCGTGATGGCGATGATGCCGACGTCGGCGGAGACGGAGTCGAGCCAGGTCGACACGCGGGCCAACAGCGCTACCCGCTGCTCCCCTCCGTGCGGCGACGCACCCGGATCGGACAGCCACGCCTGGACGCCCTCCGGTTCGGTTGCGGCGACGTCGTCGAGGGTTCGGCCAGATCCCAGTCGGCGACTGCCGGCTCGATCGCGGCCGACAGTCCCAACGATTCCGCGGTCTGGCGGCACGAGAGTGGGCTCAACTCACCCTCCATGGGTCCCGACGGCCCTTGACGCCACCCGGACCGGACCCCAGACTAATCATTTGAATACCTGTTCAGATGAGCGAAGATCCTCTGGAGCGCTGACGGAGATCCGACCATGGCTGACGCCGCGGCACTTCCCGCGCCCACTCCGGTGTCCATCCCGCTCGACGAGCTCATCCCGTGGGCGGTCTTCGCCGGCGTGATCCCGCTGTCGCTGCTCTACCTGGTGGGCATGGACCAGGGCGCCACGTCACTGGTATCGGGCAGCGTGCTGCACGAGTTCGTGCACGACGGCCGGCACCTGCTCGGCTTCCCCTGCCACTGGCGGTCGCGTCGTCATGGTGAGAGTGCTGCTGGTCCGCGGCATGGCCGCGGGGCTGGTCGGCGGGCTGGCGTACTTCGTGTTCGCCTATCTGTTCGGCGAGGGCCCGGTCAACGCGGCCATCGCGTACGAGGAGCAGCTGGCGGTCGCTGCTGGTGAGGCCTCCGACGAGGCACCGCTGGTCAGCCGGGGGATCCAGAGCACCCTCGGGCTGGGGGTCGCCGCCGTGGTCTACGGCGTCGTGATCGGCGGCATGCTGTCGCTGGTGTACGCGTCGGTGGTCGGGCGGGTCGGGCGGCTGAGACCGCGGGCGACCGCGGCGGTGATCGCGGGGATCGGCTTCGTCGCGGTGGCACTGGTGCCGTTCCTCAAGTACCCGGCCAACCCACCCGCGTCGACCATCGACGACACCGTCGGCCAGCGCACGGGCCCCTTCGTGCTGCTGATCGCCTTCTCGGTGCTCCTCGCGGTAGGTGCGATGATGCTGGGACGCAGCCTCGCCGAGCGTGCGGGACCATGGAACGCATCGCTGATGGCCGCGGGCGCCTACGTCGTCGCCACCGGCGTGCTCGGGGCTCTGTTGCCGAGGGTGGCCGACACCCCGGCCGACTTCCCCGCCACCGTGCTCTACGACATCCGGGTCGCGTCGATCGGCGGGCAGTTGGTCCTGTGGGCGGTGATCGGGCTCGTGTTCGGCGCACTGATCGACGGCCGATCGTGGCGCGGCCCACGGCGGCGAACCGGGGTCGCGAACCCGTAACGTCGGGAAACGAGGGCAGTCGACGGTGCGCCATCCCCGCCACGTCACCGGCTGGGCGGAGTGGTTCGCCGTGCTCGGCGACCCGAGCCGCCTGATGCTGTTGTCGCTGATCGCCCGGGACGGCCCGATCTCGGTGTCCGCGCTCGCCGCCGCCAGCGGCCTGAGGGCCACGACGGTGTCGCATTCGCTGCGGCTGCTGCGCGTCCACGACATGGTCCATACCGAACGCGACGGGCACACCGTCCGGTACTGGATCACCGAGGCCCACCCGGCCACGAACCTGCTCGACCAGGTCGTCGACACCGACCCCGCCGATCCCTATTCACGAGGTGTCCCGCGTTGAGACCGTCGCCGCTTCGGGTCCTCCGGGCCGCCGCGGTCCTGTTCCTCACCGCGCTGCTGTTCGGAATGACCACCGGCAGCGCGGGCGCCCACGGCGGCGGCCTCGAACCGTCCCCGAGCGTGCCCCGCGTCCTCGCGGTCGATCCCCCGGTCGCCGGCCTCACCGTCACCGTCATCGAGATGGGCGCGCGGCTGCGCATCGTCAACGACACCCCGGACGCGGTTCAGGTGATTCCGGCGGGCACCACCCTCGGGCTCGAACCCGTCGTCCCGCCCGGCGCGACCGCGCGGTGGGACGACCCGAGGATCGACGCCGCGGCTGCGTCGCGGCCCGACGAGGGCACCCGGAGGTGGGCCATCCCGCTTCAGGTCGACGGCGCGACCGTCATCGTCCGGGGCGAACAGGTCTGGCCACCGGCCCCGCCCGCGGGCCTGTGGTGGCTCGCGACGGCGATCACGGTCGTCGTCTCGGCGGTCGGCACGGCGGCGGTGACACGGCGCCCGGCCGCCCTCGCCACGGCCGCGATCACCTCTCTCGTGCTGGGAGCCCACCTGATCCACGTGCTCGGGGCCGCACTGGTCCCGGAGGACCAGACCTACGTCGTGGTCGTGCTCGGCGCGGCGGGCATCGGCCTCGGGGCGTGGCTCGCCGCGGCGACGGGCGTGCTCCTCGCCGTGATCGATCCAGCTGCGCCCGGCCGGTCCTCCGGGATCCCGCGATGACCGGGCGCCGCCGCTTCTCGCCCGCTGTGGCCGTGCTCGCGATCGCCGTGGCAGCCGGGTGCGGCGCGCCGGCCGCGGATAGTCCGACCGTGGCCGCCACGGCCACCGCGGGAGCACCGTCCGCCCGGCCGAGCGCATCCACGACCTCCGCCGAACCGCGTGCGCAGATCATCGCCCTGAGCTTCGCGGGCGGCCGGGCCGGCGACGGTCCGGGCCGGATCGCGATCCCAGTCGGCGAGACGGTCGAGCTGGTCGTGACCAGCGACGTCGCCGACGAGATCCATCTGCACGGCTACGACCGATCGGTGACCGTCGAGGCGGGCGGCACCGCGACGCTGTCCTTCACCGCCGACATCCCCGGCGTGTTCGAGGTCGAGCTGGAGGAGCTGGGAGCGCCGCTCGCCCGGCTCGAGGTGAGCTGAGTGCCACTCGCCCACGGTGTCGGCACCCGCACGGACCTCCCGATCCCCGTCACACTCGCGGCGGTCGGGGCCGAGTCGGTCGTCCTGATCACCTTCGCTGCGCTCACGCTGCTCTGGCGCCCGCCGCGGTCCGACGCGGCCACGGCGGGTCGGGCGCTGCCCGGGCCGCTCACCCGGGTGCTCGACAGCGGGCTGCTGCGCCGGGCCCTGCGGCTCGCGGCCCTGCTCGCCGTCGCCGCGGTGGTCATGATCGGGCTGTCCGGGCCGGCCGAGCCGGACGGCAACCTCGCTCCGTGGGCGCTCTACGTCACGTTCTGGGTGGGCCTGGTCCCGGCGTCGCTGCTGCTCGGCCCCGTGTGGAGGGTGCTCAACCCGCTGCGCCTGCTGCACGAGTCGGCGTGCCGCCTCGTACGCCTCGACCCGGTGGACGGCGTGTGCCGGCTGCCCGAGCGGATCGGGCTCTGGCCCGCGGCGGTGTCGCTGGCCTCCTTCACCTGGCTGGAGCTGGTCTACCCGGATCGAGCCGACCCGCGGGTCGTGGCGCTCGTCGTGCTCGGCTACGCCGTGGTGCACGTCGGCGCCGCGCTGCTGTTCGGACGGTCGTGGTTCGAGCGCGGCGACGGCTTCGAGGTGTACTCGACGTTGCTCGGGTCACTGTCCCACCTCGGCCGCCGGGCCGACGGTCGGCTCGTCCTGCGCAACCCGATCGACGGGATGGCGACCGTCCAGGCCGTTCCGGGGCTGGTGGCGGTCGTCGTCGTGCTCGTCGGGTCCACCGCGTTCGACGGGCTGTCGCGCAGCTCGTTCTGGGCTGCCGCCGTGCCGGACGGTCCGTTGTGGGGCACCGCCGGGCTGGCGGGCACCACCGCTGCGGTCGCGGTGGTCTACCTGGCCGGGACCGCGCCGGGATCCGCGTCCGGGCCGCGCCCCGCTCCCGGCGAGCTTCGCGCACACCCTCGTGCCCATCGCGGCCGGCTTCGTGATCGCCCACTACTTCTCGTTGCTGGTCTTCGACGGCCGGCAGACGTTCATCCTGGCCAGCGACCCGCTCGGCCGCGGAGCCGACCTGTTCGGCACCGCGGCCCGCACGATCGACTACACCGTCGTCAGCACCACGGCCATCGCCTGTGTCCAGCTGGCCGCGATCGTGCTCGGCCACCTCGCGGCGACCGTCGCCGCGAACGACCGGTCGATCCGGATGTTCCCGGCCTCGATCGCGACCCGCGTCCAGTACCCGCTGTTGGCCGCGATGGTCGCCCTCCCCTGCGGAGCTGTGGGGCTCGTGTTCGCGCCGTAGCGCGCGACAGCGGCTCAGACCGGGGTGTCTGGTCCTCGTGATGGGCGGGCTCGCACCGGATGGTCGCGTGCGTGATGCCGTAGTCCTGGGCGAGAAGCGCCAGCACCCGATCGAGCACGTCGTGGTAGTCGGTGACGACGACGTGTCCGGTGGCGTTCGCCAGCCCGAGGTCAGGGTCCAGACGTGCCGTCTTCCCCACCCCCATACCCACCGGCGACACCACGCCCGCAACGCCGACGGCGCCGACCAGCTGCAGCGCTACACCTCGGGCCGCCCGATCACCCGCCGCCGCCACGACCACCTCCGGGGCCGCATCAGCGCCCAACTGCCCCGAAGAGCCCCGCTGTCCTAGGGTCGGGGACACTCCGGGTGAGGCCATTCGAACCGCATGGCGGCCTTTCGGAGCCGTGCGGGTCGGCCGGGAGGGTCGTGCGGCGGCACAGGCCGACTGCTTCTACAGTTCGTAGAGCCGCCGGCCCGGCACCGCCGCCCCGGCTGGCCGACCGACGACCCGCCGAGGGAAGGGCGACACCTGAGATGAGCTCCCCGGTGACCATCGACCGGGAACGACTGGTCGAGTTGTCCGTGTCCGGGATGACGTGCGCGGCCTGCGCCGCCCGGGTCGAGCGCAAGCTCAACCGGCTCTCCGGAGTGTCCGCCAGCGTCAACTACGCCACGGGGCGGGCCACGGTGTCCACGCAGCCGGACGTCGCCGACGAGGTGTTGGTCGAGACCGTGGTACGCAGCGGGTTCGGGGCAGAGCTGCTCCCCCGTGACGGTCGCCATGAGCCCGACTCCGACGATGCCGGCCGCGCCCGGATGCTGTGGCGACGGCTGCTGGTCTCGGTGGTGTTGTTCGTCCCGCTCGCCGACCTGTCGATCACTCTCACCGTCCTGCCGGACTGGCGCTTCCCCGGTTGGCAGTGGGTACTGCTCGCGCTCGCACTGCCGGTGATCGGCTGGGCGGCGTGGCCGTTCCACCGGGCCGCGGTGGCGAACGCCCGGCACGGCATCGCGACGATGGACACGCTCGTCTCACTCGGGGTGCTGGCCGCGACCGCCTGGTCGCTCTACGCGATGTTCGGCCCGCCCGGACCGCCGTCGGACGCCACCGGGCTGGCCCTGCTGCTGCGCGGCGAGGACGCGATCTACCTGGAGGTCGCCGCCGGTCTGGTGACGTTCGTGCTGGCCGGGCGCTACTTCGAGGCCAAGGCCCAGCGCTCGGCCGGATCCGCGCTACGCGAGCTCGCCGCATTGCGTTCCGCCGACGTCGTCCTCGTGGAATCGGACGGTACGCAGCGCCCGGTGCCGATCGGTGAGCTGCGGGTCGGGCAGCAGTTCCTGGTGCGGCCGGGCGCGTCGGTGGCCACCGACGGGCGGGTGGTGTCCGGGCAGGCCGCACTCGACACGGCCGCGATGACCGGTGAGTCGGTACCGGTGGAGGTGGGGCCGGGGGACACGGTGGTCGGCGGCACGACCGTGCGGCACGGCTCGCTGGTCGTCGAGGCCACCGGGGTGGGCCGCGACACCCAGCTCGGCGCGATGATCCGGCTGGTCGAGCAGGCGCAGACCGGTGAGGCGTCGGTGCAGCGGCTCGCCGACCGGATCTGCGGGTGGTTCGTGCCGGCCGTCGTCGTGCTGTCGGTGCTGACCTTCGCCGGGTGGACGCTGCTCGACGGCTCGGTCGAGCGCGCGTTCGCCGCCGCGCTCGCCGTGCTGGTGATCGCCTGCCCGTGCGCGCTGGGCCTGGCCACCCCGACCGCGCTGATGGTGGCGTCAGGTCGTGGGGCCCGGCTGGGCATCTTCGTCAAGGGTTACCAGGCGCTGGAGGCCACCCGCTCGATCGACACGGTCGTGCTCGACAAGACCGGCACGGTGACCAGCGGACGGATGTCGCTGGTCGAGCTGGCCTGCGCCGACGGGTTCACCCGTGCCGAGGTGCTGCGGGCGGCCGGGGCGCTGGAGCAGGACTCGGAGCACCCGGTGGCGGTGGCGATCGTGTCGGCGGCGCGGTCCGAGGTCGGCCCGCTGGCCCGCCCGACCGGGTTCACCAGTGAGCCGGGGCTCGGCGCCGCGGGCGTGGTGGACGGCCACCGGGTACGGGCGGGGCGAGCGCGGCTGTTCACTGACCTGGGCATCGGGGTGCCCCGACGGCTCGACGCGCTGCGCGGCGAGTGGGAGGGAAAGGGCCGGACCACCGTCGTGGTCGCCGTCGACGACGTGGTGGTCGGCCTGGTGGGCCTGGCCGATGTCGTGAAACCCTCCGCGCGTGCGGCCGTGGGGCAGTTGCACCGCCTCGGCCTGGCGACCGTGCTGCTCACCGGCGACAACACCGCGACCGCAACGGCCGTGGGTCGCGAGATCGGCGTGGGTTCCGTCGTCGCCGAGGTGTTGCCCGCCGATAAGGCCGAGCAGGTCCGGCGGCTGCAGGCGGGCGGCGCCTGCGTGGCGGTCGTGGGGGACGGGGTCAACGACGCGGCCGCGCTCGCCGTCGCGGACCTGGGCATGGCCGTCGGCGCGGGCACCGACATCGCGATCGACGCGGCCGACCTGATCCTGGTGCGCGACGACCTGCGGGTGGTGCCCGACGCGATCCGCCTGTCCCGGGCCACGCTGCGCACCATCCGCGGCAACCTGTTCTGGGCGTTCGGCTACAACGTGGCGGCGATCCCGCTGGCCGCGCTGGGTCTGCTGAACCCGCTCGTCGCGGCCGCGGCGATGGCCGTGTCGTCGCTGTTCGTGGTGTCCAACAGCCTGCGCCTGCGCCGGTTCTCCCCCGACCCCGAGGATCGCTGATGCTGCCCCCGCCGATCACGGTGCTGGCCTGGATGCCGCCCGCAGACCAGCCGCCGCTCACCATCAGCCGGATGCTGACCGCCTGGACGTTCGACCCGTTCATGGTGATCCCGGTGCTGGTCGCGGCCGGGCTCTACCTGTGGGGCGTGCGGATGCTGCGCCGCCGCGGTGACACCTGGCCCGCCGCGCGGACCGCGTACTGGTTCTTCGGGCTCGTGCTGGTGTACGTCGCCACCTCGTCGGCGCTGGGCGTCTACGACCGGACCTTGTTCGTCATCCCGGCCATCCAGCACATGTTGCTGCAGATGATCGCACCGGTGGGCCTGGCGATGGGCGCGCCGATCACCCTGGCGATGCGTACGTTCCCCGTGGAGTGGCGTCGCATCGTGCTGGCCGTGGTGCACAGCCGACCCGTGCGGTTCATCGGACAGCCCGGCATCGCGTTCGCCCTCTTCGCGATCACCCAGTTCGCCTTCTACTACACCCCCCTCTACGAGGCATCGCTGCGCAACGTGTGGTTGCACGACCTGTCGCACGTGCACTTCGTCCTCGTCGGGTTCCTGTTCTACTGGGCGCTGCTCGGCGTCGACCCGGTGCCGCACCGGCCACCGTTCTTCTTCAAGTTCATGCTGGTGCTGGCGCTGGCCCCGATGCACATCCTGCTCGGCATCCCGATCATGCTGATGAACGAGGTGCTGGCCGAGGGCTTCTACCTGGACGTGGCGCGGACGTGGGGCCCGACCCTGCTCGACGACCAGGCGGTCGGCGGCGGGGTGCTGTGGGGGTTCGGCGACGTGGCCGCAGCCGCACTGATCAGCGCGTTCGTGGTGCAGTGGTACCGCTCCGACGAGCGCGACGCCCGGCGCACCGACCGCGCCCTGGACCGGCAGTACGGCAGCGGCCAGACCATGCCGCCGTGGTGGCTCGAGCCAGAAGAAGTCGAACGCCAGCCCCCGCCCCGGGAGGCGTAGTCAGCCGCCCCGGCTGCGGCGCAGTGTCGAGAGCATGTCCCGGTAGGCCAACGCATCGTCGTCGCCGGGATCGGAGCGGAAACCCGCCAGCTGGTCGTAGCGGTACCACTGGACCAGCAGCACGATCTGGGTCGTGATCAGCATCAGCTCGCCGAGCACCAGCGACAGCACCCCGGCGAGCTGCTGGTCGGCGATCAGGTCGACCGACCACGGCAGGCCGAGCATGCGGTAGTACCCCCCCGCGACAGCCTCGGACCGAGTGATCAACAACACCGCGAAGATCACATGGAACGGCATGACGGCGAACACGACGCCCAGCCGCCCCAGGTGCGGGAGCCGCCGAGGCGCCGGGTCGACCCCGGCCACCACCCAACAGAACTGGTACCCGATCACCAGGATGACCACGTTGAGCGCGGTCCGCGACCAGTGCTCCTCGATCACCGCCTCGAACAGGCCGGTGAGGTAGAGGAGGTAGTAGGAGCCGCCGAACGCCGCGGCGGCCAGGGCGGGGTGGGCGAGCAGCCGCACGACCGGGGCGTCGATGAGCGCCAACAGCCACTCGTGCGGCCCGGCCGGTTCGCCGACCCGGGCCGGCACGAGCACGCGCAGCGCCAACGTCACCGGCGCGCCGAGCACCAGCGCCAGCGGCGCGACCATGTTGAGGGTCATGTGCGCCACCATGTGCGCGCTGAACACTGCCGGGGCGTAGGCGGCCACGCCCGACGAGGTGGCCAGGAGCACCCCCGCACACCCGGCGACCCACGACGCAGTCCGGGCCGGCGACCAGGCTCGTCCGGCGCGGCGCAACCGGCGCACCCCGACGACGTACAGCGCCGCCGCCAGAATTGCCGCGCTGCCCAGCAGAAGGTCCGGCCGCACCGTGCCCAGGACGCTGAGCAGATCCGGGGCGCCCGGGAGCCGGTATCCGATGGACGCCTCGACCGAGTCGGACGCGAAGCGGGCCGGGGGGCCGCCGAGAAGGCCGGTCACCGCGGCGACGAGCACGACGAGCACACCGGTCTCGACACCCGAGACGAGCGCGCCGGCCCGGAACCGCGACCTGCGCAGTGCAATGACACCCAGCACGGCCACCGTGGCGAGGTCCACCACCACCAGCCATCCGAGGGCTGTTCCGAACGGCCACGCCAGCGGGACGAGTACCAGCGCGGCCGCTGCCCCCGATGACATGAGTACTGCCCAGCACGCCACGGAGAACCGGCGGTAGCGCTGCGTCGCCGTCCCGTGCGCCGTGAGCCGGACCCCGAGCCACATCGACGCGGCGATCACGTGCAGCAGCAGGGCGTTCGTGGCGATGTCGAGATCCAGGCCGCTTACCACCCGACCCGCGACCACGGGCGGCGCGAGCCCGGCCAGGGCCACGAGCAGCAGCCCGACGAACTGGCGCCACCGCGTTGCCCACCAGCAGCCCAGCGCCACGACCACCGCCAGTACGGCGACCACCAGCCCCGGCGCGGCGGTCCTCGGCCCACCCACGACGTCGAGCAGAACGAGCGACGCCGCGGCGCCGGCCCACACCCACGCCGACCATCGGCCGCCCGCGACCGATACCGGCGCGGCCGAGCGGCCGGCCGCCGTTGTGTCGAAGAAGGCCCTGACGACCAGCGCACCGACCGCGCCGGCCGCGGCCACGGCCGCGACGAACCGCAGCAGCGCCGACGGGACCCCCACACCGGTTGCCACCGCCCCCAGCACGACGACGACGAGCGCAAGAGTCCCCAGAGCGGCGGCCGCGATCCGCCCACCCCGGGACGCTAGATCGAAAGCCATGGCAACCGCGCACAGGCCGAGAGCCTCCGGCACCCGATCAGCGCCGGCCTAACCGTCATCGCCGATGCCGTGGCGCCCACCGCGGACGCCAGGGCCGACGACACCGGCGCATTGAGATTCACGGTCGCTCCCTCCGATGCCGGCCCGGTTGCTCCGAACTTCTACGGCGCATAGTAGGAGCACTCGAAGCAGCAGCCGCAGGCCATGAGCAAACCGCTCGGTACCGCACGCCAGACGGCTCGCCCAGGTCCGACCACCGCACGGCCGGTCGAGCTGGGGCGGGAGGCCGTCAGTGGCTGTACCCCGGCTCGTCGAAGCCGAGCACCAGCCACGGGGTCGGGAAGAGTCGCCATCGGTCGGCTGGCGAACCAGCGCGTCGAGGTCGATCCCCAGCGTCTGCCCGGGCTCGTGGAACGTGATGCGGTGCCGGATGAGGCCTGGCTGCAGGCGCGCGGTGCAATGTCGCGGTACCCCGCGGGGAAGGTCGGCGCCGCGCGCCGGTGCCGGCGGCCAGCTCCTCGGTCGTGACCTGGCTGAACCGGTACGTGCGGTGCCGGTCGGTCGGCCCGAGGACGCGTGGTTGACGCCAGTAGCCGTCGTAGTGGCGGATCGCGGCGACGACGGTGTCGCCGGTGAAGACCTCGCCGTAGTCGGTGAGCTCTGCATGCAGCCGGACGAGCAGCGGCGCGAGGTCGTGCCGCGCGCGCAGGATGTCGTCGGCCAGCTGGTCGAGCCCGCCGTCTGCGCTTCCGTCGCCCTCCCGGGCCCCATCCCCGCAGCAGGCCGCGGCGACGCCGCCGGCGAGCGCAATCAGGCGCACAGCAGATGGCGTCGACCGAGCCGCCGGTCGGCGTCACGGGCCCGAGCTGCATTGCGGGCCAAGGCTCCCCCGTGGGTAAGGGTAGAACCGCGATCGTCGTCGACCCCGGCCCGCGCGCACAAGCGCCGCCCGCGTGTCTGCCGATCTGCTCGCGCGCTACGCGTCGTTGCCGCCGAGGCAGGCCCGAACGCCGCGTTCGTCAGATACACCACCCGGTCAGACCGGCGTGTCGTGCTCCTCATGGTGCGCGGGCTCGCACTGGATGGTCGTGTGCGTGATCCCGTAGTCGTCCGCGAGGAGCGCCAGCACGCGGACGAGGACGTCGTGGTAGTCGGCGCCGTCGACGATGACGACGTGTCCGGTGGCGTTCTCGATGCCGGAGGTCAGGGTCCAGACGTGCAGGTCGTGCACGTCAAGCACATCGGGCAGCTCCATGAGGCGGCGCCGGATCACCTCGACGTCCATGCCGGGCGGGGCAACCTGCATGAGGATGCGCAGAGCCTGTGCGGTGAGCTTCCAGGTCCGCGGAAGGATGAACAGGCCGATCGCAGCACCGACGATCGGGTCGGTGTAGGGCCAGCCGGTCGTGTAGATGACGATCGCCGCCACGATCACGCCGACCGATCCGAGCATGTCGGCCAGCACCTCCAGGTAGGCGCCCCGCAGGTTGATGCTCTCCTTCGACCCCGCGGTGAGTAGCCGGAAGCTGATCAGGTTGACGACCAGACCGACCACAGCGACGACCAGCAGCGGGAGTCCGGGCACCTCCGGCGGGTCGGACAGCCGCTGGACCGCCTCGTACAGGACGTATCCGGCGACGCCGAACAGCAGCAGCCCGTTGGCGAGCGCGGCGAGGACCTCCAACCGGTAGGTCCCGTAGGTGCGCTGTGTCGTCGTGGGGCGTGACGCGAGGGTGATCGCGGCCAGGGCCATGCCCAGGCCGAGGACGTCGGTGCCCATGTGCGCGGCGTCGGAGAGCAGTGCGAGCGAGCCGAACACCAGACCGGCGACCAGCTCCACGACCATGTACCCGGCGGTCAGCCCGAACGCGATGAACAGCGGCTTGCGGTGCCGGCCACCCGCGGTCGCGGCACTCGCGTGCCCGTGCCCTTGCCCCATCTCGGGCTCCCTGATGATTCTCGACTCATGCACGTTTGTGCATGAGTTGGACGTTAGCAGCTTCCCGGGAGTCCGGACCAGTGGAAGGTCGCGCGCGGCTATGCGGCAGCGGGCACGTCGCTGGGCACCTGCACCTCGTCGCCGACCTGCAGGTACTCGAAGAGGGCCACGGCCTCCCGGTGGGCCAACCGCACGCAGCCGGCCGAGTTGGTCTGCAGGTTCCCCTCGTGGAAGGCAATGCTGCCAGGAGCGAAGAACACCGCGTAGGGCATCGGCGCGCCCGACTCGCGCCCCAAGCACATAGGGGGGCGCGGAACTGAACCCGATCGGGTCCGAGCCCGTGTACCGGTCACGGTCCGGAGCGATCCGCGTCCAGCGCAATGGAGAGAAATGTCGACAACACAGCACCGGCGATTCCTGCTCCCCACCACGGCAGCAGCGCTCCTGTTGACGCTCGCCGCGTGTGCCGCGCCGACGGGACAGCCGCCCGGTCCGGTACCGCCGGCGACCGCGGCACCCGACCCGGCGAACAGCGGCGGCCACGAATCGATGGACGGAGGTGGCCCGCCGGTGCTCTACGCCGTGCAGAGCGCGGCGCTCGGCGTCGTGGCGACCGACGGATCCGGACGGCTGATGTACCGCTCGGACTCCGACAGCGCCGACCCATCCTCGTCGAACTGCACCGGAGCGTGTACCAAGACGTGGATCCCGGTCGCCGCCGCCGCGGCAGGACAAGAACCCGTGCTGCTGGGCGTCGATCCGGCGCTGGTGGGGAGCATCGAGCGCAGCGACGGTACCGTGCAGCTCACGCTGGCGGGCTGGCCGCTGTACCGGCATCGCGACGACGACGGCACTCTCGGGTCGGCAGGCCGGCACGGGGCTGACGGGACGTGGTTCGCCGTGACCCCCACCGGCGACAAGGCGTCGATCCCCTGATCGAGAACTCACCGCACACCGAGCGCCCGTGTGCATGTCTGGCGGAGGGTCCACAAGCGTCCCTGCTACCGTCGGATCACAGGCCGGTCACGGCGGCAAGCCGGTGGATCCCCGTCCCCCGACCCTCCCACCGCCGCAGCGACCGGTGCACCCACCGTGGTTCCACATCGAGAAGGACACGCCTTGGCGCGCCACCGCTCCCCCAGCGGCGCCCTGGCGGCCGATCCCGATCGCACGATGCCGCTGAGCATCGTCGCGACGCCCGGGGCCCACCGCCTCCCGCCGCCACCCGACGTGGTCTCGCGTACCCGCATCACGGTCGCCGCGATCGCTGCCGGAGCGGCGATCGCCGGGGCCGAGACCCTGGTCGTCCCGTCCGGAGACAGACCGGCGCCGGTGCTCCTCGGCTCCGTGTCGCCGGTGTCGGACCCGCACACCGGTGACGATGATCCGTCGCCCGCACCGGAGGGCGTCGGGGGCGACCAGCCCCTCCCTCCGGCGCTCGCCGCAGTGAGCCACGCCGACGACACGCAGGTCGACGTCAAGTACCTGGCGAAGGCCGTCGAGCTCGGGCAGGAACTCGCCCGTCGCGACGCGATTCTCGAAGCCGCGCTGGCCGCAGGCGCGCCCGGGGCCGCCTTCTTCGGAGACGACGCCTTCGTGCAACCGGTGGCCGGCCGCGTCACGTCCTCCGCCGGCCCACGATGGGGCCGGACCCACAACGGCCTGGACGTGGCCAACGGGATCGGGACACCGATCTTCGCGGTCACCGATGGCGTCGTGGAGAAGTCGGGCCCGGCCAGCGGCTTCGGTCTCTGGGTGGTCCTGCGCCATCCCGACGGCACCCGCTCGGTCTACGGGCACATCAACCAGACCTACGTCGAGGTCGGCCAGCAGGTGTCGGCCGGCGAGCAGATCGCCGAGGTCGGCAACCGCGGGTTCTCCACGGGTCCGCACCTGCACCTGGAGATCTGGGACGCCGACGGGACGAAGCTCGATCCGACCGCGTGGTTGCAGGACCGAGGGGTCGACATCTGATGGGCCTGATCCCGGTCGTGGGCATGCCCGCAGACAGGACGATCCGGGCAACCGCTCACAGCATGAAGCAGCGCGGTCGTCGCGCTGCCGTCGCACCAGCTCGCGCTGCCACCGATCGTTTCCTATGGTCGGGGCACCACGGCTCGGTAACGGAACGGAAACGGACGCTCCCCGCTCCGGCTGCTCCCCGCCCGACCTCCAACCGGCCGTCCGGCAGGAAGGTCGTTCGTGGCACGGCACAGCGCTCCCCGGCGCCGCCCGACGGCGCCCGCACGTACATCGCAGGGTCGCCAACATCGCGCCTCCGGCATCGGTCTGGTCACCCGCTACGGCTCCACCGGCGCCCTTGCCGTGACCGTGGTGAGCTGCGGCGCCCTGATCACCCCTGAGCACCCCCCGCTCAGCGAGCAGGGTGTGGCACAGGCCGCGGTGCAGCTCGACGCCGTCGAGGCCCCGCTGGATGCGGGCGGCCCCGCACTCCTGTCCGCCGTGGAGCCGGTCGCACCCGAGCCCACGGTCTTCGATGCGGGTGCCCTGGTCAAGGCGGTCGACCTGGTCGAGCAGCAACGCGCCCAGGCCGAAGCAGAAGCTGCGGAGGCGGAAGCCGCCGCGCAGGAGGCCGCCGCCCTGGAGGAGGAGCGTCGCGCTTCGACCTGCGACGAGGGCGACTCCGGATTCGAGACGGTGCAGAGCCAGGTGACCGAGGCCGGGATCGAACTGCGCTGCCGGTTCGGTGTGGAGACCGTGTACGGCGTCGCCGGACGGGCTGGCACCTCCGACCACCCAGCCGGACTGGCGCTCGACCTCATGGTGGACCGGGACCCTGGCGAGGACCTCGCCGAGTACGCCGTCGCGAACATGGACCGGCTCGGCATCAAGTACGTGATCTACCGGCAACGGATCAACACCGGCTCGGGCTGGGAGGCCATGGAGGACCGCGGCGGAGCGACGGCCAACCACATGGACCACGTCCACGTGTCCTTCGAGGGGTAGGAGTCGAGCAGCTCCGGCTCGTACCCCGCTGTGCCGACCGGTCCCTGAGCAGCGCTACCCGGCCGGGAGTACGTCGCTGTGCACCTGTACCTCGTCGCCGACCCGCAGGTGGTCGAAGAACGCCTTGGCGTCGTCGCGGACGAGGCGGATGCACCCGGCGGAGTTCGTCCGCAGGCTGCCCTCGTGGAACGCGATGCCGCCGGGAGCGAAGAACACCGAGTAGGGCATCGGCGTGCCGTACTCGCGGCTGACCCAGTGCTCGGCCTTCCACTCCACCTGGTAGCGGCCCGGCGGCGTGGGATCGATCTCGTCACCGATGCTGATCGGCACCGGTCCACGCACGATCCGGCCGTCCGCGAACAGCCACGCCCGCAGGCCGACGATGTCGGCGCATGCCCTGGCCGTCGCCGTGCACGGTGTCCCCGGCACGAGCGGTGCGGCCGGTGGCGCTGCGGCCAGGGCTACGGTACCGACGGAGAGCAGCAGCGCCACCACCCCGCCGACCAACCCAGCCCGCCGTGCCCGGCTCCGGTGCCACATCCCCATCGTTCTCCTCACGCCGTGTGTCATTCCGACAACGCTCCGGAGCCACCGAGGTGACGGTCGATCACCCGCGGGAACGACGCACCATCCACCGGTAGGGTCCGCTCGTGGGTGGCGCAGTGCGGGACTGGTTCCTCCCCCCGCCGGCCATCACGCAGTCGGTGGTCGATCCTCGCCAGCGCAGGATGATCGGCCTCGAGGTGCTCGTGGTCCTCACCGTGACCACCGGCCTCTCCGCCCTGCGCAGCGCGCTGAGCCTGGTCGACGCCCTGCTGGCGCCGGTGCCCCTGGCCGAGCAGCAGGTGGCGCTCAACGCCCCCGCCGCCCGCGCCGAGCTCGTGGACCTCGCTCTGCAGCTGGTGAGGGTGCTCCAGCTCGTCGGGTGGGGCGCAGTCGGCGCCTACCTGCTGCTGCGCGCGGGTTTCGCCCTGCGGTCGGTCGGTCTCGATGCGAGCCGGCCGGGCCGCGACGCCGGCGGAGCCGCCACCCTTGCCGCCGTGATCGGGGTGCCCGGCCTCGGGCTCTACCTGATCGCGCGCGCCGCCGGCGTCAGCGCCGACGTCGCTCCGACCACGCTGGGCGGTCCGTGGTGGGAGCTGCCCGTCCTGGTCGCCTCCGCCGGCGCGAACGCGTGGGCCGAGGAGGTGGTGGAGGTCGCCTACCTGCTGACCCGGCTGCGTCAGCTCGGGTGGTCGGAGAACCGGGCTGCGCTCGCCTCGGCCTTCCTGCGCGGCTGCTACCACCTCTACCAGGGGGCGAGCGGGTTCGTCGGCAATCTCGTGATGGGTCTGATCTTCGCCCGGGTGTGGCAGCGCACCAACCGGCTGTGGATGCTGGTGGGCGCGCACACGCTCATCAACGTGGTTGCTTTCCTCGGCTACGCGTTCCTGGTGGGCCGGGTGACCTGGCTGTAGCCGGGCTCGGCGACGGTGAGTGGCCCTCGGCCGGACGGTCAGGTCGCGTCGGCCGCGGCACCGACGACGCGCTCGCCGAACCGCGGTGGTCCGCCGCGTTGCCCGCTGGGAAACGCCGGCTGGGTGAACGCGGCGGCTACGGCGTGGTTGATCTGTTCCGCGCACCACAGGCAGCCGACTCCCGGACGGCCGCGCGACGCCCTGAGAGGGGGACTTGTGAGGACGATGCTGGTCGCGATGGCGACCATCGCCGCGCTGCTCCTCACCGTGCCAGGCGCGTGGGCGCAGCCGGTACCTCCCCCGAACCCGTCGGACCAGGAGCTCGACGCGGGCCGCGCAGCGGTGGTCGAGCAGGCCGCGGAGCTGGGGAGGTTGTCGCTGCTCGTCGCCGATCTCGACCGCCGGGCCGGCGAGGCGCGCGCGGCGCTGCAGGACCGGCGGGAGCAGGCGTTCACCGGGGCGCAGGAAGCCGCAGCCGCTGGCACTGACGCCGCCGATCGCGCGACTGCAGCCCGGGTCGTGACCGGTGCCGCTGGGTCGGCGGTCGACGACGCCCAGGAGCGGCTCGACGAGTTCGTCACCGCCACCTACCAGCAGACGCTCGACCTCGGACCCCTCGGGCTGCTCGCCGGCTCCGCCTCGCCCGAGTACCTTGTCGCGCGAGCCGAGTTCGGGGACCTCGTCGCACGCGAGCAGGCCCGGGCGGTCGACGCGATGGGCCGGGCGTTCGTGGAGCAGGTCAACGCGGAGTCGGTGCTGCGTGCCGCGGCGGACGAGGCGCGAACCCTCAGCGAGGAGGCCGAGCAGGCCCGGGTCGCAGCCGACGTCGCGGTCGAGGAGGCGCGCGCGGCCCTCGACGAGGAAGAGGCCGAGCTGCTTCGGCTCGACGCGGAGCGCGCCGGGGTCGAGGCGCAGCTCCGAGCGGTGCGCGCCGCGGACGATCGGCTCCGCGGGCAGCGCACGGAGTACGAGTCGTACCAGGAACGCGCGGCCCGCGCCACAGAAGAGGAACGGCAGCGCGCGGCACGAGCGGCGAGCGCTGGGGACTCGGCGCCGGGCCCGTCCCGCGCGGCCGACCTCGGACCGGAGTGCTCCTGCCGGGCAGGTGTCCCCCGCTGGGGGCCCGTGAAGCGATGGGTGTCCGAAGCGGGCCAACTCCTGCGTTGCCGCTTCGGCATCGCTTCGGTGGGCGGGGTCGGGCCACGCGGCCGGGCGTCGGACCACCCGATCGGACTGGGGCTCGACTTCTTCGTCGACCGGGCGACCGGGGACGCGCTGGCCGACTGCGCCCTGCGCAACAGCGACCCGCTCGCCGTGAAGTACGTGATCTTCCGGCAGCGCATCAACAGCGGATCGGGCTGGCGGCAGATGGAGGACCGCGGCTCGCCGGTGGAGAACCACATGGAGCACGTCCACATCTCCTTCGCCTCCGCGCCCGGCAGGTCGCTCGCGTCCGTGCGCTGCTGACCGGACCGGCGTGCGGTCAGGGCCTCGCAGCCGTCTCCACCGGAACGAGCACGACCTGTTCCGCCGCGGGCGCTGCCGGCGGGAGCGGCCGGACCCGACCCGCCCGAACGCCGTTGGCGATGACCAGGATCTCGGCCAGCTCGTGCACGGCGACCACGGCGGCCAGGCCGAGCACCCCGAGCAGGGCCAGCGGCACCAGCACGACGACGATGGCCAGGGACAGCCCGACGTTCTGCAGCATGATCGCGCGGGCCCGGCAGGCGTGGTCGAGGGCCTGGGGCAAATGTCGCAGGTCCTCACCCATCAGCGCCACGTCGGCGGTCTCGATGGCCACGTCGGTGCCCATCGCGCCCATGGCGATGCCCAGGTCCGCGGTGGCGAGCGCCGGGGCGTCGTTCACCCCGTCGCCGACCATCGCGGTCGGGCGTTCGCCACTCAGGGCCCCGACCAGAACGGCCTTGTCCTCGGGACGCAGCTCGGCGTGCACCTCGGCGATGCCGGCCTCCGCGGCGAGCGCCTCGGCGGTGGCGCGGTTGTCACCGGTGAGCATCGCGACCCGATAGCCGCCGCGGCGCAGCCGGGTGACGACCTCGGCGGCCTCCGGGCGCAGCTCGTCACGCACGGCGACCGCCCCGACCAGCCGGCCATCGGCCTCGACGAGCACCGCGGTGGCCCCGGCGCCCTGCATTCGCGCAACCGGGCCGGCCAGCTCGCCCGCGTCGATCCAACCGGGGCGGCCCAGACGCAGGACTCGGCCGTCGAGCCGGCCGGTGAGACCGGCGCCGGGCACCGCCTCCACGTCGACCGCGGGGGTGGGGGTCTCGACAGCGGCGAGGATCGCCCGGGCGAGCGGGTGCTCGCTGCGGGACTCCAGTGCGGCGGCCAGCGCCAGTACCTCGTCGGGGGTGGCGCCATCGGCGGCCGCGACCTCGATCACGGCGGGCCGGTTGCGCGTCAGGGTGCCGGTCTTGTCCAGCGCGATCCCGCGTATCCGGCCGAGTCCCTCCAGCGCGGCGCCGCCCTTGACGAGGACGCCGATCCTGCTGGCGGCGCCGACGGCGGCGACCACCGTGACTGGCACCGAGATCGCCAGAGCGCACGGCGATGCCGCGACCAGCACCACCAGGGCGCGCTCGATCCACACCAGGGGCTCGCCGAACACGCTGCCCAGTGCGGCGATGAGCGCGGCCACGACCATCACGCCCGGCACGAGGGGCCTGGCAACCCGGTCGGCGAGGCGCTGCGCCTCGCCCTTGCGGGCCTGCTCGGCCTCGACGATGGCCACGATCCGGGCCAGCGAGTTGCCCTCGGCTGTGCTGGTGACCTGCACCTCCAGCGCACCCGAGCCGTTGATCGACCCCGCGAACACCTCGTCGCCGGGCCCGGCCTCGACCGGCACCGACTCGCCCGTGATCGCCGAGAGGTCCAGCGCGGTGTGTCCCGAGGCGATCCGGCCGTCGGTGGCGAGCCGCTCGCCGGGCCGCACCAGCATCGTGTTCCCGACCCGGAGCTCCCGCGGCGCGACATCCAGCTCCTCGCCGCCTCGCAGCACCGTGGCCTGCTCGGGCACCAGGGCGAGCAGTGTGCGCAGCCCGCGGCGGGTGCGGGCCAGGGAGTACTCCTCCAGCCCCTCGCTGATGGAGAACAGGAACGCCAGCACGGCGGCCTCGCCGACCTCGCCGAGCAGCACGGCGCCGACCGCGGCGATCGTCATCAGGGTGCCTACCCCGATCCTGCCCCTGACGAGCCGGCGCAGCGTGGCGGGCACGAACGTCCACGCTCCGGCAGCCAGCGCCGCGACCTGCAGGACCGACTCCAGTGGGGCAGGCCCGGCGGTCCAGCCGACGACCAGCGACGCGACGAGCAGCAGACCCGACGCCGCCGCGAAACGCAGCTCGGAGACCTCCCACAACCGCTGGGGCCCGCGCTCCTCGCCCTCATCGCCCCGGGGCGCGTCGTCGCCGCAGCCGCACGCGTCACTCACCACGCACCTCCAGGTCATCGGCGCCCACGCCGAAGTTGGGGCACAGCGCCACCGCCGATCCGGTGGCCTCCAGCAGCGTCTCCGCCGCGGCCAGCAGGTCGGTGAGCTCAGGCCGGGTCAGCGAGTAGAACACCTGCCGACCTTCCGGACGGCCCACCACGAGCCCGCAGTCGCGCAGGCACGCGAGGTGCGCCGACACGGTGGACTGGGCCAGCCCCAGCTGATCGGTCAGGTCGACCACCCGCGCCTCCCCTTCCGCCAGCCGCTGCACGATCGCCAGCCGGGTCGTGTCCGACAGGCTGTGGAAGAGCGCCGCGGCCGGCAGCAACTGCCGGCGGTCGGCTTCGACCGTATGCGTTGTCATCGCCATTCGGCGATGATAGCGCGCTGTACGGTTGCCGCCACCCCGCCGAGAGCCCGGCAACTTCTACAGCGCATAGTAGGTCGACTGACCGCTCGGGTGCCGGGAGACGACATGCGCCTTCACACCGCCACTGCCCCTTCGGTCGCGGCTGCACAGTCGCGCGTCCTCCTGCTGGTCCTGATCGTCGCGCTGGCGGGGTGCAGCTACACGCCGGCCAGCGGGGACGCTCCGAGCCAGGTCCGCGAGTTCACCTTCGTCGCCCCGGGCGGCGACAGCCGGATCTTCTACGATCCACCCGAGTCCCGCGGCGCCGTCACGGGCCTGTCCGGGGAGAGTCTGCTGGAACCGGGCCGCACCATCGGGTTGGACGACTTCGCCGGGCAGGTCGTGGTCCTCAACGTCTGGGGTGCCTGGTGTGGCCCGTGCCGGGAGGAGATGCCCGGGCTGCAGCAGATCCACGAGCAGATGCAGCCCGAGGGCGTGACGCTGCTGGGCGTCGACGTGCGCGACAGCGCCGACGCCGCGCGCGACTTCATGGTCGACCGGGGCATCACCTACCCCTCGATCTTCGACAACCCTGGTCGCTCGCTGCTGGCCCTGCGCGGCTTCCCCCGCAACACCGTCCCGGCCACGGTCGTGCTCGACCGGCAGCACCGGGTCGCTGCGGTGTTCCTCACCGCCCTGCGCGTCTCCGAGCTGCTGCCGGTGGTGCAGCGGATCGCCGCCGAGGAACCGTTCACCGGGAGCGGTTCGTGAGCAAGCTCGCGAGCTCGCGAGCTGACACGGCAGTGCCGCGAACGCGGCCGACGAGCGCCGGCGCGGAGGTCTCGTGAGTGGACTGACCGAGCTCGCGATCTCCGGCCCGCTGGTCCTCGCGTTCGCCGTGGCCCTCGCCGCCGGCACCGTGTCCTTCGCGTCTCCCTGTTGCCTGCCGCTGGTCCCCGGGTACGTCGGCTACCTCGCCGGGCTGGTCGGCCACGACCAGGTCGGCGACCCCGCCGGCGCCGGCGACCAGATGGCCGTCCGGGCCGGACGCCGTCGCGTCGCCGGGGCAGCGCTGCTGTTCGTCGGCGGGTTCACCGTCGTGTTCACCGCCGGGGTGCTGCTGGTCCTCGGGCTGTCCGACTGGCTGATCGGCAACGAGCTGCTGCTGCAACGCATCGGCGGGGTCGTCACCATAGCCATGGGCCTGGTCTTCCTCGGTTTCGTCCCCGCACTGCAGCGTGACGTGCGGATCCACCACGTGCCGCGGGTCGGGCTGGCCGGGGCCCCGCTGCTCGGCGCGGTCTACGGCCTCGGGTGGACCCCCTGCCTGGGACCCACCCTGACCGGAGTCATCGCGTTGGCCACCGGAACCCAGGTGGGGTCGACCACGGCCCGCGGGCTGGTACTGGTGCTCGCCTACTGTGCGGGCCTGGGGGTGCCGTTCGTGCTCATCGCCCTGGGTACCCGGTGGGCCGTGCGGACCGCCGGATGGATGCGTCGCCACATCCGCGGCCTGCAGATCGTGGGGGGCGTGATGCTGCTGGTGTTGGGGGCGTTGCTCGTCACCGGCGTCTGGGGCGAGTTCATCGCATGGATGCGTGGCCCCATTGCCGGCTACAGCCTTCCGCTGTGAACCGGCGAGCAGCGTACCTGCGCGTCGCCGGACAGGTCCCATGCAAGGGAGAGGGGCACGGTGTGCCGCTTGAGGCGCCCTTCGCCGTGCACCGGGTGCTGCCCACTAGGCTTTGCGCAGGCTCGCGGCCGACACGACGCGATCGGTGCAACTCGCCGACCCGCCCGGTGCGCTCACTGCCGTCGATGGCCGGCTACCTGACGGAGGGGTCCGGGTCCAGCTGCCACGTGTGGAGAGGACGACGCGATGAAGCAGGATCGTGACGTCGCGTCTCCCGACAGGCGAACTGCGGCGTTCGCAGCGGCAACAACCATGCTCGTTGCAGTCAGCGCTGGTGCTGTGGCCGGAAGCCACCCGCTGCACGTAGTCACGCTCGGTATGGCCGCGATCGCGCTGGGGCTCGTGCGCCTGACACAGCCGGGGAAATACCGAGGCTGTTTCGCCGCAGCCAGTGGGCTGTTGGTCTGCGAACCCGTCGTGCACGCCGCGATGGCTGTCCTCCCACTCGGAACCGAGCATTCCGGCGACCGCGCGGTCCTCCCGCTGCAGACGGTGCTGGCGGTGCTCATCATCGCCGCGGTCGCCGGAGCGGAGGTCCTCTACCTGCTGGCCAGTGCATGGTGGCGAGCGCTTCGGCTACCGCGGCGTCCCGTGCCGGTGCTCGCGCGACCGACACTGCCACGCGGTGATGTGCTTGCTGCCGCTGTACCCGGACCGGGCACTGGCCAGTTCGACCGCCGCGGACCTCCGTCGGGGCTGACCGTCACCTGATACGACCGCGCGCGGCGCGAGTGATCGAACCGCCTGCGCAGGTTCCTACGTGGCCAACTCGACGTAGTTCACCTCGGCCGTGCGCCAGGCGATGCGCGAGGAGCCGGACTCGGAGTTGCCGTGCATCTTCACCGTTCAAGAGGCCCCTTCGCGGTCTCCTGCGTCCGCGGAGCGCGGCGATGAGCGCTCTGGAGGCCATGCTGGTGTTCGGTGGGATTCCGCTGGCAATCGTCGGAGTCGTGCCGCCGCGGTCTTCGCCGCTGCACCGCGTCCCGCGTCCCGGTCCTCCGTGCCTCCGGTTGGCATCATCGCCGAACAGGAGCCTTGCGACGGGCAGATCGCCGGCGACGGCCGGGATGTGCACGATCACTCGGACGAACCTTCGCCGGTCGCGACCCGCATGTGCTGGACGGTGCGGTGTGCCGAGTGCGACATCGCGTACTCGGAGGGCTCGCGTGTCGTGCATTTCACCCGTCCCTTCCACGGAATATCGACCACAGCCGCGCACGGCTGGCGACTCACCGGAACCAGGATGCGATGCCCGAGATGCACCTGATCAAACATTCCTGCGGGCGACACCCGCCCGGCGCTGCGAGGTGTCATGATGGCCGGTGATTCCGACTCCCGTTCCCGAGTGCCCGTCCTTCTCATACTGATCGGTCTGCTGCTTGCCACTATCACCGGGGCGAGCCTGCTCTCACCCGACCCCGCATCGACACCGCAGACCGCGGTGCCCGTCGCCGAGCCCAGCGCTCTGGACAAACTGATCGACAACGCACAGCAGTCCCTGCGGCGCCAACCCGAGGACGCCCCGCAGTGGGCCCGGCTCGGCGCCGCCTATACCGAGCAGGCACGTATCACCGGTGACCCGTCGTACTACGGCCGGGCGCAGGGCGCGTTGGACCGTTCGTTGCAGATTGAACCCATCGACAACGGCGAGGCGCTGATCGGTCTGGGCCAGCTGGCCAACGCGCGGCACGACTTCGCGTCCGCGCGCGGCTACGGAGAACAAGCTCGTCTGCTGCGGCCCTACACCGGCGAGGTATACGGCATTCTGGTCGACGCCTACGCTCAGCTCGGCCAACCTGAGGCCGCGACTGCCGCCCTCAAGAGCATGCTCGATGTCGAGCCCGGGCTGGCCGCGTTCACTCGCGCGTCCTATGACCTCGAGCTCCGCGGCCGCGTGGACGACGCCAGGGCGGCGTTGGAGCGCGCATTGTCCGCTGCGTTGTCTCCTGAGGACGTCGCGTTCTGCCGCTACTACCTGGGCGAGCTGGCGTGGAACAACGGTGACGTCGAGGAGGCAGCGGCCCAGTACGCGGCCGGCCTGGACGCGCGGGCCGATGATGTCACCCTGCTGCAGGGCATGGCCAAGGTCGCCTACGCACAGGGCCGCACCGACGATGCGCTCGCCGCCTACCAGGAGATCACCAACCGGGTCCCGTTACCGGGATACCTGTTGGAGTACGGCGAATTGCTACAGGCCGCGGGCCGCACCGAGGAGGCGCAGGCGCAGTACGACATCCTCGCGGTCCAGCAGCAGCTCTACGCCGCAGAGGGGTCCACCGACGACCAGGTTGCCGCTCTGATCGCGGCCGACCACGGCGAACCGGCCGAGGCGCTGAGGCTGGCTGAGGCGGAATGGGAGCGGAGACAGAGCATATTCAGCGCCGATTCGATGGCCTGGGCCCTGTACGTGAACGGCCGCTACGCCGAGGCGATCACCTTTGCCGACCGCGCCGCCGAGCTCGGTTGGCGGAACGCTAGCTACTTCTATCACCGGGGAATGATCCTGGCCGCGCTCGGTCGCTCCGACGAGTCGCTCGCGGCTCTGAGCGAGGCGATCTCGATCAATCCCTATTTCAATCCACTTCAGGCGCCGATCGCCCGCGCAACAATCGCCTCCTTGGAGTGAAGCAGCTTCCGGCTCCCACTCCCCCTTCTTGAATGGTGCTTCCGACATGCGACGTCACCTTTGCAGATCAGTTTCGGCCCTTCGCAGGCCTGACTCGTGCCGCGATTTAGTGACCTGCCGGCGGTAGCTGTTCGAGGATGGCCTGAGCCTCGGCGGGTAGGTCGGGGTCGAGGGTGATCTCGTGGCCGCCGAGGCGGATGGTGGCGGAGCGGACTGCCCGCAGGGTGCGCACGATGTTCTTGATCGAGACGCCGGTGGTGTCCTGGAGGTGGCGGGAGACCGCGAGCGCGGCGAACACGACGGTCAGGTGGGCTTCGATGGCGTCGCGCTTGTGGTGGAAGATCGGCCGGGCGCGGAGGTCGGACTTGACCATCCGGAAGGAGTGCTCGACCTGCCAGAGGTCGTGATAGGCCGCGACGACGTCCGCGCCGTTCATGGTCTCGGCGGGGAGGTTGGTGACGTAGCCCTTCAACCCGGCGAGCTGTCGGGCGCGTTCGACCAGGGCCCAGTCCACGTCCTTGCCGGCGGCGTCGATTCGCACGAACCGGTCCTTCTTCAACGGTCGTTTGCCGGCGGCGACCTTCTCGGCGCGCTCGACCATGGCGTTGATGGCGCGGTCGTCGTGTTTGTGGCGGGCGAAGCGGTACTGGTAGACCACCCGCCGGCGCCGGGCGGCCTTCCCGGTGCCCATGACGCGGGTGGATTCGAGGACCTGCCCGTCGTCGAAGGCGTTGCCGTGGCGCTCGAAGTGCGCGGCCAGGTCGTAGGGCGCCTTGCTGATCCGGGAGCCGACGATGAACGACATCCCGGCGTCCTCGATCGCGTTCAGATTCTTCGCCGAGAGCATCCCGGCGTCGGCGACGACGACCAGTTCGGTGCCCTTGTGGCGTTCCCGGAACGCTTCCAGGACCGGGAGCAGGGTGGAGGTCTCGGCGGTGTTGCCCGCGAAGCAGTGCACCTCGAGCGGGAACCCGGTCGGGTCGACCAGCAGCCCGATCTGGACCTGCGGGTCGACCCGGCGTTCCTTGCTCATCCCCACCTTCCGCAAGGAATCCTCGTCCTCCGCCTCGAAGTGCAGGGTGGTGACGTCGTAGAGGACCAGCCCCAACACACCGTGGCGGGTCACCTGCGCCAGGCACGCGGTCGCCAGCTGTGCCCGGTAGTCCCGCTCCTGGCACCGTGCGAGGGCCCGGAACAGAGTGCGCAACGCCGGCGCGGGCGCACCGATCTCGGCCAGCACCCGCACGGTGTCGGCCTTCGAGGTCGGCTCGATGACCCGCGCGCACACCATCGCCCGGAACGCGCTGTCGGCGAGGGTGTCGAACCCGAGCCGGGCGTAGGCGTCGAGCAGCACGTTCCACAACGTCAACGCCGCGGTGCCCACCACGCGGCCACCTGCCCGATCAGCCTGGGGCCGTCCCGGTGACGGTGCCGGCTCGGCAGGCGGACCGCTGAGGTCGGGTTCCAGGCGCGTCCAATCCGCGGTGTCGCCGACCTTGGCGGGTTCGGCGGCCAGCTCCCCGAGGTCGAGGGCCTGTTGCCCGGGCGCCAGGCGTTCCTGCGCGGCTGCAAGCAGCAACGCGAGCTCGGCGTCGGTGTGCGCCGAGCCGACGTGCTCGATCGCCACGACCTTGCCGTGGTCCTTGACCACCAACTGGACCGCGACCGCACCCGAGGCCGTCCGCACCCGACGTACGAACCGCGAACTCACCGGGCGAGGTTACCGAGCCACCCCATTCTTAGTGACCAAATCCCCGCGGCCGGACATGAGAACCAGCAGGTCAACCCCTACGGCCCCGCCAAGATCATCAGCAGTGGCACGAGTCAGGGCAGGCGACCTGCGTTCGGTCGCGCTCGGCCTCGACCGCCGACCCGACAGGACGCTCTGGCTCGCCGTCCCGGCCGAGGCGACGCTGATACCCCCGGCTACTACATGCTCGTCGGCGACGCCGACGCAACGCCGTCAGTGGCCACGTGGGTACAGGTGGCATGAAGGCCGGGCGCGACACGACACGTCCAGCCTGGCGCGTAGGGCGTGCGCCCTCCCGTTCCCGTAAGCCCGCGCCCCACCGTCTTTCGGAGGCAGACAGCTTGAGGCGCGCCTGCCCCTCCATGCGCAGGTCGCCATCGAGTACGAGGCCCGACGTGCCTCTCCGGTGTCAACGGCCAAGTTGCGGTCCCCGCTGGTGGCCAAGAAGAAGTCCCCACCCCTCGGGCTTGCTGATCACATGTGGAGCCTCCGGTGTTCGGCGACTCGGCAGGCTGGGCTGCAGTAGCGGCGGGGTTGTCCGCGCTGGTTGAGCGGTAGGTGGAACTCGCGCGGGCAGAGCCAGCGGCGGCAGCGGAGGACGAGGCAGGCGGGGTGGTCCGGGCAGAGCCCGGATGGCCGGGTGGGGCTGTAACGATATTCGCGGTGGGCGGTCATCGTCGGGCCTTGGCGTGCGCGGCGGTGCCGGTGCCGGCTCTGGCTTGTTTCATGCGGAACGAGTCGCCGTCGGTGACCACGACGTTGGCGTGGTGCAGCAGCCGGTCGAGGAGGCTGACCGCGGTGGTGTGCTCGGGTAGGAACCGGCCCCAGGACTCGAAGGGCCAGTGGCTGGCGATGCCCAGGGCGCGGCGTTCGTAGGCGGCGGCGATGAACCGGAACAGCAGCTGCGCGCCGGTGTCATCCAGGGGTGCGAACCCGACCTCGTCGCAGATGATCAAATCGTTGCGCAGCAGGGTGTCGATGACCCGTCCGACGGAGTTGTCGGCCAGCGCCCGGTAGAGGGTCTCCACGAGCTCGGCGGCGGTGAAGTAGCGGACCCGGTGCCCCGCTTGCACGGCGGCGACGCCGAGGGCGACGAGCAGGTGGCTCTTCCCTGTCCCGGCGGGCCCGACCAGGCAGAGGTTCTCCTTCGCGGTGATCCATTCCAGGCTGGCGAGGTAGTCCAGGGTGGCGGGGTTGATGCTGGAGGCGGCGCGGTCGAACTCGTCGAGGGTCTTGACCACGGGGAACGCGGCGGCCTTGGCCCGGGTGCGGGCGTTGGAGGCGTCGCGGGCGGTGATCTCGGCCTCGATCAGGGTGCGCAGCAGCTCCTCCGGTGCCCATCGCTGGGTTTTCGCGGTGGCCAGCAGCTCGGGGGCGAGCTGGCGCATCGCGGCCAGCTTGAGTCGGCGCAGCCCCGCAACCAGGTCGGGGGCCAGCGCGGGTGGGGCCGCGCTCACGACGAACCCCCGACCGCGGTGCTGCCGCCGTCGGCGGTTTCGTCGGTGGTGGTGATGTCGATGGCGTAGGCCGACAGCGGGCGGGTCGGCACGACCGGCAGCTCGAGCACGAGCACGTCCCCGCCGCGGGTGGGCTGCGGGGTCCCGGCGCCGGCGGCGAGGATGGAACGCACGTCCGCGGCCCGCCAGCGACCGAACGCGACCGCCCGGGCCAGGGCGTCGCCGAAGGCGGGCTCGCCGTGCGCGGCAGCGAGGGTGTTCAGCTCGGCCAGCTCCGGCCCGAGCCGGGTGTTGCCGGCCGCGGCGGCGCCGGTGATGAACGCCTCCGCTGTCTCACCGAGCGCGCAGAACGCCTTCTCCGCCACGGTTTTCGGGCGCACCGTCCGCCGCGGCACCGGGCGCGGCCCGCCGTAATGATCATCGTGGATAGAGGCCTCACCGGGCGCGACGAGCAGGTGCTCGGCGACCACCTCACCCTCCCCGGGACCAGAGATGATCGACAGGGTCCGGTCCGCCTCGACGTGCAGCCGGACCTGGGTGCCGATCAGCGCGACCGGGACCGAGTAGCGGGCCGAGGCGAACCGGACGCAGGCCAATCGGTCGACCTTGCGGGTCACCGTCCTGCCGATGCTGGCCCGCAGCGACGGCAACGCGGCCAGCAGCTCCCGCTCGATCACCAGCCGCTCGGCGGGCACCGCGCAGATCTCGGAGTGCATGACGGCGTTGACCTCGACGCACCACGCCGCGGCCGCGGCGTTCGCCGCGCCGAGATCGGTGAACGGGTCCCCGGACCCGTCGGCCCCGGGGATCATCAAGTCGGTCTTGGCATAGCCGACCAGGTTCTCCACGATCCCCTTCGACTCCGGGTCCGCGGCCTCGCAGAAGTCGGGCCGGAAACCGTGGTGTGCCGCGAAGCGCACGTAGTCGCCGGTGGGCACGACCGTGTTCGCGACCACCCCGCCCTTCAAGCAACCCATCCGGTCGGCGAGCACGACGGCGGGGACCCCGCCGAGGGTCTCGAAGCACTCCGCGAGCAGCCCCAGGGTCTTCTCGGCGCGCTCGTCGAGAGCGAAGCGCACGAACCGCACCCTCGACCAGGCCAGGACCCCGCAGAACACGTGCAGCCCGCCCAGCACGCCCCAGTCGATGACCAGATGCTCACCGGGGGACCACACCGCCGGCCGCCGCCCACGATGATGGTCGTTGCGCCACAACGCTTTGCGTTCCGAGACCAGCCGCCGCAGGTTCCGCGCCGACCCCTCATAGCCCGCCGCGCGAGCCGCGGGCAGCAACCGCTTCGCGGTAATCCGACCCTTGGACTTGGCCACCCGCTCGGCGACGAGCTCGCAGACGGCGTCGTAGTTGTGGGCCCGCGGTTCGCGTTCCGGCGCGGCGCCGCCGGACTCGTGGCCGGCGATCACCCGCCGAACCGTCTTCGGTGTCGTGCCGCTGATCGCGGCCGCGCCCCGATAGGTGCCCACCTCTCGATAGGCGGAAATGATGTCCATCCGTTCCCTCGCAGACTTCAATGGAGCCCCCTGGGCGGTGCGGTGACTGGTCGGCACCGCCACCGTCACCGCCCAGGGCCCACGCTCCGGGTCGACACGACGAACGAGGGGTGGGGACTTCTACCTGGCCACCAGCGGGGACCTACACCTGGCCATCAGCGGGGACTTTGCCATGGCCATGGACATCCGGTGCGCGCGACGCCGCGGCGGCACTCCGCCGGTCCTCCCCGCCGACGACCGCCGGCACCCTGGCCCGCAGCCCGGGCAGGATGAACCGCGCGGCGTCCGATCGTTATCGTCGGCGGAGTCATGAAGGCGATGCGCCGGTCCAGAGTTCACCGCGTTGCGGGGCGCTGGAGCATGCGCCTGATCCTGACGGTGGCGGTACTCGCGCAGCTCTTCGCCTGCCAAGCGGTCCTGGCTCCGACGGCCGGGGCTTCAGCGGCTGCGATCCAGGACATCGGTCACGGGCCGGGGCATGACGTCGTCTGCGAGGCCGGACCGACCGCGTCGGCAGCCGCTCGGGTGGCTGCCCCCGAGTGCGTTCCTCCTGCCGGCGCTGGCACCGTGCTCGTCGCTCTCGTCGCCGCTGCGCTGGTTCTCGCCGGAAGGGTGAGTGCAGGCGGCATGCCGGCCTGGGCACCTTGCCGGCTGATCGCCGGCCGGGATCGCCTGCTCGCGGTAGGCATCACGCGTGTCTAGACCGCTGGCCTGACCCGGCGATCGGCAGGGCGGCAGTTCCCAGCCGCCGTCGTACAGCGCCACACCGGACCGCGCAGGTTCCCCTGCAACACCGTGCTTCTCGACCGCGCTCACCGCGTCGCCGCGGCGATCCTGACCACCGCGCGCATCTCCGAGCTCCTTCCACACCGTGCGTGCATCGCCACGGAACGAGCGGACGCTCCTGGCACCCCGACATCGATACCGACCCCAGAGAGGGATCATGACCAAGAATCTCCGGGCCACCCTGACCGCAGTCCTCGTGGTCACCGTCGTCCTCATCGCCGCCTTGCTCCTCAGCGCCCGTGACACCCTCGTTCCCGAGTTCTCCGAGGGGGCCGGCGACGTCACCACGAACGGCGAGCAGGTTCCGCGCGAGATCCTGGTTCGCGAGGACAGCCACCGGCTGTCCACCGCACCCGACGATGCGGTCACGTTCGTCGAGTTCCTCGACTTCGAGTGCGAGTCGTGTCGCGCCGCGTTCCCGGCCGTCGAGCAACTGCGGGCCGAGTACGGCGACCGCGTCCTGTTCGTCGCCCGGTACTTCCCCATCACCAGCCACGCCAATGCCGAGAACGCAGCGGTTGCAGTGGAGGCTGCGGCGCAGCAGGGCCAGTTCGAGGCCATGTACCAGCGCATGTTCGAGACGCAGTCCGAGTGGGGCGAGAAGCAGCAGTCGCAGGCCGACCTGTTCCGAGTGTTCGCCGACGACCTCGGGCTCGATCTCTCCGCCTTCGACCGGGCGGTCGCCGACCCCGCGACGCTGGAAAGGGTGCGCCGGGATCGCGCCGACGGCGAAGCGGCCGGGGTCCAGGGCACCCCTACCTTCTTCCTCGACGGGGTCCGGATCCAACCGGAGTCCCTCAATGAGCTCCGCTCGCAGTTCGACCTCGCGCTCGCCCGATAGGAGCACCTTCCCATGACCTCACTCGGCGTGCGCCTCGATGACACCGCAGCCCCGCCGGACCTCGTCGGGTTCCTTGCCCGAGCCGTCGGCTGGGTCCTTCTCGCCGGAGGCGCGCTCGGTACCGCCGCCGCGTTCGCCCTGACCCTCGATCGCATCTCGCTGCTCGAGGACCCAGAGTTCGTTCCGGCATGCAGCATCGATCCCGTGCTCTCCTGTGGGTCGATCATGGCCTCGCCGCAGTCGGAGCTCCTCGGCTTCCCCAACCCGCTCATCGGATTGATCGCCTTCCCCGTGGTGGCGACGATCGGGGCGGCCGTCGTCGGTGGGGCGGTGCTCCCCCGCTGGATGTGGCTCGGCCTGCAGGTCGGCGCGACCGCCGGTGTGTTGTTCGTGCACTGGCTGATCGCCCAGAGCCTGTACGTCATCGGTGCGCTCTGCCCGTACTGCATGGCCGTGTGGGTCGTGACCATCTCGGTGTTCTGGTACACGACGATGCACAACCTCACGGCAGGACGGCCGGCGCAAAGAGGCGCCCGACCGGTGATCGACCGGCTCGCGGGCTTCCATGGCGCGGTGCTCGCGATATGGCTGCTGGCGGTCGCCGTGCTCGTGGCGGTCCGATTCTGGCCATACTGGACGGGCATGCTCCGATGACCGTCACGACACTGGCCGGCTACGCCATCACCGGCCGTCGCGAGATCTGGCCGTTATTCGTGGTCGTCGGACTGTTGGTGGTAGTCGTCACCGGACTGGTGATCGCGCAACTGACCGATCCCGACCGAAAAAGCGCGCCGCGGACCGCCGGGCACTCGTGGCAGGTATCGCCTCGGCCGACTCGGCACCAACGGCTGACACGCCCGAGGTCGGGCCTGAACCTGCGCCGCCCGCGGAGCAGACGGCGGAACCGGAGACGGAGCCCGCCGCACCCGCAGATGTCGACGTACCGCAGCAAGAGCCACCTCCCCTGCCCCCGTGCCGCGACGCCCGGCCCCCGACTCCCTGAGGACCCCACACCCGTGAAGGATTCTGCGTGACCACCCTGCAAGGCATCGGCATCTTCGCCGGACTGCCCGCCGTCATCCTGTTGCTGATCGCGCTGCCCCTCTACGGCGGCCGCTGGTACCGGCGGCTGACCCGTCGACGGGGTGGGTCCACCCGGCCCACGACGCGCCCGCAGTCCGCGACGGGTACTGACCGCGGCCCGGGTTGACCACCGCTGCTCCCGCACGAGCGACGAGCCGCGAGCGGCTGACAGCCGGCGCATCGACCCCGTTCAGGACGGTGCGGACCAAGGGGCGTTCGGCACACACCCCCCTTCCCGCTGGGCATGGGCGTCGCCGTTGAACTCGAAGTTGAGACCGACGTCCAACAGGGACCCGCATGACACCCTCTGCAGGGAATAGGCATCTTCGCCGGACTCCCCGCCGTCTTCATGTCGCTCATCCCGCTCCCGCTCTACGGCGGACGCTGGTACCGGCGTCCGAGCCGCCGCGACAGATCGGCCCGCCGCACCCCGGAGCGCCCAACCTCGGCGGGCGCCGATCGCGGGGGCCCGGACTGACCGCCGACCCAACCGCGATGACGCGATCCTCGGCGTTCACCGACCCGACGCCCTTCGAGGTGGGCCTGGCGAGGTTCTGCGACGTCCGGCTACGCGGCGAGCACGGAGGCCAGCACCGCGGCCACGACGACCAGGCCGGCCGCTGCGAGTGTGAGGAGCCGCCCGGTCGAGGTCCGGCGGGGCTCGCGCCGCAGCGGGAGGAGCAGTTGACGGCCGACCGTGTAGGCGGCGACGGCCCCGACGAACAGCGCGCCGGGTAGCGGGAGCGGCCCGGCGGAGAACAGCGCCAGGGTCCCGATCCCGATCGCGAGCGCCATCGCGGCCTCCAGGAGCTGGACCGGGATCCTGCGCACCCCGATCCGGCGGTCCGATGACCATAGGCCCCACCGGGACGAGGTGGGCCGCCCGACGCAGCAGCCACCCAGGAAACATCCGGGACGGCCGATCGCCATCGCCAGGAGGACACCGGGGGCGGTGGCGTCGAGAAGCAGCCCGACCGGGGAGTCGGTCAGCAGGGAGCCGACCGCAAGTGTCCCGAAGCCGCCGAGGAGGAACCCCTGGATGCACGTCCCGGCGGGCACGAACCTCCGCAGGCCCTGCCGGTGCAGCACCAGATACCAGAGTTTCGCCGCCAGGTAGCCGACCACGACCGCGACCACCGAGACGGTCATCGCCCCGGCCCACGCACCCGTCGACCGCTGTAGCAGCAGAGCCTGGGTGACCAGTGCGACGAGCACGCCGAGCAGGACCAGAGCGGGCCACGCCGCCTGGTGCACGCCTGGGCCGTGCAGCAACGGCGCCGGCCGGGTCCGGGTCGTCACCCGCCTCACCGGCGGCGCCGGTTGGCCGGCCGAGGAACCGGTGACTCCCGCGACGGGGACGGCGGCGACCTGCCACTGCCCCGCGTTGACACCCACCAGCTTGGTGGTGATCGAGACCCGTCCGCTGTCCGGCGGAAGCCCTTCCACCTGCTCGGTGCGGTCGAACCGGTCGCGCGGGTCCAGACCGGTGGCCCCGACCCGCTGGCCGACGAATCGGATGGTCACCGGTTCGGCCGTGGTGCGGACGTGCTCGTCGGGCTCCAGCCAATAGGTGGCGGTGAGCCCGACCTGGTCACCGCCGAGGTCGTCCGCAAGCTTCGCCGCACATCCTCCCGCGGTGACGGCTTCCGCCGTCGGGACCGCGCCCTCCCGTGCCACCGGCGCGGCGGTCACAGTCTGATTCTGGACGCCGACCGCGATCGGGTCAGCGCCGGTGGAGGTGTCGCGCTGGGCCTGCACGCCCGCTTCGTCACGCGGGGGGCGCGGGCGGCGCTGTGGTGCTCGGGGCGCGGGGGTGAGGACCAGGCCCGAGCGGGCAGCCAGCGCGGAGGTCAGCTGCTCCAACCCCAATACACCTTGGTCTACCGGTCTTCCTGCCGCTGCACGGCCGGTTGCCGGTTGTTTCTTGGTCGATCTCGTCCGTGACTTGGCCACTGGGCGTCATTCCCTGCTGGTCGGTGTGGGGTCGGGGCCGTGGCCGGGATGTTCACGCAGCGCGTGGGTCGTTGCCCCGTGGCCGGTCGCGCTGCCGGTGTCGCGTCCGGTTCAGGTGCCGGTGGTCGGCGGCGTGGGGTGGCTGCGTGTGACGCGGCCGTCGTCGAGTGCGTCCTGGGCGCGCAGCATCCGCAGTTCCTCGCGCAGTTCCGCGATCTGTCGGTCGGTTACCGAATCGACGCCGGTGGTCCCGCTCATCGCGCAGCGCCCGCGCAGCGCCGGCCGGACGCAGAGGAAGTAGGTGGCCGCGATCGCGGCCACCGCGACGAACGCGGCGATCCAGGTCGACATCACAGCCCGCCCTTCGCGCGCTGGGCGGCACGTTCGGCCTTGAGCAGGTCGATCTCGGAGCGCAGCTCGGCGACCTGGTCCGTCCCCTTCGCAGGGCCGCTTCCGGCGCGCTGGCCGCGCATCATCATCCACATCATCGCGCCCATCCCGACCGGGCAGGCCAGCAGGGCCAGGCCGTACAGCAGTGACTCCATCGATGTCTCCTCGTGGGCTCGACAGGGGACTGCCCCTATCATCTACTATCTCCGTACCGACACGGTAGATGATTGGTTCGTCGATCGCCACGTCCGCGATGTGGTGGTGGACGCGGGCTCGGCGCGCCGGCGCGCAGCGGAGGGAACGCATGGTCGAGACGTGCTCCCATGCCATCGACGCCGCGGTGTACCTGCTCGGCGGTCTGCCCGATGCGGAGGTCGAGGCATTCGTCCGACACCTCGATGGCTGCCCCGCCTGCCGGGTGGAGATCGAGGAGCTGGCGCCGGTCGCGCGGCTGCTCATCGCCTCCCGCTCCCACCTGGGCGGTCCCTGAGCTGTCGGTAGCGTCCGCGTTCGACCAAGCCGGGCTGCGCTGCCGCGGTACGCCGTCCGCGGGCGGTGGCACGCCGGCCCGCTGCGCCACCGACCGCCCACGGGAGGATGATCAGCCGGTGGGCATCTCGTCGTGGTGCTCGCCCATCTGGTCCATGCCGGCCATGTCCCCGGACATCATCGACGCCATCGCGGGACGCATCTCCTCGTGCATGCGGGTGGCGGCGTCACGCTGCTCGGCAGGCATGTCCTGGACCATCTGCCGCATCATCTCGTCCATGCCCTCGAGGGCCGACTCGTTCTTCGCCGGACCGGTTGCGTCGTCCGGGATGGCCTGGGTGACCGCTCCCGACGGTGCCGCCGAGGGCGTGGCGAAGGCGACACCGGCGCCGGCTGCGCCGAGCACCGCCACCAGCACCGCACCGGTGATCGCCATTGCGGCCTTGTTCGTGATCGTCATCGTGGTCTCCCGTTCGTGGTCGTCGAAGTGGACGATTTCGACGCTAGGCAGGGGCCATGAAGATCCGATGAACACGCTGCGGTTCGGTGATGTGGTTCACCGGGAGCCGCACCAGGAACCGGCTGCCGCGGCCGGGGCGGCTGTCCACGGTGATGTCGCCGTCGTGGGCGCGGACGAGTTCCACCACCACGGCCAGCCCGATGCCAGAGCCCCCCGCGGGGGCGGCCGCGCCGCGGAAGAACCGGTCGAACACCCGCGGCATCTCGTCGTCAGGTATGCCGGGGCCGGTGTCGGCGACCGCGATCTCGACCCCGTCGGGTCCGCGGGCGAGCGTGACGGTGATCGTGCCCCCGGGCGGGGTCCAGATGGCGGCGTTGGTCAGCAGGTTGGTGACGACCTGGCTGATCCGGACGGGATCGGCGTACACGTCGACATCGTCGAGCCTGCGGACGAGTTCGAGCTCGAGCTCGGCGAGGTGACCGGCCAGCCCGTCGAGGGCGGCGGTGACCAGGGGCCGCAGCGCCACCTCACGACGCCGCAGGCCGAACCCGGCCGCGCCGGCGTCGGCGAGGGTCTCCAGGTCCGCGACGAGCCGTCCCATCCGCAGGGTCTCCTCGTGCAGCGAGTCGATCAGCCGACGGTCCGGATGGGTGATCCCGTCCTGCACCGCTTCGAGCTGGCCCCGCAGGATCGCCAGCGGGGTCCGCAGCTCGTGGGCGATGTCGGCGGCGAACCTCTGCCGCAGCTCGTCCTCGCGGTCCACCGCGTCGGCCATCGCGTTGAACGACCGGGCCAGGTCGCCGATCTCGTCCGCGGAGGACACGCGGGCGCGGCGGTCCCGGTTGCCCGCGGCCAAGTCGTCGGCGGCTCCGGTCAGTTCGGCCAGCGGCCGGGTGGTGCGCCGGGCGACCAGCAGCCCGAGGAGCAGGGCCGCCGCGGCGGCACCCGCCGCGGCGAGCAGGAGCAGCTGGTTCACCGCGTCACGGAACTCGAGGTCCGCGATCGGGGACACGGCCTGCGGGACCTGCACCGTCGCGGTCCCGACCGGGCGCCCCCCGACAACCACCGGCACGGTGACGGTGGGGCCGAGGTCGGGCACGCCCATCATCTCGCGGTGCATCGCGCTGATCGCGGGATCGACGCCGGAGTCGGCAAGCGACCAGACGGGCCGCCCGTCGGCTCCCTGCACCGTCACCGTCGAACCGGACATCACCAGACCTGCCGCCAGCTGGTCCAGCGATTCGGCGCGCCAGCCCCCCTCGGTCCGGTAGTCGGCGGTCAGCGACGCGACGACCTGCTGGACGCGGGCCTGCTGCTGGGTGTCGAGGTAACCCTCGAACCGGGCACCGAAGACCACGTTGACCACGATCGCGGTCAACGCGGCCGCGCCGACGGCGGTCGCGATGACCGTCAGGGCGAGCCGACGCGCGACCCCGCTGCGCCTCCACCGAACCGGTCTAGCCATCGCGGGACACTCCGAGCTTGTAGCCGACGCCGGGCACCGTCAGCACCAGCCGCGCCGCCGCCGGCGGGTCGTCGAGCTTGCGGCGCAGGTTCTTGACGTGCGCGTCGATGGCGCGCTCCTCGGCACCACCGTCCCGCTCGCCACGGATCCGGTTCGCCAGCTCCCGGCGCGACCACACCCGTCCCGGCCGGGCCGCGAGCGCGGTCAGCAGGTCGAACTCCGAGCGGGTCATGGTGACGGGGTGGCCGTCGACGCACACCTCACGGCGCTGTTCGTCGATCCGCAGGACGCCCTCGCCGAACGAGCGTGCCCCGCCGTCGGGGCTGCTGGGAGCGCTGCGACGCAGCACCGCATCGACCCGGGCGACGAGCTCGCCAGGGCTGAACGGCTTGCTCACGTAGTCGTCGGCGCCCAGGCGCAGCCCGGCGATCCGGTCCGCCTCCCCGGCACGCGCGGTGAGGATGATGATCGGCAGCTCGAGGGTCTCCCGGACATGGCGGGCGACGTCCTGACCGGCCCGGTCGGGCAGGCCCAGGTCGAGGATCATCAGATCGGCACCGACGGCCAGCTCCAGCGCCGCGGCACCGGAGGCGGCCAGCAGCACCGTGTGCCCCTCCCGTTCCAGGTAGGAACCCACGAGGTGCCGGATTTTTGCTTCGTCGTCCACCACGAGGACCACCGCCACAGTCCTGCTTCCACTTCGGCTGGAGGGGCTAGAGAGGGACGGTGAAGCCGCCGACGGGGACGCGCAGCCACGCGATGAAGATGCCCCACAGCCCGGTGACGAGCAGCACCCCGACCAGCACGAGCATCGCGCCGCCGGCGAGCTGGATGGCACGGGTGTGGCGGCGCAGCCAGCTCGTGGTGCGCACCGCCCACCCGGCGCCCAGCGCGAGGAACACGAACGGCAGACCGAGCCCCAGGCTGTAGGCCAGCACCAGGATCAGCCCGCGCACGGTGGTCGGGCCGACCTGGGTGCCCGCGGCGAGGGCGAGCACCCCGGTCAGCGTCGGGCCCAGGCACGGCGTCCAGCCCAGGCCGAACACCGCTCCGAGAACCGGCGCCCCCCACAGCCCGCGCCGGGGGCGGTGGTGCAGACGCATCTCGCGCTGCATCACCGGGACCACCCCGAGGAACACCAACCCCATCGCGATGGTCACCACGCCGCCGATGCGTTGCAGCACCTGCTCGTTGAGCAACAACAGATCCGACAGGCCGAGCACGCCCATGATCGCGGCGGTGAACACCACGGTGAACCCGGCGACGAACAACAACGACGCCAAGACCAGCCGCGCACGACCCGCCCCGGGCGCCACCGCCTTCTTGGTGAGCGACAGCCCGCCGCTGCTGACATCGTCGGTCCCCGCGGACGCCGGTGTCGGCGAGGGTGGCGGGGTCGAGGTGCCGGCGAGACCGGCGAGGTAGGCGAGATAGCCGGGCACGAGCGGGATGCAGCACGGTGAGGCGAAGGACACCGCGCCGGCGGCGAGCGCGAGCACCGCGGCGAGCAGCAGCGGCCCGGAGATGGCCAGCTCGGTCAGGCCGTTCACGACCCCACCCCCGCCGCAGCCGCGGGCTGCTCGGCCGCGATGCGCGCCACCACCGGTAGCAGCTCGCCGACGCGGACGGCGGTGAGGAACACCGCGGCCACCCGGTGCTCGCGGTCGAGCACGATCGTGGACGGGACGGTGTTGCGCGGGAAACTGCGCAGGGCCACCAGGGACCGGCCGGGGTTGTCGAAGATCGACGGGAAGGTGAGCGCGCGGTCGCGCATGAAGTCGGCCGCGGCGTCTCGGTCGTCGCGCACGTCGATGCCCAGCACGGTGACCCCCGTCGCCCGGGTGGTCTCGTACACCTGCTGCAGGCCGGGTGCCTCCTCCCGGCACGGGCCGCACCAGGAACCCCACACGTTGAGCACCACCACCTGCCCGGGGAAGTCCTCGAGCCCGACCGTGCGGGCCGGCCCGAGCAGGCTCTCCCCGGACAGACCGTGCACCGAGCCGCGGCTCTGCGGCGGGTCGTAGAGGATGCGGGTCTGCCCGCCGGGGGCGACGAAGGTGAAGGTCCCGCTGGCGGCGACCGCGTCGGTACCGACCCCGCACCCGCCCAGCAGCAGCGCGAGCAGCACGGTCACGACGGCGGGCGAGCGGCGTCGACCGGGCACGGCTGCGGTCACCGGTGGATGTCCTCGCTGCCGTCGGCGTGCGTACGCGTGTCGCGGCCGGCCAGGTGGCGGCGCAGCCGCCGTTCGGAGAGCCGCCCGTAGCCGAACATCTCCCCGTCGAGCAGCACGCCGGGGGCGAACGCGACGCCGTGGCGCGCGGCCAGCGCCCGGCCGTCGTCGGTGTCCAGGCCGACGTGGCAGACGGTCATCGGATGGTCCTGCGCGATCCGGGCCAGTACCGCGTCGGCGATCTCGCAGAACCGGCAGTCGGCTTGGGTGAGCAGGGTGACCTCGATCATCGCCGGCTCATCCGGCCTGGCGGGTGGCGCGCAGGTCGTCGAGCAGCTGGGGTCCGGGGACGTACATGGTGTAGTTGGGAGGGCCACCGTAGTCGGCGCGCCACTCGATCACCCCGTCCGGCCCGACCAGGACGAACGTGTGCCCGTTGCGGGAGTTGCCCATCATGCCGAAGCGGTTGGCCTCCCACTGGGCGGAGACGGCGAGGTCGGTGTCGGCCAGCGCCGGGGCGGTCAGCCCGTCGTCGCGCATCTTCTGCGCGATCAGGTCCTGCGGGCCGCTGGTGATCGTCAGCAGCCGGTCGATCCCGGCCGAGGCCAGCAGGCCCGGGTCGGCCTGCAGGTCGCGGATCTGGTCCCAGCAGGGCTGGCAGCCCAGACCCTCGTGGAAGTACAGCAGCACCGTCTCGCCGCGATAGTCACTCAGCCGCACGTTCGCCGCCGGCCCGCTGGCGGCCGCGGCCGTCACGTCGGGCAGCACGAAGTCCGGTGCGGTGGCACCGATCCCCGGGTCACCGACGTCGTAACGGTCGGACGCCACGGTGTCACCGGTGGTGCTCGAGGTGTAGACGGCGAACAGCGCGATAAGGGCCAGCACCACCGACCCGACCACGACTAATGGGGTCCGCGAATGCTGCGAACGGCGCGCCCTCCCGACGGCCGAGCGGCGGGCGCCGGCGGCCTCGGCCCGGCTGCCGCTCATCTGGCTGCGACTCATCAGGACTCCTTCGTGTTCAGGGTGTCCACCGCGATCGGCGGCGTCTCGAGGGCAGGGAGGTCGTGCGGACCGCCGTCGGCCAGGTCGACCCGGCGGGCGGCCCGGGTGCGGAGCCCGCGACGCAGGGCCACTGCGAAGGCCCCGACGAGCACGGCGGCGAACACCCAGCCGGGCACCCAGTCCAGGGCCTGTGCCGTGCCGGTGGCGGTGTGCTGCAGCCAGGCGCTGACCCGGACCTGCCAGCCGTCGGTCGCCATCCCGGGACCGGCGAACGCCAGCACCCAGGCCAGCACGCCCATCCCGACCATCAACAGCCCGCTCAGCAGCACGCCCAGCGGCATCCGCCGCCGCAGTCGACCCAGCCGCAGCTCGACCGTGCGGGCGGTGAGCAGCCGGGTCGCGCGGTCGGAGTGCCGGTCCCACAGCAACCCGGCGACGGCCAGCGGGGCGACCATCCCGGCCACGTAGGCCAGCCCGATGGCCAGCGCGGCCGGGAACGACGCGGACGCGCCCGACAGGACCGCGATCCCGATCAGGACCGGGGCGCAGCACGCGCTGGCGATCCCGGAGAACGCACCGAGCAGGTAGGCCGATCCGAAGCCGCCACCGGTGGACCCGCGCCCGCCGGGCATCGGCAGCCTCGGCATCCACCCCGACAGCACCGCCGCCCCTGCGAGCACCATCACCGCACCGCCGACGAGATAGATCGTGGCGTGCTGCTCGATGAACAACCGGCTCAGCACCGCGGCACCGAGCCCGATCGGCAGGATCACCGTGGCGACCCCGGCCCCGAACACCAGGGTGGCCACCAGCACGCCGCCCCGGTGCCGGAACCCGGTCGCCAGGTAGGCCGGCAGCATCACCGACACGCAGCACGGGGCCAGCAGGGCCACCATCCCGCCCAGGAACGAGACCAGCAACGTGGTCCCCACCAGCAGCTCACCCATCGCGGCAGGCCTGCCCTTCGCCCTCGCCCACCGCTATCTACGGTGTCGGTACGGAGATAGTAGCAAGCTGCTCGGGGTGGACCGGGCGACCCGATGACGGGACATGCGGCCGCGCGCTGCTGAGGCCGGGCGCCTCTCGTCGCGGACGCGCCCGGGTCCCCGACCCGCCTTTGCGCGGGGCCGCGATCAGCGCCAGTGGGTGAGTGCGGAGAGCCGGCTCTCGTACTCCTGTTCGTCGATCTCGCCCGCGGCGAAGCGCTCGCGGAGCCTGCGCAGGGCGGCGTCCTCGTCGTCGCGGCCGGTGACCGTAGCGCCGTCGGGCTGCCGCCCGCGCAGCCGGCGGTAGAACCACACGCTGCCCAGAGTCGCCAGCACCAGCAGGGCGACGACGGTGAGGACCACGAGGAGCATCCAGATCCCCATCCCTGCCGTCATCCCTGCCGTCATCCCGTCCATCATGAGAATCCGCCTTTCGTCGAGTGTGTCGAGGGCGTCAGCCGAACCGGCTGCCTGGTCTGTTGCGGCCACGAGCGACCGACGAGCCACAGGCGAGCGGCCGACAGGTCGCGTTCCGAGGGCTCGCCGCAGACTGCTCCGAGTCCCGGACCTACGCCCTCCGTACCTAGACAGTATCTCCGGTATGGTGAGTACGCAGGGTCGGCGAGAGCCGCAGGGCGGACGGTGGGGGCGGATGGGCAGCCGAGTGCGGGTCTTCGGAGATCTGGAGACCCTGGTGATGGACCGGCTGTGGGCCGCGGGTGGCTCGGGCACGGTGCGCGAGGTGCTCGAGACGTTGCAGCGCGACCGCGCCATCGCCTACACCACCGTGCTGTCGACGATGGACAACCTGCACCGCAAGGGGCACCTCACCAGGGAGCGTGAGGGCAAGGCCTATCGCTACCGGACCGCGCTCACCCACGCCGAGCACACCGCCGGGCTGATGCGCCACGCGTTGACGGCCGGACCGGACTCCGAGGCGGTGCTGACCCATTTCGTGGGCGAGATGAGCGCCGACGATCTGGACCGGCTGCAGCAGGTGTTGGCGCGCCGGGCGTCCGGACCCGATCGATGATCGCGGGCCGGACGATCGACGCGGGGGTCCGCGCGGGAACCACGCGACGTGGGCGGTCGAGCGGCGGGCGGGACACACCGTGAGCCTCGCCGCCTGTCTGCTGGCCTACAGCATGGTCGTCGCCGTTCTCGGCCCGCCGCTGCTGACGCGGGCGACCCGCAGCGGTGCGGCGCCCCGGCTCGCGATGGCCGCGTGGTCGGCGGCGATGGGTAGCGTGGTGCTGTCCTGGGCGCTCGCCGGGGTCCTGCTCACGGCGGACCTCGTGCGCGGGTGGGGCCGGCTCGACCAGCTGCTCGCCGCCTGCTTCGCCACCCTGCAGGCCGCGGCGGTCGGCGGGTACGGCGGGTTCCTGCAGGCCGTCATCGCGGTGGTGACCGCGACGACGGTCCTGGCCCTGGCCGTGCTGGCCGTGCGTGTCGGTGCCGGGGTCCGGCGCGCCCACGTGCACTCCCGGCGGCACGCCGAGGCCGCCGTGCTGGCCGCGCGCGGCGCCGCCCGCGGCCCAGGCGGATCGGTCGTCCTGGAGGTCGAGCAGCGCAGCGTCTACTGCCTCGCCGGCCGACCCGCCACCATCGTCATCACCAGCGGGGCCCTGGCCGCGCTCGCCGACGACCAGCTCGCCGCCGTCCTGGACCACGAGCACGCGCACCTCGCCGGGCGCCACCACCAGCTCCTGGGCCTGGCCCGTGCGCTGGCCAGGACCCTGCCGGGGATGCGGCTGTTCACCGAAGGCACCGTCGAGCTCGCGCGCCTGGCCGAGATGCGCGCCGACGACGCCGCCGCCCAGCGACACGGTGGCGACACCGTGGTGGGTGCGTTGCTCGCGCTGGCCGCACCGGGTCTCGTGCCCGCGCCCGCGTTGGGGGCCGCCGGGGTCGGGGTGGCCGACCGGGTCGAGCGGCTGCTGTTCCCCCCGGCGTCGGCGCGCTTGCGGCTCGCGGTGCTCCTGGGCGGGCTGCTGGTCGGGCCGGTCATCGCCACCGCATTGGTCATCACCCAGTCGCCGCTGTGCATCACCACACTGGGCTGACGACGCTGTGCCCGGATCGATCCGAGGCCTGGCCGCGTTCGGCGTCGCCGGGTCGATGACCGGATGGGCTGCGCGTCACGCTACATCGCCGACGGCACGGCGGTGGGCGCCCGGCGCCGGCCGCAGTCGGCTCGCCGGCCGACTCCGGGTGCGGGTCTTCGGCACCGGTGACCCGGTCATCGTGCTGCTGCACGGCCTCGTGGCCTCCGGCGACTACTTCGGCGCCGGGTTCGACCGGCTGGGCGAGCACGCCACGGTCGTCATTCCCGACCTGCTCGGGTTCGGCGACTCCCCGGCGGAGCCAGGCCTGCTGGCCGCCGCCGACCACCTCGCCGCCCTGCACGACATGCTCGAGGTGCTGCACCTGCACCGGCGCCCGCTCATCACCGCGGGACACTCGATGGGATCGATCCTCGCCCTGCGCTGGGCCGCCGAGCTCGGCGATCGGATCCGCGGAGTGGTGGGAATCTGCCCGCCGCTCTACCGCGACGCCGCTGAGGCCGACGAGGGATTACGGCGCATGGGCCGGATGGAGGCGTTCCTCGCCGGCGACGGACCGCTGCCCCGCGCGATGTGCGCATGGATGTGCGCCCACCGCACGACGGCCTCCTGGCTCGCGGTCGCAGCGCGTCCCGACCTGCCCGTTCCGATCGCCCGCGCCGCGGTGAAACACACCTGGGACACCTACCGCGGCTCGCTGGTCGACATCATCCGCAACCCCGCGTGGGAAGCCGCCCTGCAACACCTGGGAGCGACCGGGGTCCCGATCTCGCTCCTGGAGGGCGCACTCGACCCGGTGCCCGTCCCCGCCCGCGCCGCCGAGCTTCTCGCCGCCCGGACGGTCGGCACGCACCGCCTGCACCCCCATGCCGGGCACTACCTGCCGATGACCGCGGCAGCCTGGTGCGCGACGCAGATCGCCGCGCAGGCTCGCCGCCCCACCCGGGAGGGCTCGTGATGAGCCGAACGGCTGCGGTCGGGGCGCTGCTGCGGCGGTCGGACGCGCGGTGGACGGTCGTGGTGATCGTCCTCGCCGTCGCCGGGGTAATCGCGCTGTGGCCACCGGGGACCCCGCGCGCCGGCTCCCCCACCGCATCGACGACGGCGACGCCGCAGGTCCTCGACACCGGGCCGCGCACGTCTCCCGCCCCCGACGATGCGGAACTGGCCGGGCGGCGCCAGCAAGCCGCGTTGGAACCGTGTCCATCGTCCGCCCCGGGGAGTTCAGCTGCGACTGGGCCGCTGGCCGGGATCATCGTGCCCTGCTTGGGCGCCCCGGGCACGGTCGACCTGGGCGCCGCGCTGGCTGGCCGTCCAGCGCTGCTCAACGTCTGGGCCTCCTGGTGCCGGCCGTGCCGCGAGGAGATCCCGGTACTGGCCGCCTACGCCGCACGCCCCGGCGCGCTGCCGGTGGTCGGGATCAACGTGCAGGACCAACCGGCCGACGCACTCGACGCGCTCACCGCGCTCGGCGCCCACTACCCGTCGGTCACCGATCCCGACGCGGCGCTGCTCGCCGCGCTGCGCAGCCCACCGGTCCTTCCCGTCACATATGTGCTGCGACCCGACGGCTCGGTCGCCTGGGTCAACCCGCCGGTGGTGTTCCGGACACCGGACGAGGTGGCCGCGGCCGTTGCCCGCTTCGCCGAGCCGGTCGGGTGATCATTCCGGCTGTCAGCTCGTGCGGCGGGCCGCGAGCCTCTCCACGACACCCGCAGCGAACCGGTCGTGCTCCTCGATGCGCAGCCCGGCCGCGGTGACCAGCTCAAGGGGGCGGCGCCGGAAGTGTTCGCCGCCCAGCGGGACGCTGGCCAGCTCGACGAACCGCTGCCCGGCCCGCAGGACGGGATGGCTGCTGATGACGTGGTCGGCCAGCAGCAGCCGCCCGCCCGGACGCAGCACCCGCACCATCTCCGCGACCGCCCGGCGGTGGTCGGGAATGGCGCACAGCGAGAACGTGCACACCACGGTGTCGAACGTGGCGTCGTCGAACTCCAGCGCCTCGGCGTCCCCCACCCGCAGATCCACCTCCCGGTCCAGCTCCGCGGCGCGGCGATCGGCGAGCGCGAGCATCGCGGGGCTCAGCTCGATCCCGATCAGCGCCACCCCGGCCGGGTAGTGCGGGAGGTTGAGACCGGTGCCGATAGCCACCTCCAACACCCGGCCCGTGGCCTTCCCACAGACCCAGCGGCGGGTGTCGCCGAACAGCACCCGGTCCAGCATCCCCATCTGCCGGTCGTAGGTGCAGGGCTGCCGATCCCAGTGGCGCCGCCAGCGGCGGCGCCGTTCAGGTGTGATCGCCATCGGCGCTATCCGTGTCCCCGGTGCGCACCGACGCGAGGAGCTGCTCGGCCCGCTGGACCTGCTCGAGCAGCCCGACCTGGTTGCGCAGCCCGGCCAGCGCCGACTCCACCTGCCGTGCGCGGTCGGCGAAGCGGCGCTCGGCGATCTGCAGCTGCTCGAAACGGGCCTCGGTCTGGGCGCGGACGGCGTCCCAACGGTCCCGGGCGGCGTCCTCGAACTGGCGAGCCCGCTGGTCGGCGTCCTCGAGGCGCTGCCGGGCGGCGTCGGCGTCGGCCTGCGCCGCGTCGCGCAGTGCCTGTGCCTGCCGCCCGCATGCGGCCGCGGCATCCTCGGCCTGGGCGAGGATGAGCTCGGCCGCCCGCTCGGCACGCGCCCTGATCGAGGCGGCGTCGGCGTCGGCATCGGCGCGGACCTGCTCGCCCGCCTCGCGCACGTCCCGGGTCAGGGCGTCGAGGCGACCCGTCATCTCGTCGCGTTCGCTGCGGGCCCGGGCACCGTCAAGGGCGACGGTGGCGACCCGGTCGATGGCGCCCACGTAGTCGGCGCCAACCCGGGCCAGGAACCCGTCGACCCGGTCGGGGTCGTAGCCACGCCAGCGGCGGCGAAACGACTGGTTGGTGATCTCCTCGGGAAGGACCGGCATGTCAGGCTCCGCGGTTGCTGGGTGCGGCGAGCGACTCGATGCGCTCGGTGTCGCAGACGGGAAGGAACGCCTCGCGCGGACGGGGCGGGCGCGCGGCGGCGCCGGGACGGTCACCGGCCGCTACGGGATCGAGCAGCAGCACCCGGTCGTCGCTCACGGTGGACGCACGGCGGTACCCCTCGACCCAGCCGCCGTCGCGCAGGTGCACGCGCACGTAGTCGGTTCCCCCAGGCTCGGAGGCCACGGGCTCGGAGGCCAGAGGTGCGGAGGCGGGGGGCGCGGTGCGCGGCGAACCCGCCGCGCGCGGGCGGGGGTCGCGGAAGCGCTTCAGGCGCAGCGAGTTGGACACCACGCTGACCGAGGAGAATCCCATCGCCGCGCCGGCGAAGATGGGGTTGAGCAGGCCGAGCGCGGCCAGCGGGATCAGCCCCACGTTGTAGCCGAACGCCCAGCCGAAGTTCTGCCAGATCGTGCGGTAGGTGCGCCGGGAGAGCCGGATCGCGGTCGGCACCCCGCCCAGGTCCCCGCGCATCAGGGTCAGGTCCGAGGACTCGATCGCGACGTCGGTGCCGGTGCCGATCGCGATGCCCAGGTCGGCGGCCACCAGCGCCGGCGCGTCGTTCACCCCGTCGCCGACCATGGCCACGACCTCACCGGCGGCCTGCAGCCGGGCCACCTCGGTCTGCTTGTCCGCCGGGAGCACCTCGGCCAGCACGGTGTCGATGCCCACCCGCTTCGCTATCGCGGCGGCGGTGCGGGCGTTGTCGCCGGTGATCATGGCGACCTTCAGGCCCATCCGGTGCAGCTCGGCGACGGTGTCCGCGGCACCCTCCTTGAGGGTGTCGGCCACGGCGAGTACCCCGCGGACCTGGCCGCCCCAGCCCGCGAACACCGCGGTCTTCCCCTCGGACTCCAACCTTCCGGCGACGGTCTCCAGCTCTTCGGGCAGCGCGAGTCCGGCCTCGGCGGCCATCTTGCGTCGCCCGACCCACACGGTCGTGCCCTCGACGTCGGCGCGCACCCCGTGGCCCGCGACCGACTCGAAGCCGGTCACCGCCGGCAGGGCGCCGTCCGCGTCGCGGGCGGCGGCGGCGATGGCGTGGCCAATCGGGTGCTCGCTGTCGGCCTCCACCGCTCCCGCGCGGCGCAGCAGCACGGCCCGATCGGTGCCGGGGCCGGCCTCGGTGTCGGTCAACGACATCTCACCCTTGGTCAGGGTGCCGGTCTTGTCGAACACCACGGTGCTGATCTTCCGGGTGCGCTCCAGCACCTCCACACCCTTGATCAGGATCCCCATGCTGGCGCCGCGCCCGGTGCCGACCAGGATCGCGACCGGGGTGGCCAGCCCGAGCGCGCAGGGGCACGCGATGATCAGCACCGCGACCGCGGCGATCAACCCGCCCTCCGGGTCACCGAGCAGCAGCCACCAGACCAGGAAGGTCGCGATCGCGATCCCGATCACGGTCGGCACGAAGACCGACGAGATCCGGTCGGCGATGCGCTGCGCCTTGCCCTTGCCGGCCTGCGCCGCCGAGACCAGCGACACGATCTGGGCCAGTGCGGTGTCGCCGCCGACCGCGGTGGCCCGGACGGTGAGCACCCCGCTGGTGTTCACCGTGGCCCCGGCCACCGAGGTGCCGACGGTCTTCTCCACCGGCACCGACTCGCCGGTCAACATCGACTCATCCACCGCGGAGGACCCGTCGACGACCTCACCGTCAGTCGGGACCTTCTCCCCCGGCCGGATCCGCAACAGGTCCCCGACCCCGACCTGCTCGACGGGGACCATCACCTCGGCGCCGTTGCGGATGACCCGGGCCTCCTTCGCGCCCAGCTCCAGCAGCGCCCGGATCGCTTTGCCCGCACGGCGCCGGGCCCGGATCTCGAAGTAGCGGCCCAGCACCAGGAACGCGATCAGCAGCGCCGCGGTCTCGAAGTAGAGCTCCGTGCGACCGGCCAACAACTCCACCAGCGAGAACGAGAACGCGGCCAGGGTGCCGACCGCGATCAACGTGTTCATGTCCGCCGAGAAGCGCCGTGCCCGTCGCGCCGCCCCGAGCAGGAACGGCCATCCCACGACGAACTGCACCGGCGCCGCGAGCACCAGCTGCGCCCACGGCGACCACGGCTGCTCCACGGCCAGCGGCCAGAACGCCAGTACCATCGTGGCCAGCCCCAGCGGCCACGCCACGATGGTGCGCCACAGCCACGACCGTTGCGCCGCGGCCTCCTCGTCCGTCTCCTGCTCCTCTGCCTGTCCCCCGCCGCCGGCCTTCCCGCTGCCGGCCTTCCCGCCGCCGGCCTTGCCGTCACCCGCACCGGCCCGCGACGGTGCGGAACCGGCCCGCCCGCCCGGGAGGTCCAGTTCGTAGCCGGCCTTGGCCACCGCGGCCCGCAGCGCCCCGAGATCGGTGGGCTGCTCGGCCAGCACCACGCGCGCCGACGCGGTCGCGAAGTTGACCTCCGCCGAGGACACCCCGGGCTGTTTGGTCAGCGCGCGCCGCACGCGGTTCGCGCACGAGCCGCACGTCATGCCCCGCACCGCGAAGTCCAGCGCGGCCGGCTCGGGCGAGCCGGCCGCCTTCTGCTCGATCACCGCAATCTCAGACATGAGCTGCTCCTTCCTGCTCCAGCGGGCTGTCCGGCTGCTCCACCGTGGCGGGGCCCTGTTCGGAGGCTGCCGGGGTGCGGAACACCTGCTTGTCGAACTTCAACGTCTCCATCAACTCGTCCACGATCTCCGCGGTCCGGCCCTCCTGCATGGCCTTGGCCACGCAGGTCTCCAGGTGCCGGCGCAGCATCAGCCGGCTCGCGCCCTCCAGCAGGCCCTGCACCGCGGAGAGCTGCTTCATCACGTCGGGGCAGTAGGCGTCGTTCTCGACGATGGTGATGATGCCGTTGACATGGCCGCGGGCGGTCTTCAACCGGTTGACCACGGACCTCTGCTGCTCGTCCATGGCACCACTGTACCCCACCCCAGGTGGGGTGGGGTTGCGGATGTGGGACGAAGGGCTGGTCACGTCGGCCCCGGCGGGAGGTAGGCGAAGGTGCGGGTGATCAGGTGGTTGGGGCTGACCAGCACCTGCCGGGTGATGCGGTCGCGGTCGTCGAGCCAGAGCTGGGTGGAGATGCCGTTGGCGGGGAAGGCAAACGCGAGCTGGTCGCCGTCCGGACCGGACACCGTGACCGCATCGGAGACGCCCTCGGCGTAGGGCTCGCGAGCGATGAAGTCCGCACCCGTCGTGGGAAGGTCCCGGACGATCCCGGGATCGGCGCGGGTGTCGCTGCTGACGGTCTCGATCAGGGTGAAGGAGCCCACGTCGCGCATCGCGGCGAGGACCCGGTCGAACCGATCGACCGCCGGGCGGGGCGGCCAGGTGACGTCGAGCCGGGCCGGACCGCCGGACCAGGGGGGCGCGGTCGCGTCCAGGGCGAGCGTCGTGGTTCCGGGGCGCCAGTCCACCGGCGCGGTGAAGCACCCGGTCCCGCACGGCACCAGAGCGAGCTCGACGCCGGACATGGTGCGCACCGTCAGCCGGTAAGGCGGCGACGCGGGTGGGTCGTCGTAGGGGCCGTCCAGCGGGGTGATCAGCCGCACCACCAGGCGCCCGGCGCTGGCCGTGGCCGCCACCGTGACCTGACCGGCAAGGGTGCCCACCGGCAGCGCCGGCCCGACCGGCGGCGGGGGCAGCGCGATGCCGGCGGCGGCCTGCGCGGGCGGGGTGAGCGAGGTCAACGCGCCGGTCAGCGCGAGGACCCCGGCCAGCGCGACGATCTCGACCCGGACCGCCCTGCCCACCGGCTTGCGTTGTGCCGGGCCCGTCCGCAGCCCCCGGTGGATCCGTCGCCGCGCCAGCACCGCGCACCCGATCACGACCGTGACCACGGCGAGCTTCGCGAGCAGCACCTGCCCGTAGCCGGTGCCGAACAGCTCGGCCGGGTCGGGCACGAGCAGGACGGCCTGCACGATGCCGGTGACGATCACCGCGACCACCGACCACACCGCGAGCCGGCCGTAGTCCGCCATCAGCAGCCGCGTCCAGCCCGACCGGCCACGCCAACGCGCCGCCACGTGCAGCACGTGCGCCAACGCGCCCACCCACAGGGCCGCAGCCAGCAGATGCACGGCGGTCAACACTCCCCCGGCGAGCGGATTCTGGGCCGCCACATGGGCGCGCAGGGCCTCCGAAGCCAGGACCCCGAGCAGCGGAATCGCCGCCGCGGTCCGCAGCCGGGACCACCCGGGGATCCGGCCCGCTGCCGCGAGACCGAGCGCCGCGGCGAACGCCGCCAGCTCGACGCCGAGCAGCGCCCCGGGGCGTGACCCGAGCACCTCGGCGAGATCGTAACCGCCGGCCACGATCAGTCCCGCGGTCGCGACCACCCCCACCACGGCCGCCGCCGACACCGGCGCGGCCACGGACGCGAGTTCGACACCCTTGCCGGCGGCCTCGCGACGGATCCGCCCGACCAGGACCGCACCCGCCGCGCCACCCAGACCCAGGGCGAGCGCGGCGAACAGGGTCCACCGCAGCGCGGCCGGCAGGTTCACTCCCGCCAAGGCACCGGCAGGTGCCGCCGAACCGGCGCCCTCGACGAGCGCGGAGCCGGCGGCGTCGTCGGGTGCCGCCGGACCGGCGCCCTCCACGAGCGGGGGGCTGACAGCGAAGGAGAACCCGCCCGAGACCAGGTCACCGTCCTCGCCGCGGACCTGCCACGCCACCCGGTAGACCCCGGCAGCCAGCGCGTCGGCGATGCCCACGCTCAGCCGGCGCCCCTCCTGTGACAGCGCGGCCGGCGAGGTCGTCACCGGCGTTCCCGCACTCGAGGTGAGACGCAACGAGTCGTCGAGCAGCCCGACCGGCTCCCCGAAGTCGAGCGTGACCTCCCGCGGCGACTCCGCCACCGCGTAACCGGCCGCGGGCGAGGTGGCCCGCAAGGTCGGGTGGGCCGCCGCGGGAGGCGCCGGCAGCACGACGAGCCCGACCACCACCAGGGCGGCGACCGTCGCGCCGAGTCGCAGGAACCACCCACGTGATGCCGACCCGCGCCGGTCCGCGCCGCACCATTGAGCAGTACGCCCCATATCTACTACCTCCGTACCGAGAACGTAGCAGGCTGCGTGACGTACCCGGGCAGGGCGTCGATCCACGACAACGGGCGATCAGGGCAGGTAATGCGCGGTGTAGCCGAGCTCCCTGACCGCGGCGATGACGTCGGCGGGAGTGGCGCCGCCCGGCCCCAGCTCGACGACGGTGCGCGCCCGCTTCATCGAGGTCTGGGTGCTGCGCAGCCCGGGCAGATCCTCGAGCACGTCGTCGATGAGCAGGGCGCAGCTGCCGCAGTGCATGCCCTCGATACGGAAGGTGTACGTGGTGGACATCGTGATCTCCGGCCTGACTCAGGCTGCCGTGATGGTGCCGGTGTACATGCCCATGCCGCACGAATAGCGCAGCGTCCCGGCCTCGAGCACACCCAGTTCGATGCGGGTCTCGCCGTCGGCGGGCAGGACCTCCTCCACCCCCCGCGACGGGATCAGGAACGACCGCACGCACCCCTGGGCGTCCTCCGACCGCACGATCAACGTGGTCGGGACCCCGGCCCGAGCCTGCACCGCGGACGGGCTGTAGGAGCCCGGCCGAGCAGTGATCAGCACGTGCTGCTGACCGCCCAGCTCGGACACCGCGGACACGTCCGGCTCCGGCCCACCTGCGCTGAACGCCTGGACGACCCGGGACGCGGCCACCGGCGACCCGGCCAGCTCCAGCCCACCGTTAAGCGTATAGAAGCCCATCGCCACCACGACGAGCCCGGTGACCATGGCCAGCCGACCCCGCCAGGCGGTGGCGGCGCGGCGGGCGGCGTAGCCGAGCAGCGCGAACAACGGGGCCGTGCCCAGCACGAACACCGCCATGATCACCGCACCCGACACGGCCGACCCCGACGCCAGCGCGAGCGCCTGCACCGACAGCGTCACCCCGCACGGGATGAGCACCGTCGCCACCCCCAGCAACGCCGGCGCCAGCGCCGACTGCGACCGCGACCGGCTGCGTACGACCCGCATCCACGACTGCGGCGGCTCGATCACCACGCCACGGAACCCCGGCACGCCCAGCTGCGCCAGACCGAACACGATGATCACGGCGCCGGCGAGGAGCTGCAGCGTCGTGCGGGTGCCGATCGACAGCTGCACCGCGCTCCCGAGCGCGCCGAGCAGCGCGCCGAGAGCGGCGTGCGAGACCAGCTTGCCGGTCAGGAACCCGGCGACCGGCGCGACGTCGTCGCCCAACCGATGCCACGGGGACGCATGCGGCGGGACGTCCGTGCTGCCGGCGCGAGAACGTCCGGCCGCTACGGGTACACCGACAGCGGCGGCACGCTGTCGGCTGATCAGACCGGTGAGCAGGCCGCCCTGCACAGCGGCGCACGAGACACCGCCGGCGAACAAGCCGGTGACAAGGACTGCGGTGAGGTTCACGGAAGATCTCCTGTATGAGCGCAACGGACCAGACAAAGCCACGCCCACAGCTCGACACGCCTGTGGGGCCGGCACGAGCACACCCACCCAAGTGCGGAGGGCGTGCCGATCGGAAGATCCGCCGGTTCTACGTCCGCAGCAGGCAGAGCTCGGCCAGGGTCAGCCCTGGGACAGGACGAGCGACAATTCGCGAACCGATCACCGGGTCACGCTGCACCGGGAACGACGCCGCGGCCCACACCCGGCGCCACCAGCGTCCTGCCGCCAGGACCGCGATCAGGAACGCGATGCAGGCGAACAGCACCCCAGACCCCGGTGCCGACCCATCAAGATCGGCCACCAGAGGCGACCGGACACCGGAGGCGAGCGGCCCAACGCCCGAATCCACAGCAGGGTCGACACCGACCCGGGAGCACGTGTAGCCGCCACCCATGGCCTGCGCCGACTGGATCCCGCCCGAGACGCAGGCCAGGTCGACGGTGGCGTGGGAGGGCATCGCGGGCATGCCGTCACCGCACAGCGGCACGATCAACACCAGCAGACCGGCCGCCATCGCAACCACCGCGACCAGCCGCGCGATTGATCCACGCACAGCGTTGATCCGGACCGGCCGCGACACACCGCCAGCCTAGAGGAGGCACCCACACGGCCGTATCCCAGCCTGAACAGTCACCCGAACGAGTCAAGAGGGTGCGAGAGCCGACCAGCCCCGTCGGTACCGCCGTTGCGATGTCATACCTCCGGCGCCATCTGGCGCTGCGGCCCCGGCACGACCCGATCTCAGCCGGTTCGCGCCGGGTGCCGGTCGTCGTGCCGGGTTCCGGTCGCCGGTGCGGGGCCGAGCAGGGTGGCGGAGATCGCCGACCCGACCACGATGAAGGCGGCGAGCCAGCCGAGGTGGGTGGTCAGGGCGAACGGCCAGTACATCGTGATCCCGACCCCCACCGCCGTGATGACCAGCAGCAGCAGGCCCGGCCACCAGATCCGGCGCACGGCCAGCACCAGGGTCGCGGCCGGCAGCCAGTACGCGATCTGGCTCGTGGTGCCCAGGCCGCGCACCGCGTCGGCCGGCCCCTGCGCGCCCGGGATCGCATCGACCCAGGGGCCGAAGAACATCGCGGTGCAGTGGAACACGAGTGCGAGGACGCTGAGACCGGCCACGAGCAGCGCGGGGCGACCGATCGGGGTCGCGTGGCGACCGAGCAGCGGACGGCCCACGAGCCGGCGCACCGCCACGGCGAGCACCGCGACGGCCAGCAGTACGCTCCAGAAGATCGGTTGGTCCATTCTGCGAGCCTAGCTCCGTTTGCGACGGCGCCATGTTCCCACCAGGTCGTCGTCGGTGCACGGTCAGCTGCCCGCCCACCTGTCTCCCTTCCCCTTGACATTGCCGCGAGGGAAAGGTTTTACGGTCGGGAGGACCACACTCTGAACCGCGACGTCGCTCAGCAGATGCGGAAGCCGGCCGGGATCACGGCGCGGACGACGCGGCGCGTCGGCGGCAGGACAGGTAACGCGACGCCTGACTTGCACACCCATGCCCTGGAGGGGACTCCGTGCCATCCGACCCGATCCTCGACCGTGCCGTGCCGACGGCTGCGCCGCCCCCGGGCCGGTGCCGCCGTCGAGGTTGCGATGCGCTCCCGGACGGGCGCGCGCGGGAGAACGGCCGTCCAGGTTCGACGCCGAGGGACCCGGGGGCCGGCCGGTGACCGAGCGACGCGGGTCGCCCGGCCCCGCAGGCGATGGCCCCGCGGGTCCTGATGCGCGCGGCGCAGGCCCGCCGGTCGGCCGCGCCGTGTGGGTGCGGCTGATCGTGTTCGCGGGCATCGTCGTGGCCGGGGTGGCGGTCGCGGCCATCGTCGGGCTGCCCGACGTGCAGCAGTTGCGCGCCGACATCGCGGCCGCGGGACCGGTGGCCCCGGTGCTGTTCGTCGCGCTGTACGCGGTGGCGACGCTGGCCCCGGTGCCCAAGAACGTCTTCGGCGTCGCGGCCGGTCTGTTGTTCGGGGTCGTCCTGGGGACCGCGGTGGTGCTGCTCGCCGCGATGCTGGGCGCGCTGGCCGCGTTCGTCCTGGGCCGGACGATGGGCCGCGCCGCCGTCGAGCGGATCACCGGAGCCCGGGTCGCCCGCGTGGACGCGCTGCTGCGCCGTCGCGGGCTGCTGGCCGTCATCGGGGTCCGGCTGATCCCGGTGCTGCCGTTCACCGCGATCAACTACGCCGCCGGGCTGACCGCGGTCGGGACCCGCGACTACGTCATCGGCACCGCGGTCGGCATCGTCCCGGGCACCGTGGCGTACGTGGCCCTGGGCAACTACGGCACCGAACCGGCGTCCTGGCCGTTCGTCGCCGCGGTCGCTGCTCTAGTACTGCTCAGCGCCGGGGGAGCCGCCCTGGCCCGGCGGGCCCGGCGCCGCCCCGGCCCCGACGAGCCGTCGGCGATACCGGAGGACCGGGCCGATCGCGCCCGACCGGGTCCGCCGGAAGCGTGACCTTGCCCCGAGGGGGAAGGTCCTACGGTTCGCATCACTCCTACGGCGTGCCCATCCGGGGCATGCCGTCCGGCGAAGGGCTCACCGCGACATGCAACTCGTCCGAAACGGTCCGGCCGGTCCGCTGAGCATCTCGGCCGGCCTGCTGGGTGTCGGCGGTGGCCTGGCCTGTACCGCGGCCATGACGGTGCCGGTGATCGACCCGGCCGGCGCGGCGGGGGTGGTGGCGGCGGACATGGCCGGATGTCGGGCCCGTCGCCCGGCGGCCTGCTCGGTGTCCTGATCGACTACGGTCCGGCGATCCTGGTCGTGTCGGTGCTGCTGGTCGCCGCGAGCCTGGTTCGCCGCAGGCGGTCCACCGCGGTGGCGGCGATCACCGCCGGGGCACTGCTGTACTGGGGGATGTACGCCCAGCCCAGCTACCCGGTGATGTTCGGTGAGTGTGGCGGTGGGCTTCGCCGCATGGGCCGGCGCCTACCTGTGGGCCGTCCCATCCCGCGACCATGCCCGGCGCGCGTCATACCCTCGACCTTGACCACCGTCCTGGTCATGGTCTCTGCCACGTTCTTCGTTTCCTGGTAGCAACGTCGCTGTTCAGCGCCCTTGCACCGAACCCACAACCTTGACCTCAGGGTAAGGTCGATCGATGACGCCACGATCGCTCGGGGAGACATCGGCGAGGCTGCTGACCGTCGGCCGCGCCGCCGCGCTGTCCGGGCTGAGCCCGAAGGCCGTGCGGCTCTACGAACGCAAGGGACTGCTGCCCGAGGCCGAACGCACCGAATCGGGCTACCGGCTGTTCACCGCCGATGACGTCGCCGTGCTGCACTTCATCCGCCAGGCCAGGACACTCGATCTCACCCTGGAGGAGATCAAGGACGTGCTGGACCTGCAACGCGGTGGGGAGCAGCCCTGTGCGCGGGTCACCGGCCTCCTCGACGCCCACATCGCCGGGATCGATCGCAAGCTCGCCGACCTGCGCCGGCTGCGCCGCTCCCTGCTGGCCGCGCGCCGCGCCGCCGGCACCGCCCGGCGCGGCGGCCACGACGCCGTGGTCTGCCAGATCATCGAGCACGCACCGGCCGAGCCGGTTCGCGCGTGACTCGCGCCCCGTCGTCGCGGGTCGGGCTGCGCACGGTGTTCGCCCAGCCCGGCTACCGGCGGTTGTGGTCGTCCCGCACGGTGTCCCAGGCCGGGGACGTGTTCGCCACCGTCGCGCTCACGCTGCTCGTGTTCGACCTGACCGGCTCCGCGCTCGGCGTCAGCGCGGTGGTGTTCGCCGAGATCGTGCCGGTGCTCGCGCTCGCCCCGTTCGCCGGCACGCTGGTCGACCGGCTGCCCCGGGTCGCGGTGATGGTCGCCGCGGACCTGTGGCGCGCCGTGCTGGCCGCCTCGCTGCTCCTGGTCGGGGACAACGTCATCGCGGTCTACGCCATCGCGTTCGGACTCTCCACAGGCGCGGTGCTGTTCAACCCCGCCGCCAACAGCGCCCTGCCCACGCTCGTGAAGGACGAGGAGCTCGTGGCCGCGAACAGCGGCATCTGGACCGCGGCGGTGCTGTCGCAGATCGCGCTGGCCCCGCTGGCCGGGATCCTCTACGTCGCGCTCGGCGCCGCTCCCGCGTTCGGGATCAACGCCGCCAGCTTCGCGCTCAGCGCCCTGCTGCTCGTCGGGCTGCGGCTCCCCACCACACCCGCACCCACCCAGCGCCACGGCTTCTTCTCCGATGCCGCCGCCGGCGTCCGGCTACTGCTCGCCGACCCGCTGCTGCGCGCACTGGGCACCGGGCAGCTGCTCGCCGCGCTGTCCGCCGGCGCGACCAGCGCGCTACTCGTGGTGCTGGCCCGCGACCACCTCGCGCTGCCGCCCAGCGGCTACGGGCTGCTCCTGGGCGCGATCGGCGTCGGCGCCGTACTCGGACCGTTCCTGCTCACCCGCCTGGTCAGCGACCCACGCCGACCCGTGTTCGTGTTCGGGCCCTACGTCCTGCGCGGCATGGTCGACCTCGTCCTCGCCACGTTCACCGCGCTGCCGCTCGCCCTGGTATCCCTCGCCGTGTACGGGATGGGGACCTCCAGCGGCGCGGTCACCTTCAACTCGCTGCTCCAGACCCACACCCCCGCCGAGGCCCGCGGCCGGATCTTCGCCGGCTTCGACGTGTTCTGGCAACTCGGCCGGCTGATCTCCCTGCTCGTCGGCGGCCTGCTCGCCGCCGCGATCGGCATCCAGGCCGTCTACTACGTCGGCGGCGCGCTACTGCTCCTCGCCGCCGCCATCGGATGGCGCGGCGCACGCGCCGCGTGCCTGACGTCGAACGAGGCCACCGGCCCGGACAGCAGGTAGCAGGCGTGCTGCAGTCGCGAGGGCAGCAAGCGGACGCCATCGACCTTGCGACGCTGCTCGCGACACGGTCCCGCGTCCGCAACATCATCTTCTACACGGCATAGTAATTGCGTGGTTCGGTCCGCCGGGTCCACTCGACCGAGAGGAGCCCGCCATCCGCATCGACCAGGCGTTGCCGACCGAACCGGCACTCTCCGGCCGGGTGACCCGGCCCACCCTGTCGATGCCCGTGACATTGGTGCTCGCGGCGAGCGCCGGCGGCCTGTGGGCCCTGGGCGCTCAGCCGCGGGGCTGGTGGCCGCTGCTGCCGATCGGGGTGGCGGTGCTGGCGGTCGCCCTGCACGGACGGCACCTGCGCGCCCGGCTGCTGATCGGTGCCCTGGCCGGCGCCGTGCTCTACGGCAGCACGCTGGCGTGGCTGACCGGTTTCGCGGTGGCCGGCTACGTGGGGATCGCCGTGCTCGAGTCGCTGATGCTGGCCGTGGCCGTCGGGGTGGTACCGACCGCCCACACCGGCCGGTGGTCGGGCGGATGGTGGGCGCTGCCCGCCGGGCTGGTGCTGCTCGACGCCGCCCAGACCCGGTTCCCGTTCGACGGCTTCCCACTGCCGGCCCTGGTGCACGCCCAGCTCGACGGCTCGTTCGCCCTGGCCGCCCCGCTGGGCGGATCCCTGCTGGTCACCGCGGCGGCCGCCACGGCGGGGGTCGGCATGGCCGCGCTGGTGCTCACCCGGGGACGCACCCGCTGGGTCGCGATCGGACTCGCCGTGGCCGTCGCCGGGCTCCCGGTCGCGCTCGGCGCCACCGTGCACACCGCCCCCGCCGGGAAGCTCGACGTCGCGGTGGTCCAGGGCGGCGGGCCACGCGGGCTGCGCGCGGTGTTCACCGATCCCCAGGACACCACCGACCGGCAGTTCACGGTCGCCGAGCAGATCACCGGCACCCCCGACCTCGTCCTGTTCCCCGAGACCGTGATCAGCGTCGAGGGCGAGATCGCCGGTTCCCCCGGGGACGCCCGGACCGCGGAGCTCGCGCGGCGGCTGGGGACGACCGTCGTCGTCGGGGTGGTCGAGCGGCAGGGACCCGGCTTCCGCAACGCCGCGGTGGCGTGGGGCCCGGACGGGGCGATCCTGGGCCGCTACGAGAAGGAGCACCGCGTCCCGTTCGGCGAGTACCTCCCCGGCCGGGAGCTGCTCGAACGCCTCACCGACCTCACCGCGCTCGTCCCGCGCGACGCCATCCCCGGCGAGGGCGTCGCCCTGATCGACACCCCGGCCGGACCGCTGGGTGTGGTCATCTCCTACGAGGTGCTCTTCGCCGACCGGGTGCGCGAGGCGGTCACCGCGGGCGCGCAGATCGTGCTGGTCCCGACGAACGCCGCCTCCTACCTCACCGAGGACGTGCCCGCGATCGAGGTCGCCGGCGCCCGGATGCGGGCACTGGAGTTCGGGCGCACGGTCCTACAGTCCGCGCCCACCGGCTACTCCGTCGTCGTCGGGCCGGACGGCACGGTGCTCGCGCAGAGCGGGCTCGGCGACCCCGCCCTGCTGCGCGAGACCGTCGCGCTGCGCACCGGGCTGACCCCCTACGCCCGCACCGGCGACACGCCGGTCCTGATCGGGGCCGTCCTCGCCCTGCTGCTGCCCCTCGCCCGTCGCCGCGCGAGACCGGGCATCCGATGATCGACCCGCCGGAAGCCGTCGGCCGCCTACTGATCGCGGGCCGCAGCCGCTGGCCTGCTGCTGGCCACGGCGACAAGGGCCGAGGGCATCCGGTCCCAGTATCGAATCGCGTCGTCTGCGCGGCCCAGGGCCGTCGGTCGGCGGACGACCCCTCGGTCCGGCCGACGCAGCAACCCGATCACCACCGGTCGCATCGGTGTACACCAGCGGTTTCGACCTCAGCTCCAGTGGGTGAGCGTGGAGAGGCAGCGCTCGTACTCCTCGTCGTCGATCTCGCCGGCGGCGTAGCGCTCGCGCAACCTGTCCCGCGCGGCGTCACTCCCGACGGCGCTGACGCGACCCTGCCCTGGGCGCAACCGGCGATAGACCGACACGCCGCCCACAACGGCCAGCACGAGCAGCGCGCCGACGGCGATGAGGAACAGGACCATCCACAGCCCCATCCCCGCCGTCATTCCGTCCATCATCATTCCGTCCATCATTTCCATGACCTCCTCAACGGTCGTACCGGGTTCGTACGGATGCAGAGATGTCGCCACCGCGGCTGCGACCGAAGTCGCGGTGTGGCGTGACCGGGGCCGAATGCGTCGGCCGTGTCCCGATCACAGGTCGCCGGGATGCACCGTGCCCAGCAGGCGCCCGTCCGGGTCGGCAACGATCGCGTAGGAGAGCCCCTTGTCGACGAGCCGGTCCGCGATCGCGGCGGCGGGTTCGTGCGGGCGCAGCGTGGACGGCCCGGCCTCCATCACCTCGCCCGCCGGGCGGGTCGGATCGGCGTCGTCGAGGACGGCAGCCCGCAGCCGCCCGAGCAGGATGCCGTCGGCGGTGGTGACCAGCGCGAAGCGGTGCGCGGATCGGGCGACCCGGGCCCGGACGGCCGAGATGCGCTCCTCTGGCCGGACGGTGGTCACCTCCTGGCGCAGGTGCCGCCCGATCATCTCGGTGTCGGCGCCGGTCCCCTCGACCGGCTGGTTGCGGGCGAGCCAGTCGACCTTGCCCGGCACATAGTCATAGACCTGGGTGAACCCGAGCGTGGCGAGCCGGCACGCGGCTCGTGGGCTCATATCTCAAAGGGCGTCCCAGCAGTACACGACCACCTGCCGCGATCGGTCGAGCCCGGCGGTGGTGGTGGCGTCGAGGGTCTTGAGCGGGATGTTGACCGAGCCGGGCAGGTGCATCTCGTCGTACTCGCCTGCGGGCAGGACCTCGACCAGCTGCGCGCCGTCGTCGAGCAGCCGGCGCAGCGCCGGGTAGAGAACCGTTGTCATGGTGAACCTCCGTGATCGGTGTGTGCGCCCGGGTCCTCGACCCAGTGGTCTAACACGTCGGGCTGGTGCACATCAGGTAGGCAACGTCAGCCGGCGCTGGTGAGGTCGAGCTGCTCCAGCGCGGCGCGGAAGGACTCGCTGTAGGTGGGGAACTGGGCGACCTGGTCGAGCAGCACCTCGATCGGGATGCGGGCACGGATGGCCAGCGCGGCCTGGTGGATCCATTCCCCCGCCATCGGCGCGACCGCCCACGCACCGAGCAGGACACCGTTGTCGGGGTCGGCGAGCAGCCCGAGATGCCCGTGCGGGTTCTGCTCGTAGGTCCAGGGCCGGGCCAGCGTCGCGGCCAGGTCGAGCTCGACAGCGGCGGTGCGCACACCCTGCTCGACGGCCTGGGCCGCGGTGAGCCCGACGGCGGCGACCTCGGGATCGGTGAACACCACCCGCGGGATGCCCCCGTAGGTCGCGGGGCGCGGCCGGCCGAGGATGGCGTCCGCGGCGATCCGGCCCTGATACATCGCGACGTGGGTGAACGCCATGATCGCGGTGACGTCCCCGATCGCCCACACCCCGTCCGCCGCTCGACAGTGCTCGTCGACGGTGATCTCGCCCCTGTCCCCGAGCGACACCCCGACCGTGTCCAGACCCAGCCCGGCGGTGCGGGGCCGGCGCCCGGCGCCGACCACGACGACCTCGCACCGCAGCTGCGCGCCATCGTCGAGAGTGATCACCGTGTCGGTGTCGGTGTCGGTGTCGGTGTCGGGGCTGTCGCTGTCGCGGTGGGCGCGGACGGCGGTGACGCCGGTGCGCACGTCGATCCCCTCGGCGCGCAACCGCTCACCGAGGATCTCCCCGACCCGCGGGTCCTCGCGGGCCAGCAGCGTGGCCGAGCGCTCCACGATGGTGACCTGGGCGCCGAAGCGGTGCAGAAACACCCCGAGCTCGCACCCGACGGCGCTGCCGCCGAGCATCACGACCCGGCCGGGGATGTCGGTCAGCGTGGTGGCTTCCCGGTTGGTCCACACCGGCACCGTGTCGAGCCCCTCGACCGGGGGCAGGACCGCGGTCGAGCCGGTCGCGACGACGATGTCGGTCGCGGACAGCACGCGCCCGTCCACCTCGACGATGCCGGGCCCGGTGATGGTGGCGGCGCCCTTGATGACGGTGGCCCCGGACTTCTCGTAACCGGTGACCTGGTTGCCGTCATCGAGGTGGCGGATCATGCCGTCGCGGTGGGCGCGGGTCGCGGGCCAGTCCAGACGAGCCCCGTCGACGCCGGCGGCCCGCTCGACCCCGGCGCGGGCCTCGGGTGGGCGCAGCAGCGTCTTGGACGGGATGCACGCCCAGTAGCCGCACTCGCCGCCGATCAGCTCCCGCTCGATGACCGCGACCCGGCGACCGGCGTCCAGCAGCCGAGACGCCGCGACCTCCCCGCCAGGTCCCATACCGATGATGATCGCGTCGAATCGTTCGGTCATGCGTCTCCTTCGTGGGGATCGATCTCGTGACGATCGGCTGATACTCCGGTCAGGGCCGGCGGCCGCGCAGGCTCCAGGCGGTCTCGGTGACCACGGCGACGGCCAGCCCGAACACCAGGTGCGCGGCCATCCCGCGCAGGTGCGTGACCAGCGGGTAGTCCAGGTTGGGGGCGGAGAACCCGAACGCCGGGGTCATCAGCTCGTCGGCGAGCACGCTCATCGCCGCCCCGGTCGCCAACCCCGCGGTGATCGGGCCCAGCGCGGTGGTCCGGCGCAGCAACCCGTAGAGCGGCGCCCAGGAAATCGCCAGCCCGTAATGGGCCACCACCGCCGCGCGGTCGAGCTGTGCGTCGCTCAGGTTCAGCCCGGACAGGTGGGTCAGCTTCTCGGCGGCGATCCGGTCGGGTGGTCCCGGGCGGGCGGCGTCCTCCTGGGCCCGGTCGGTGTCGGATTCGAGCTCGTAGAGCTTCTGCGACACCGGCTCCATCACCGTGGTGCCCAGGTAGCCGGCCAGCGCGGCCACGCCGAGGTCCTCGGCGACCCCACGGATCCTCATGGGTGCACCCATCGACATGATCTTCTCCTCGTTGCTCGGGTGATCGGCGGTGGCAGAGCTAGCAGCTGCGGGGCTGGTCACCGACCAGGTCCTGGGCCAGACGCCGGCCCAACACGAACGCCTCACCGACTCCCATCACCACGCCCGCCGGGATGCTCGGTGAGCCAGCCGCGGGCGGCGACGGGGGTGGCGAAGAAGCGCACCTGGTTGCAGAACGCCGACCGCACCCCGACACCCGCGTCGGGGATGAAGACCGACACGACCGCGGTGTCGGGATCCAGCTCGGTGACCCCGGTGGTGGGGTCCACTCTCAGGCGCACCAGCTCGCCGGTGCCCGGGGTGGGCGAGACGACCTGCGCGGGACGGTCCAGGACGGTCGGGAAGATCAAGGTGTCCAGCGCGCACCAGGTGTGGAGGACCAGGCCGTCGACGGTGAACTGGTGCGGGGTCTCCCGCAGCGTGATGCCGTGCCCGACCACGCTGCCTCGGTGGTCGTACTCGGTGTCCGACAGCGCGCCCAACCCGGCGCGCACCTCGACGGCGGCGCGACCGGTAACGCGGGCGAGGTCGTCCACGGTGACCGGGCGCCCACGGGCGAGCTCCCGCAGCAGTACGGGCCACAGCCAATAGACCGGGTCGCCGTCGCCGTGCCCGGCTCCGCCGGACCGCATGGTCTCGGTGAGCTGGGTGCTCAACTGCTCCGCGCTGATGCCCATGACGAGTGCTGGTCCTTCCGGATGTGAGCGGGGGAACTTGGGGGGTCAGGCGCAGCAGGAGGTGGGCATCTGGTTGCGGAACAACCCGGCGACCAGGCGCAGGCTCTCGGCCATCGTCAGGTAGGGCGCCCAGGTGTCGGCGATCTCGTCGACGGTCATCCGCGCCTTGATCGCATAGGTGGCGGCCAGCATGAGTTCCCCGGCCGCGTCGGCGGCGGCGTGCACACCCAGCACCCGGCCGGTGTCGGCGTCGGCGACCAGCTTGACCGCGCCCCGGGTGTCGCGGTTGGCCAGCGCGCGCGGCACGTCCGACAGGCTCAGGACCCGACAGTCGCAACGGTGACCGGCCGCGATGGCCTCAGCCTCGGTCAGCCCGGCCGACGCGAGCTGCGGGCGGGTGAACACCACCGCGGGCATCCCGGTGTAGTCGACCGTGGCCGGGCTTGGCCCAGCTGAGCCGGTGGCATTGAGCGCCGCCGCCCGGCCGGTGGCAGCGGCAACGTAGACGTACTGCGGTGCTCCCGCCACGTCGCCCGCGGCGAAGATCCGCGGGTTGGAGCTGCGCTGCGCCTCGTCGACCAGGACGAAGCCGCCGTCGTCGGTCTTCACCCCGGCCGCGTCCAGGTCCAACGCCGGGGTGCGCGGCGCCCGCCCGGTCGCCACTAGCAGCCGGGCGCCGCTCGCGCGCTGCCCGGACCGGGTGCTCACCACGACCTCCCCGGCGTCGTCGCGCACGGTCGCGGCGCGGTCCTCGATGACGGTGATCCCGTCGTCGGTGAACACCGCGCGCAGCACGTCGGCGAGCTCGGGCTCGGCCGCGGGGGCCAGGCGCCCGACGAGGGTGACCCGCGACCCGAGGTGGGCGAACAGCTGCGCCTGCTCCATCCCGACGTAGCCGCCGCCGATCACGACCAGAGACTCGGGCAGCTCCGCCAGTTCCATCGCCGTGGTCGAGCTCAACCAGTCGATGCCGTCGAGGCCGGGCAGGTCCGGGCGGGCCGGCTCGGCACCGGTCGCGATCAGGTAGGCCCGGGCCGGCAGCGGTGTCCCGTCGACCTCGAGGGTGTCGGGGCCGGTGAACCGGGCCCGCCCGGGGCGGACCTCGAATCCGTGGGCGTCGGCGACGGCCGCGTACTTGCCCTGGCGCAGCCAGCCGACCAGCTCGTCCTTCTGCTCGACGAGCGCGGCCAGATCGACCGGGCCGGCCGAGGTCGGGACGCCGGGGAACGGGTTGCTCAGCGCACTGTGGCGGGCTCCGGCCGCGGCCAGCAGCGTCTTGGACGGCACGCAGCCGACGTTGACGCAGGTCCCGCCCAGCGTGGCCTGCTCGACCAGCACCACGGTCTTCCCGGCCTGGCGCGCGGCAATGGCCGCGGCCATCGCCGCGCCACCGGAACCGATCACGGCCAGGTCGAACAGTGGGGTGTCGTTCACGTGGGACCTCCTGCAGTTCGTGCGGTGGGGCCCGTGCGGTGGTGCCCAGGCGGTCGGCGGACGGGGAGTCGCGGGTGGTCGCCGGGCTGCTGCCATGCCGGGTACCCCACCCCGAACCATCCAATCCGTTTTCCCGAATGTATGTTAGCGTCCGGCATTCGTCAAAGCGGATGCATCTACGTGGAGGACCGACACATGGCTGGTAGCTCGGGCACGACCGCCCGGCCGGACACACCGACCGCTGCGGTGTCGCCGTTGCTCGGGGAGGGCGGCGAACAGGTGGGGATGGTCGCGAAGTTCTTCCGCGCGCTGGGCGATCCGACCCGGCTGCGGCTGCTGGAGTTCCTGCTCGCCGGCGAGCACACCGTCAGCGAATGCGTCACCCACGTCGGGCTGTCCCAGGGCCGGGTGTCGGTCCATCTGGCGTGCCTGGCCGACTGCGGCTACGTCGCGGCGCGGCGCGACGGCCGCTACACCCACTACCGGGTGGTCGACCCGCGGGTGGCCGACCTGGTCGTGCTGGCCCGGTCCCTGGCCGCGGACAACTGCGTCGCGCTGGCCGCCTGCGAGCGCATCACACCCCGCACCTGACCGGAAAGAAACCCTCCCCGCCATGTCCGCCGATCCCACCCCCCACTCGATGCGCGACTCCCTCGGTATCGCCGCGATCGGCGGGCTGGCGGTGCTGTGCTGCGCCGGGCCCGCCCTGCTCGCCGCCGGCGCGCTGGGCGTGCTCGGGTCCTGGCTGCTCAACCCCTGGCTGATCGCAGCCGCGGTACTGCTCACCCTCGGTGCCGTGGGCCTGCGGCTGCGCCACCGCGCCAGCACCTCGGGTGGCGCCGACGGTGAGCTCTGCTGCCCACCCGCACCCGGCGCCGGCCAGTCGCCCCCCGCGCCCGCCGCCCGCACACGCTGAGACCAGCACGTCTCCTACCGCCCTCAACCGTCGCCAACCGGACGTGGTGCCACCCGCGCCCACCCGGCCGCCGAACCGTCCCCGAACCCCTCACATCACCGACCGTCCGGAGCATTCAGGTGTCTGAGTCCACCACCCGTCCGCGATCCCCCCGGCCCCCGAAGCGTCGCTGGCCGCTGCTGGCCGGGATCGGCTTGGCGGTGATCGCCGTGCTCGCCGTGGCCTACACCGCGCTCGCCCCCGCCCCGACCCCGACCGCGGACTCGAATACCGGGGTGGAGTTCACCGCCACCACGCTGTCCGGGCAACAGGTCGACGTGCCCGGCGGGAAACCCAGCGTCGTGTACTTCTTCACCGTCAACTGCGGCACCTGCGGACCCGAGGCCCAGGCCCTGGCCCAGCTCCAGCAGACCACCCCGGGCGCGAACTTCGCCGCCGTGGACCTCGACCCGAACGAGACCGCCGAGGACATCCGCGGCTTCCTCGACACCAACCAGGCCACCGACCTGGCCTACGCCATCGACACCGACGGCCGGCTGCTGAGCGGCTACCAGATCAGCCAGATCGGTGTCGCCGTCGTCCTCGACGCCACCGGCACCGAGGTCTTCCGCGGCTACAAGCCCACCACGGACCAGATCGAGACCGCGCTCACCGAGGCCGGCGCCCGGTGACCGCACTTCTCGTGCTGGCCTTCGGCGCCGGGCTCCTCGCCCCGGTCAACCCCTGCGGGTTCGGGCTGCTCCCCGCCGTCCTCACCGCCACCACCACCAGCAACACCCGGGGAACCGGCCTGGTCGAGCGCCTCGCCGGTGGGCTCCGCGCCGGCCTGGCCCTGACCGCCGGGTTCACCGCCACCTTCACCGTCATCGGGTTGCTGCTCACCATCGGGGTCCGCTCGGTTATCACCCTGGTCCCCTGGCTCGCCGCCGCGCTCGGCGGCGTGCTCGCCCTGGTCGGGATCGCGATGCTCGCCGGCTGGCACCCCACCCTGCGCATCGGCAGCCGCCAACCCGACACCCGCCAGGTCACCAGCACCCGCGGGCTCATCGGGTTCGGCGCCGGCTACGCGATCGCGTCGGCCTCCTGCACCCTCGCCGTGCTGCTCGCCGTGGTCACCCAGGCCGCAGCGACCACCTGGATCGGGGTGCTCGCCGTGTTCGCCGCCTACGCCGCCGGGTCCGCGTTGCTGTTGATCACCCTCGCGCTGCTCGCCGCCGCCGCCAGCACCGCCCTCGCCCGCACCATGCGCGGGATCGCCCCCTACGCCGGGCGCATCGCCGGCGCGCTGCTCGCCCTGTCCGGTGGCTACCTCCTCTACTACTGGCTGCCCCCGCTGCTGGGCGCCGATCGGCCCTCCGACGGCGGCGTCGCCGCGCTCTCCGCACAGGTCGCGACCTGGATCAGCACCAATCTGGCCGCCGTCGCGCTCACCGCCACCGCCCTCGCGCTCCTCACCGCGGCCGCAATCTTGCTCGTCCACCGCCGACCGGCGACCGCCGCTGACTCCGACTGCTGCCCACCCACACCTGCACCGGCCAGCGCCGACCATTCACCCCACGCCGGCATTGATCGGTAGCTGCACCGCAACGCACCCAACCGACGTAGTGGTTGGAACGCCCGAATACAAGATCTATCTGGAGATTCGCAGGTCAGGATCAAGCGATATGGAGCCCCGTGACGCAAGCGGTTCCAGGAGGCTATCCCCGCGCGCCGAAGCATTGCCGGAACCATGACACTTCCGAGTCGTCTGCGGATCGTCACGCTTGTCCGGACACCTTGGAGCGGCGGCAGCGTCGCCGCCGGCCGGCGAGACCGGTACGCCGTGGGTCCTGCGGTGACGCGGGAGGCGACGCTGCTCGTATGCCGACGGGGTTGGCCAGGCGATACGCTGGCGCGGCGCCTTCAGCGGCGGTCCGCCCCGGTGGCACTCATCCGGACGAGGAGGCTGCGGTCCGCAGCCAGCCCCGAGAGGATGGCCGCGAGCTTCGGATCGCTGTCATCCTGGTCACCGAGCAAGTCGAACACGATCCATGCCGTGTGCTGGCGGACCAGCATATCCGGGTCGGCGGCGAGGCTGTACACCGTTGCGGTCCGTCGATCCGGATCTGCGGCCCAACACAAGGCCGCGGCCCGCCGCACTGGCGCCCCCGGATGCGCGGCAAGGTGCCCGACCGGCAGCGGCGGGTCGTCCTGCCTGGCGATCACCGCCCGTCCGATGAGGTCCGTTGCGTCAGGGTCGTCGCCGACGCGCTGGATGGCGAGTGCAAGGCGCGTGCGGACCGCCTCGATCTCGGCCCGGGTCGCTGCCAAGGTGGCGGCCACGCGGAGGCAGAGCAGCGGGAACAGCCAGCCCCGGGTGTTCATCCGGAAGGTGCTCAGCGGCCTCATCGATTCGCGCTCCATCACATCACCGGGATGGCGCAACGGTGTGTCGTACTCGCCGAGCAGAGCCGCGCACGCGCGGCCCCGGTGTTCCGGTGACAGGCGGTCGGCGAGGGAGAGGAGACCTCGAACCGCACTGCGTCGACTGACGGCGATGTCGTGACGATCGCCGGCCCAGGCGAGCAGGTGGTCGAAGATTGCATCGCGCAGTTCGGCGAGCTCCGCGTCGCCGCCGGCACCGGGTCTGCCGAGTGCCGCGGCGAGCAGCAGCCCGACGTGCTCTCCGACGTGTCCCTCGCCGTAGCTGTCGCGGGGTCGGCCGACCGGCACCGCAAGTAGCCTGTCCGCCGCCGCCCGCAAGGGCGCCCCCATCGGGTCGACCCACACGTCCCATGTGGCGAGCACCTCGGCCGCATCAGCATTGCCCTCTTCCACCGCGGCGGCCAGCGGACCGACGAGCTCGTCCTGCCGGGGAAGGCGCTGCAACGCGGTCGTGGCCCGCTGGACCTGGAAGAGTGTGGCGGCATCGACGAGCAGTTGACCTGCAAGCACGCGACTCCGCAGGTCAGTACGGCGGGTCAAGACGGCGAGCGCGCTGACCATCTCGTCGTCGGTGAAGCGGTAACGGTTCGCCTCCCGTGGGACGACCGGCTGGAGGTGCCTGATCAGCCGGTCGGCGTGCTCCGCTGTCAATCGGGAACCCAGCGCGGCGAGAGCACGCAGCGCGTACTGCACCCGGACCGGCCCGGCGAAGGTGACCGGCGGCCCCTCCTCGACGACATACAGTAGCCGTGCGACGAGATCGTCGACGGCCTCGTCCGGGACCAGGTCGGCCTGGGCGGCGATGACAGCGGCAGCCGCGGAGCGGACCGCGTCCGGATTGTGATCAGTCAGGAAGCGGACGACCGTGACGTCAGTGGGCGACGCGGCGGCGGCTCGGGCGGCCCCCGCCCGGTGTCCGGCTCGGACGAACTCCTCGACAGCCGCGCCATGCTCCTCTGCACGCTCCAGAATCGCACCGAGCCTGCGGCGCGCCACCACTTCGTCGGCGAGGGCGCCCGCCACCCGCTCGTGCCTGACCCACTGCCACGCTCGTCGCAGTGCCTGCGGGATCTTGTCCTCGACCAGGTGCTCCAGGGTGGCCATTGCAGCCTGGTCCGATCCCGGGAGCAGCCGGTCGCGGGTGCTGACGTCGCGGGCCCTCTCGGCCCAGTCCGAGGCGTCGGTGAAAGGTGTGGCGAGGTAGGTGATCGAGCGCAGGGCATCACGGGTGTCGCCGCCCAACCCGGCGTGGCTGGAGAAGACGACCGACGCCGCGTACAGATCGCGCGCTTCGCCGGTTCGGTCGCATCCTGCCAGGGCGTGTGCAGCACGGCGTTGCGCGAGCGCGGCGGGGCCTTCGGCGAAGCGGGCTGCGCGGGACGCCGCGAGCACGGTCGAGAACGCCTCGGCAGGGTCGGCGCCATTGCGCACCGCGAGATCGGCATGCGCGCACTGCAGGCGGACCCGCGTCGCGTCGTCGGCCCGAAGATCGAAGAGGCCGCCCAGGAGCCCTTGCAGCGCCTGGGTGTCGATCTCGTCATGGTCCTGGGCGATCACGCGCTCGGCGACCCGGACTGCGAGCGGCAGGGCGAACTCGTGCCCCGAGCCGATCAGCACGTCGATGGCCGTCAGGACCTGCTCGGGTGCAACGTTGGGCGTCGCCATCGACGGCGAGAGGTAACCCGCGACTAGCCCTGCTGCACGATCAGCGTCGCCGGCCTGCTCGGCCAGACGCTGGACCACCACGCCGATCTCCGTGTCGTCGACGTCGTGGTCGTAGCGGCGCAGCAGGAACGTCATCCCGGACCGGAGTGCGTCGTTGACCTGGCCGCCGGCCTCCAGCGCGGCGCAGTGCCGGCGGCGGACGGGGTCGGCGGAGCTCGGCATGCCAGCCTCGTCGAGGACATCCGCCACGCTGTGATAGACCGTCGCGGCAGCCAGCGGATGCTGCTCGCGCTGCTCATCGGCCTGCCGTAGCACGTTCCCGAAGCCGAGGATCGTCACCGGGTCGTTGAGCAGCAGCCGGGCCTCCGGCTCGATCGGAGCAATCACCGGTGTCCACCCGCAGAACGCCTCAGCCCACGCCCGCCCGAAGATCCCGGCCACGAGCGATCCCCGGTCCCGGAGCCGGCGCGACAGCTCGCCGCCGTCGTAGAGCACTATCTCCAGATCTCCGGCGTACTCCTGCTGCAGCAGATCCAGTTCCTGCTCGACAGCGGTGTCGTCCTCGTCGACATCGCACGCCACCGCGAGGACGAATCTCGACGCGTCAAAGCGCCGTTCAGGGCGACGGCCGGCCTTCGCCGGCGCTCCCGCGTAATCCTCGACAGCGGTCCGCAGGCGGCTGGCGGTCAATCGCTTGATCCGGCGCACCTGGTATACCGACCGTGCCCCGACCGGACCGCCGAGGAGGTCGAGCCCCTCCTGTCCCTGGCCCGACCGGCCATAGATCCGCACCCGGCCCAGCCCGTCCACGTACAGGACGACCTCAGCGACCAGCCTCTCGAACACCGGAGGCGAGAGCTGACCGAACGGGAGCCGCCCAGGCGCCGCGAGCGGTGGTGCGACCGGTTGAGACGGACGAGCCGTCATCACCGCAGCAAGGGCAACTTCCAGCCGATCGGGCTCTTTCGCCTCCGCTGAGCTATCGGACGTTATGCCGGTCACCAGCGACATCCTGCCGGGTTGATACAGACCAACCGCTGGGACTCCCCCGCCGAGCCTCGCGCCCTCGACACCTTGTCATATGTAGCGGTCGGCGCGTGCTCGAGACCGCCAGCTTGGACTGCTCACGTACGATCTTCCCGACTCATCAGCAACGCGATGAACCCGAAGCAATACGCTACGACCACTTGGCAGCACCCGTTGGGGTCACGCCGAGGCAGTTCTCGCGTGGCCGAGCAGCCATGGCGGCACGGTGCGTACAAGGCAAGTTGAGTTCGCCTCGCGGCCGGGTGATCAACTTCGTGAGTAACCGCCAGTACAACGGCATCCGCATGTGGACGATGACGGTCGGCAATACTCCCCCACAAATCCTGCGACTTCGTGCTGGTCAACGAGGCGCTCCGATTGCTTCGGGACGAAGAGGTCGAACAACAACTTGACGATCCGATGACGGATCCGCTCGACTTCGCTATCGTCAGCCGCATGAACCCCTGCCGTACGCAGGGGTGCAACGCGTGGGGGTTCAAGTCCCCCCTCGGACACAGACCATAACCCCACGAGTGCGCGCTGATCTCGATCGCGGCGCGCACCGTGCGGAGTTCAGGTGCGTACGTCAATCGCAGGCCGAGCTGGCGGTAGACAGCTGCACGGTCGTCAGTAGAGGCTCGGCCGAGGACGGCGCGCACATCACCCAGCGCTTCAACCAGCTGGTGGATGTCAGCTTCGTCCATCGGGCCGTGCTGGGTTCGGGTGCGGATACGAACTCGTGCGAGCGCGGCCGCCCGGTGCGCCTGCACCTCGGCGGTCCAGATCGCGACCAGCGCAGGATCGGTACCGGCTTCCAGCGCGGCGCGGTATCGGGCGAGCTTCGCGTCGCACTCGGCGGCAACTCGTGCGGCGACGTTGGCGGCGGGGTCTGACCTCGCATCGGGCTGGGAGCGCACCATCGCCGCCACCGTCCGCTCGATCTGCTCAGGCTCGAAGAGCCCGGCCAGCCATCCGTCCAGCGCGGGCAGGACGTCGTCCTCCGCGACATAGACGTTTCCTGGGTGTTCCACGGTGTTCGCCAGGGCGTACTCACGTGGATAGCGACAGCGGTAGTAGGGCCGGTTGTGATTCCACTGTCCCTGCATCCGACGCTCGCAGACCCCACAGTGCACGAGACCCCGAAGGACGTAGGGCCGCCGGAGCCGTTCGCGCGTCCGAGACTTGGCGCGCCCGCCTCCGGCGAGCATGTCCTGCGCGTTCTGGAAGTCGTCGACACCGATCAGCGGCTCGTGCACGACGCCCGAGGACCACACCCACGCGTCCCGGTCGTTCCACCGAAGCCGGGGCTCGTGGCCGAGTGCGACGTCATCCACGTCGATGAGCACCTCGTCCTTGCGCTGCTTGTTCCAGACCTGGCGACCGGTGTAGCGCGCGTTGCCGAGAATCACCCGGATCGCCCCCTTCGACCAGGCGGCGCCCGAGCGGTGCCGGTTGCGCGCGGGGTCGTGCGCGGACGGGCAGGGGATTCCGTCCCTGGTTAGACCTTCGGCAATCGTGAAGATCCCGAGGCCGTCGAGGTATTCGGCGAAGATCCGTTTGACGACCGGCCCAGCCGCCGGGTCCGGCTCGAGGACGCGGAGCCGCCGGCCGTCGGCGGCCTTGGCCGGGTTCGGATGCGGTCCGGCATCTGCCAGCCGGTAGCCGTAGGGCGGTCTTCCGCCGAGGAACCGGCCCTCGACATGGGCCTGGGCGGCCATCGCCGTCCGGACCCGGATCTTGATCCGGTTCCGCTCCCCCTTCGACATGCCACCGAACACGGACATGATCAGGTCGTGCGCCTCGGCGTCGGGATCGATCGCCCCACCGACCTCGGGCACCCACAGCCCGATTCCGTAGTGCACGAACACCGGAAATGTGAGCCCGTACTGGTTGCCGTAGAAGGCTCGCTGCGGCTCCCCAATGACGACGGCCTCGAACTCCGCCCCGTCACGGATCGCGTCCAACAGCTGCGACGCGGCAGGGCGTCGCTTCCACGGGATGGAACGGGACTGGCCGATGTCGAAGTACTCCTCGACGACGCACCCATGCTTGTCGATCAGCGCGCGGGAGCGGGCAAGCTGCCAGTTGCGAGATGCCGCCGGATCCTGGTTGTCCTCAGTGGACACCCGTCCGTAGAAGGCGAATCTGATCGACACCGAATCACTCCGTTCGGTCGAGTCGCTCCCTCAGACCGACGAGCAACTCGAGCAGGGCGTTGGCCGCGGCCGGCTTGAGGTGAGGCAGTTCCGGCGGGAGCACCACTCGCAGGCCGACACGGTTCTCGACCACGCTATCGCGATCCAGTGCGTCGTCCGAAGTTCCGCCATCAGGCTGTGAACCGACCGGGTCGTTGCGCCTCATGGATGGGACGGTGCGCGGCGGGCGCTGCTGAACCGTGTTCATCCGTGGCGTTGACGACGACCACCCAAAGGCAACACGGCGACCACGTCAACAAACTCCTTCAACACGAGTTGAGCTTGACCCCCGGAGCCGGACACTGACGGTGTGGGGTCAGTGATCTTGGTCGGGCTCGGTGTGGGCTGCTTCGTAGTCCACCGGGGAGAGCATTCCGATGCTGGAATGGCGCCGGTTGGGGTTGTACCAGCACTCTAT